>WXFE01000057.1 GCA_009881065.1 Bacteroidales bacterium | reverse complement strand
TTAACAAAAAGGGCATCGAGCCTTCAACACCCAAAAAGATTGGTATCGGTATGCTGATCGCATCCGTGGGTTTCGTGGTTGTCCTTATTGCGTCAGTCAAACTGCCGTCACCGGCATCACTTGGAGGGTCTCCTGTTGCCGAGGCTCTCAGGGTGACCCCATACTGGCTCATCAGCAGCTACCTTATCCTGACAGTGGCAGAACTCTTCCTTAGCCCCATGGGCCTCTCATTCGTTTCAAAGGTGGCTCCCTCAAGATTCCAGGGACTCATGCAGGCAGGGTGGCTCCTTGCAACTGCTGTCGGCAATAAGCTCCTCTTCGTGGGAACAAAACTTTGGGACAAGGTTGAACTGTGGCAACTGTGGACCGTGTTCATCGTCTGTTGCCTGCTGTCAGCAGCATTCATTTTCTCAATAATGAAGAGACTGGAAAACGCTACAAAATAACGGATCATCTGTAATCATAAGGGAGAGCTGCTAACGCGGCTCTCTTTTTTTGCCAATAAATAATTAATGTCTGCATGTAAAAAGGATATTAATAATATATTTGTCAGGTTAACCTGATCAGAATGAACAGCAGTAAAATGTATGACAAGGTCTTCGCGATCTTCGGAACAGTAATGGTGTTCTTTTATTTCGGCCTGGCGATCTTCGTACTTACCACGAAGATTTTCAACATAGATAAAGCCATGAGAATCATACTGTCAGTCCCGCTCTTCATCTATGCCATCTACAGGGTGTTTGTATCCTATGAAAAGATCAGGGATGTTTTTTTCAGTTCCGGGGATAGTGATGAATAATTTAAAGAAAAAGAGGGGATAATAGTATTAAAAATCAGTTATTTTTCATTGATGGCACAGATTTTGAAAACACTAAATGAAGAAGAAGTGATTTTTTTAATATCATAAAACCCGTTTTATAAACATATTTTTATTAATATTGTGGCCCATAGCAAGTTGATAAGTAAAGGAAGGATGAACAAAGCAAAATCCCTCACGGCAGCAACCGCCGGAGTGATCCTCCTGGCATTGCTTAACCTGATGCCTGGATGCAGAAACAAGGGAACTGCAGCTCTCAAAGAGACTACCACGTCAGGCAACATCAGAATTGCAGCTGATGATTCATTCAAGCCCATCATAGACGCTGAACTTGATACTTTCACGGCCCTCTACCCCTATGCTCATATCACTCCCGTCTATATGCCGGAGAATGAACTGGTGGCCTTCTTCCTGAATGATTCGGTAAAAGTGATAGCCTCATCCTGGGCACCAACGGAAGAACAGCGAAAGCTGCTTCTTGATATGAAGACTGTGGTTCGTACAACCGTTGTGGCATATGACGCCCTGGCTTTAGTCCTCCACCGCAGCAACCCCGATTCACTCCTGACCTATGAGAATGTAAAGGATATTTTCACCGGCAACATTACTGACTGGAAACAGATCAACTCCTCATCAAACCTCGGCCAGATAAACATTGTGTTTGATAATGTCAGGTCAGGCAACATAAGATATTTCAGGGAAATATTCTCCCTTCCCGAAGAACTGCTGCCCAACTTTTTCGCAGTTAATACGAATAATGAGGTAATTGATTATGTAGCACAAACACCCGGAGCTCTGGGCATCGTCA
The DNA here is from genome assembly GCA_009881065.1 of Bacteroidales bacterium. Taxonomy (GTDB): domain Bacteria; phylum Bacteroidota; class Bacteroidia; order Bacteroidales; family VadinHA17; genus SR-FBR-E99. Next base: position 43,652 of record WXFE01000057.1, on the reverse strand, counting down.
GTGTCAACTGGATAAGTGACGAGGATGACACGGAGAGCTTTAGTATGCTGAGCAAGATAAAGGTAGCGGCCATATCACAGCAATACCTTGATAAATCATCATACTATCTGCCCTTGCAGGGACATATTTATGAGAAAACGTATCCATTTGTGCGTGAGGTAAATATGCACTCAAGGGAATCATTTACCGGGCTTGGCTCGGGATTTGTATCTTTTGTTGCAGGAGAAAAAGGACAAAGAATAATTCTTAAATCGGGTCTTATACCTGCAACGATGCCGATTAGAATTATGCAGGTAAAAAATAAGTAACTAAACTTGATAACGATGATTATGAGAAGCTTAAAACTCGCGTTGCTGCCCGCAGCGGTATTTTGCATGGTCTTTGGCACGGGGCTCAAGGCTCAGACCCTCGATGAGGCAAGGACTTTCACCAAGAACGAACAGTATGACAAGGCAGAGGTTCTGTTCCAGCAACTCATTAAAAATGAGCCTACAAACAGCAATATCTTTTTCCATTACGGAGAAAACGCACTGTTGAACTACTTTGCTGACACAATCTCCAACTCGCTGAATATTGCGATGAAGGAAGCTGCCGACATCTTCGAAAAGGGTGTTGCCGCCAACGCTGCTGATCCGCTGAACCATATAGGACTTGCAAAGGTTGCCCTGTACAACGGCGATTACGCCAGGGCTGAGGAACTGAGGCTGAAAGCCAGGGAGCTCCTTCCTCCATACAAGAAGGTTACCAAGATCAAGAATCCGAAAAGTTACGCCTATGCTCTGGCCAAGATTGCCGAATCATACATCCGGTTTGAGCAGGTTGACACCAGCAAGGCACTTCCCTTCGTAAAGCAGGCACTCTCAATTGATCCGAGAAACAGCGAGGTCTATATGATCGCAGGCGACATCTATGATCTGGTCAATGATGCCTCAAAGGCTATCAAGAACTATAATCTTGCCCAGGACTGGGACCTGACATCCCCTGCAGCAAACATGAAAATCGGAAGTATCTATGTGAAGGGACGCAACCTCAATGCAGCCATCCCCTACTATGAGCAAGCCATAGCCCTGGACCAGGATTATGCACCCGCATACAGGGAGCTGGGGCAGCTTTACTCCATGGCCGGAAGATTCACTGACTCCAAAAAGTACTTTGAGAAATACCTCGAACTGACCCAGGGAAACATCCCCGCCAAGATAAGGTATGTCAATGCACTGTTCTATGCAAAAGAATATGAGGAGGTGATCAAAAATGTTGAGGAGATCTTCCTGGTTGACCAGTCAAGGACATATATGAACCGAATTGCCGGCTACTCAGCATATGAAGAGGGCAATTTTGAGCTTGCAAAGCAATATATGGACAAGCTTTTTGCCAACCTTGATGCTGACCGCATCATCAAGAAAGACTACATATACTATGCAAGGATTCTTGCCAGGAAGAACCAGAATTATGCAAAGCTTATAATAGATGTTGACAACGATGCTGACGAACTGAGTAAGCTTCAGGCAAGGTATGCCACGCTGAAAAGTCCAGCAAAAGAGCAGGCAAAGGCATCAATTGACGCCCTGCAGGTCAGGGTTGAAGAGGGCCGTGCACAGGTTAAGAATGCAGAAGCCGAGCTTGCAAAGTCATTCGAAGCATATGACAAGGCAATCAGATTCAATGAAGAGGAAGACCTCAACCTGCTGTATGAAAAGGGAACCATTCAGTACGGTGCCCGCAAGTACGCCGATGCAGCGTCATCCTGGTCACTGCTCCTTGATAAGGGAAGGGACAGTGAAACCGATTTCCTGCAGGTTGGAAGGGCTTATTACCAGGATAAAGCCTTTGACAAGGCTGACGAGGCCTTTAACAAGATGGTTGCAAAATACCCTGACAACCTCCAGGGTTATCTTTGGCTGGCCAATATAGCCTCCGCGAAGGATCCCGATTCTGAACTTGGCCTTGCAAAACCGAAGTTTCAGACTCTTCTCCAAAAAGCTGCCGCTGACACGGTAAAGAACGTGAAGGAAATACATGACGCCCTCCGTTATCTTGGCTACGAAGCTCTGCAGAACAAGAGGTATGACGAAGCAAAGGCGTACTACAACAGGATGATGAATCTCTCGCCCGATTATCGTATCAAGGCTCACAGCTCGCTGAGCACCATGTACATGACCATGGGTGATTACCCTAAGGCTATCGAGGAAAACAACAAGATTCTTGCTCTGGAACCGGGCAATGAAGCTGCAAAGTCATCCATCCAGTACATAACACAGCTCCAGAAGAGTGCACTGCCGAAAGCACATCCCAACGAGATCACCGGCGTTATCTCTGATTCAAACGGCGATCCAATCCCGGGAGCATCAGTAAGGGTTAAGGACACTGCTGCCGAAGCATGGACCAACGCAAGGGGTGAGTACAAGTTCGTGATGCCTGAATTTTCAGAGACACTGGTAATCAGCGCCAAAGGCTACAAGTCAATTGAAGTACCTGTGACAAAGAGAAGGACTTATAATGCCACACTCGATAAATGACATATAATTATTAATGAGTTATAAAATTGATCTAATTGATTTTGGCTATTGTAAAACAAATTGAGAATAATTACTTTTGACACCTGTTTACTTAAACCAACTAAAGAATACTGAAATGAGTAAAAAAACCAAGTCGTCAAGTGGTGTATGGCAGTCGATCTTTGCACCCCTAGCAATCATTGTTGCATTCATTATTGCTTATCTAATCTTTACCCGCCTCCTGGGTAACCCGGTTAACTTTGAAGGTGGCAACCCCAAGGGTCACCCCCTGCAGGGTAACCTGCTCGGTCTTATGTACAAGGGTGGTGTTATCGTGCCCATTCTTATTACAATTCTGATTGTTCTTATCATTTATTGCTTTGAAAGGCTTATCACTCTGACAAAGATAAAAGGTAAGGCAAGACTCAACGTGTTTGTCACAAATGTGAAACAGATGCTTGCAGAAGACAGGATTGAAGATGCCATCGTTGCATGTGACAAGCAGAAGGGTTCACTTGCCAATGTTCTCAAGGCAGGCCTCTCGCGCTACCGTGCCCTGGAAAGTGACCAGGAACTGGAGAAAGACCAGAAGATCACCTCAATGAAGGAGGCTATTGAAGAGGCTACAGCTCTCGAGCTCCCTGTTCTGTCAAGGAACATGGTGATCCTCTCAACGATTGCTTCGATCTCAGTGCTTATCGGTCTTATCGGAACGGTTATCGGGATGATCCGTGCATTCGCCGCCCTGGCACAGTCAGGTGCTCCTGATGCTCTCGCCCTCTCAACCGGTATCTCTGAAGCTCTTGTTAACACAGCATTCGGTATCACTGGTTCAACCCTGGCTATCATCTTCTTCAACTGGTTCTCATCAATGATAGACAGCTATGTATTTAAAATTGACGAGGCTGGCTTCAGTCTGACACAGACATTCGCCTCCTCTATCAGAAAATAGCTGCCGAATTTATTCTTTTGGTCAAAAAAAGAAAGGAATTAAAAGATGCCAAAGGTTAAATTAGGAGCAAAATCGCCACGAATCGACATGACGCCGATGGTGGACCTGTTTACACTGCTGCTCACATTCTTCATTCTGACAGCAACATTCAGGCCCCAGGAAACAGCTCCTGTCGATACGCCTTTTTCCGTATCGGAGAAACCGATGATGGATGCCAACGTTATGACGGTACTCATTGCGAAGGACAACCGGATATTCTTCAATGTTGACAACGGACCGGATACCATATTAAAATACCGGCCCAAAATCCTTGCCGAAATGGGCAAGCGCTACAACATTGAATTCACCGAGGATGAACTTCGCCTCTTCGAGAAAACCGGCACCGCCGTGGGCGTTCCGATACAGGATATGAAAAAATATCTCTCCACAAAGGATTCAGATGAAAAAATTGCCCTTGAAAAAGGTGTTCCAATTGATTCAGCTGACAATCAACTTTCATACTGGATCCTCTTCGCACGTCAGATAAACCCTGCTATCAATACAATGATCAAGGGTGATGCAGACGTTGATTTCCCGGTTGTAAGGGAAGTATTGGATATTCTGCAGGACAAGATGGTGAACAGGTTCAACCTGATCACAAATCTCAGGGCAGTTCAAATAACGGAAGAGCAAATAGCAGAGTAAGATGGCACATATAGTACAGGAAGAGAAAAAGGGATCGAAAAAGAGACCCAAAAAAGGTGAAGCCTTCGTGGATATGACGCCAATGGTAGACCTCATGAGCTTGCTCATCACGTTCTTCATGCTCACAGCAGCTTTCAGCAAACCAAAGGTGATGGAAATAATTCTTCCTGAAAAAATCAGGAAGGATGAAAAAGTAGAACCTCCGAAGATTGCTGACAGCCGCACTCTCAATATCATCCTCGGTCCGGACGACAAAGTCTACTGGTACCCCGGTAAAGCAGACCCTGAAGTGACAGTACTTCAGGAAACTGATTTCAGCGCAACAGGAATCCGTCAGGTACTACTTGACCGTAACAGGGCCCTGTTCCGCAAAATAGACCAGTTTGAGAAAGATGTTATCTCAGGTAAGATCAATATCAGACAGGACTCGGTGAGATCTGCAATCAGCCAGCTTAAAAAGGATGATGATACAGGGCCTATCGTTCTTATCAAAGCCTACAAGACAGCCAAGTACAAAAATTTCGTCGATATCATTGACGAGATGTCAATTGTGGGTATTGCCCGATACATTTTTACGGATATAGACTGGATAGAAGAGAATCTGGTTGTTGATGCCCTCAACAGGGCAGCAGCCGCTCCTTCAGGTTCAGCACAATAGGGAGGTACAACTATGGCAAATAAAAGGAAACGATACCCAAGCTTCGATGATATAGTATTCGAAGGCAGAAACAAGGAATACGGCGCATACGAACTCCGCAGGAAATATTCCAGGACAATGACAGTATCAATTATTGTTGGAGTAATTGTGGTTTTCATCGCAGCCTATGTTCCCTATCTGAAAGCCAGAAGTATAGCTCATGTCAAGGAGAGAGACGCTACTGAGGTCATAGCTGAAATGGCTAATGACATCAACCAGGAAGCCGCTGCTCCTCCACCGCCTCCACCGCCTCCACCGCCGACAGAACAGCAGACAGTGGTGAAATACGTGGCTCCTGTAATCGTTGATAGCATCAAACCTGAAGAGGCATCACAGTTTATGGCTATGGACGACGTGGCTGAAACTGTGGTTGACGAGGATGTAGGGCTTGAGGTAATTGAACAGGTACAGGAAGAGATAGAGGAAGAAGCCCCACAAGAGGTGTTTGTGGTGGTTGAAGAGATGCCCTCATTCCCGGGTGGGGATGCCGAGCTCTTCAATTTCATCTACAGCAACATCAATTATCCTGAGATTGCCAAGGAAAACAACATCCAGGGCAGGGTAACTCTTCGCTTCTGCGTAACATACAAGGGTACCGTTGATCAGGTATCCGTAGTCAGGGGCGTTGACCCGTCGCTCGATGAAGAGGCAATCAGGGTCATCAAGATGCTCCCGCTGTGGAAACCCGGCAAACAGGGCGGTAAACCCGTGAACGTATGGTATAGCGTACCTATCAAATTCGAGCTCAAGTAAAGGAAGCTTAACGAAAATTAAAAAGGTGTCTCAATTGTGAGGCACCTTTTTTATTGCGATCCATCAAATACTCTGTGTTCAGTGGCTGCCAAGCATTAACGTGATGTAACGCTCAGCCAGAGACGACCTCTCCAATGGCAGCCCGCTGATCAGTATCAGCTTTCCCCCCTGCCTCGCCATATACAGCAACCCGTTGAATCCATCCTTAAAGGCATACCTGAAAACCTCATCATCGGCTGCCCATGCATCTCCGGCAAGGCTGGCTGCCATTGCTGCAACTTCAGCCGGATCTTCACGGCTGAAGAGATATATGTCAAACCGGTCTCCCTCAACCTCGTACGAAGCCCTGAAGGCGCCGCGCAGAAACTCGTGCCCCAGAACACTCTCCAGCAGGTATGTCTCCTGATTCTCAAGAAGCCCTTCGGAAGGAAAGAGCCTGAGCAGTGCCGGAAACTCACCCGATCCGCCCATACGGGACGAAATCAGAGTGGCAAGATCAAGCATGGAGCTGTTCACTTTTGCAGAGAGGGAATGGCTCATGATCTTGACATAAAAACAGTCTTTGTAGAAGTGAACCACACCTTCCTCATTGTACCCCTGTACCCCCGTGTTAATGAATTTATACCCTGGCGAGCGCTCCATGGAGTACATTCCGAAAGCCCTGGCATCATCACCAAACCGGTAGATTTCCGCCTTGATGATGTTCTTGCCCTTAACATACTCCCTTATGTTCAGGTCAATGAAACCCAGCTGAAGGTAGGCATCGGCTGCACCGTTGATATAGTTCCAAAGGTCGTCAGGAGTGTAAACAGGATAGTCATCACTGATCTTGTATCCCCTCAACTCCGGGAAAAGACCCTGACCCTGAATGGTCTGAAATGAGACAATGAGCAGTACGGAAATAAAAAGGGTTCTTTTCATCGCGTTGTTATTTTATGCCAGAAGGTCATATGGGACATTGGCCAGCCTGGAAATGTCACTGATCTTGGCTCTGATATCAAATCCCCTTACGCAGTGTGCAGTGCATGTGTCACAGCCGGCACAGGGATTAGATTCAACCGCAGTCTCACTTACAAGCTCTGATGCCATTGCGGCATTATGATAGCCGTAGGCGTACATATAAGCCCTCATCAGTTCAGGTATCGGCAGGTTATTGGGACAGCCGGGGACACAGTTGCTGCAGGCATTGCAGTAGAGCCCGGGTAATGAGGCTTCAGCCATCAGTTCAGCCTTCTCCTGATCTGTGAGAACAATGTCCCTCATAATCTTCAGGTCTGTCTCCAACTGGTCAAATGCAGTAATACCGGGGATGGTGGTATGCACATTCGGATTTGACAATACCCACCTCAGGGCAGCCTGTACGTTGACGGGCTTAGTTCTCTCCCTGTCAAGCCATCCTCCGGCCAGGGTTTTCATGGCTACCACACCCATACCCGCTGCTGCTGCTTTCTCAATGGCGCTGTTCATCTCATCAATGTATGTCTGGCGGTAGTTGTACGAGGTAAGCACAACATCCCAGATACCCTCCTCAACCATGGTATTTATAACCAGCGGCTCATTCTTGTGTGTTGATATGCCAATGAACCGAACCCTTCCCTGCTTCTTCAGATCAAGCATTGCTTTGACAGTTTCCTTGTGCCTGACCATCTCAGCAGTGTCAGCAGAGTGCATATATAGTATATCAACGTAGTCAACTTTAAGCCTGCTGAGGCTTATATCAAACATCTCAAGGAATCTCTCCGCAGTGGTATCCTTTGAGGGGAGACCTGTACGGTCAACCCCTGCCGGTTTCACCTTGGTGGCCAATACAAATGATTCACGGGGCACCGTGCTGAAGAAGTTTCCAAGCATCTCCTCATTCCTGCCGTTCATATAGCCGTGGGCCGTATCAAAAAGCTTCATGCCACCCTCATAGGCAGCTTTTACCAGTGCGCTGTTGTCAGCCCTCATCACGCCGAAACTGACTACGGGCAGCCTGAGACCGGTCCTGCCAAGGGTCCTGTATACAATCTCTCCCTCATCTCTTTTGCTGTTTCCGGCCAGGGCCCGGTTACCCATCAATGTGATCCCTGCTGCTCCCGCAAGACCGGATCTGAAAAAGTTTCTGCGTTTCATGAAGAATGTTTTGTTGTTTAATCTTATTACTGCACATATTCTCACTTCACGGCAGTGTTGATAAATCCGTTCTGACCCGGTCACCGTGCCGTTGAGAATGAACCAATATACAAAATTTTATTATATTTTAGCGAGGCTGCTGCGCAGCATAAAATCAGGCAATTATGGGACGATATATCCACAACCTGATATCAGGCGGCGAGGGTCTGAACCTTGACTTCAAGTACTGTATTTCTGATCCGCAGAAGATTGCCCGTACCCTGTCAGCATTTTCAAACACTGCCGGGGGTAAGCTGCTTATCGGGGTCAGGGATAACGGATCACTCGCCGGTGTGAGGTCAGACGAGGAGTATTACATGATAGACGCCGCCGCAAGGCTCCACTGTGACCCCGAGGTGACTATCCGCACAAGAAACCACACTATTAACGGCAAGAATATCCTTGAGGCGGAGGTGCTGAAAAGCCCCGTAATTCCGGTAAAGGCCAGAGACGAACATGGCAGGTGGAGAGCCTATTTCAGGCAAAACGATCAGAACTTCATGGCTGACAGGGTGATCCTTCAGGTGTGGCGCCGTAGTGCAAAGTCACGCGGACTGCTACTGAGGTTTGAGGAGACTGAAAACCTGCTTCTGAGTTTTCTGCGCAGCGAGGGCAGGATAACGGTGAAAGAATTCCGCATCCTCGCAGGTATCAATGCAAGGAGGGCCGAAAAGATACTCAGCGATTTTATTCTCTGCGGTCTGATCACCTATGAGGGCAGTGAAAAGGGAATCTTTTACAGGCTCAGTAATTTCAGTCCTGATCAGACCAGGTAGACGACCCGTCAATCCTTAATCCTGCCACCAGGATATCATCGGTCTGCTGCGCGTTTCCCATCCAGCTGCCCAAGCGCTCTTCAAGAATCTCCTTTTGTTTGCTCATCGGAAAATTTTGTATGTCAAGAATCAGCTTCCGCATGTTTCTCCTCATGAATTTCTTGCCTGTAGCGCCATTGAACTGGTCCGGATAACCGTCAGTAAACAGGTAATATGACGAGTTCTTCTCAAGCTTCCATGTATGTTGCGTAAACAAGTGATCTCCGTCAAGATGCATTCCCAGTGGCATCCTGTCACCGTAAACGGTTTCCAGCAGATACTTGCCACTCACCTGGGTACCTGCATTAGGTTTGAATTCGCCGTTGTACCATTTGATCCTCTCCTGGTCACTCATCTCCCTGACCCTGAAGCATTGCATGGCTGCGCCCGAATATTCAACAGTCTTCCTTTCTGTGTCAATCGAAAGCAGCGATATGTCAATGCCCTCACTCTGCAATTCATCGGCAGGAAGGGTTGAGAAAGCCCTGATCAGCCTGTTCCTGAATTCCCTCAGCATCTCCGAGGTACTCATATATCCCGGTCTGTCAGCTATCTCATCAAGGAAGCAAAGAGCCATTACCGTACGAAGTGCTGATGGCACCCCGTGACCCGTACAGTCACCTGCAGCTATTATTGATCTCTCTCCCTGCCTGGATATCCAGAAAAAATCTCCGCTGACAGCACCTTTGGGTCTGTTAAGGAGGAAACTGTTCGGGATGGCCTCTCCCAGCCTCCTCTCTGAATGCAGCAGAGTCTGCTGAACCAGGCCGGCATATTTTTCAAGCCCTTCTATCTCGTTCCTCCCTTTTGCCGCAGCTTCATTCCTTTGCCTGAGCAGGTTGTCAAGCCTCTTGTTCCTTATGCGCAGCCTCCTTGCAGAGTATCTCATCAGGAGGAACAGGAGCCAGCCGGCAATGACTATGTAGAAAAGTTTTGCCACAAGGGAGCTCAGCCACGGCCTCTTGACAGAAAATGAATAGGAAATCTCCTCTCCCTCAAACCCTGTTATTGTTCTTGCCTTTACAACAAACCGGTAATCACCGGAGGGCAGATTGGTGTAATCCCTGCAGGTGCGCTTTTCCCAGGATGACCAGTCATCATCATAACCCTCCAGGCGGTGCCTGTACTCAGTCTTCTCCTCATCAATATAGGAGGTGGTTGTCCAGTTAAAGGTAAGGTTGTTGTCTCTGTGGGAAATGGTGATGCCAGGTCTGGCAGGCTGTATTGCAGAGGGTATCCGTTGCCCCTCCTTCGAATCGGTATAGAAGGTGCCATCCATGAGGATATGTCCGCTTCCGGTGCTGATCCTGGTAAACAGAGTACTGAAATCACCGTACCTGAACGCAAGCTTTGACTTATCCATTACAAAGAGGTTCTGCCCCTTTGCAAGCCAGACGCTTCCGTCAGCATAGGATATTCCCGTTGTTGCCAGGTCAGGCAGGAAATCAAACTGACGTCTGAAGACCACATGACCCTGGCGGGTGGTTGCGACTATAGCATCAAAGTTGCGCGCGTCATAGCCTGATATGATCACTTCCCCTTCAGGTGCGCTGATCAGAATCCTGATATTGGCCTCATCAAAAGTCTTTCCTGTCAGATCATGATCCTTCCTGAAAGTATCATCCTGCCCGTCATAAACAGAGATACCCCTGCCTGTGCACAGGTAAAGATTGTTATTAATGACGGCAAGGCTGTTCAGGGTGTCAGATATCACTCCCTTATACCTGCCATAAACTACAAATGACGTGTCATTTGACTCACAGCGCATTCTTACCAGTGATACCGGATCTGATGTTAACAGCCACCAGTCACCCGGTGTGGTCTGTTCAATATCACTGATGCGACCTGTAACCGCGTTGCTGATGGTGTGCCTGATTTCCCATTCGTAGCCATCATGAACCAACGTTCTGACTGTTCCGTCGGGTGAGCCTGATATCATTATCCCGGGATTCATGCCCGAGTTGCGGGCAGCAGTGAGGTGCAGCCCGGGAAGAAACCGTTCCAGATCGTCATAACTGTCAAGTTGCAGGAGTCCGTTTTCTGTGGCAGCCAGCAGCACTCTTCCTTCCGGGAGGTCCACGGGGGCAAGTGAATAGACCCTGGCTCCCTGGCCCCCTTTTATCCTGAATCTCCTCTCACCTGACGGATCAGTGTAACTGACAAGAAGGCCATTTTCAGTTCCGGCGTATATTTCCCCGGCATATTCTGCTACCGGACCGCAGACAGAAGTGATACCGGCGGCGGGTGTGAACCCGGATGCCGGCAATGATATGGAAGCCCTGTTTATAAAGCCGCTGGTACAGAACCATAGTTGTGAATTGGATGTATTGTTGCAGTACATGGCCGTCACTGAAGACTCAGTCACTGCAGCGGTTCTTTCTGATATATGCTGGAGAAGCGTTCCCTCATGACTATATATGTAGACCCCTCCCCTGTCCGAATAACCAGCAGCAATCAGGTTGCCGGGAAGCAGGGCAACATCGGTGAGTGAACCTCTTTGCACCACGCTCTTTGATTTCGTGTCTGCCGGAAGAAAAGCGATAGCGCCTGTTCTGATGTTAAACAGCATCAGTCCATTTTGTGCATCGCCAATGAGAAGATTGTCTCTGTCATATGGAAGAAGCCGTATAAATCCGGCAGGTGCCACTTTCTCTCCTCCCGGTATTCTGCCGGTTCTGTCAGCGCTGCGGGCAAATAATCCCTTCTGGTTGTCAGCAATTATCAGCCTGTTGTCAAATGCAAGCAACGCAGAAACATCTTTTATCCCCAATTCCCTCTTCAGGTCGATAACTGAAACTGAATCCTTTTTAGGATCTTTGACAAACAGTCTCCTGCCATCACTGAAATAGACATAATTACTGTCTGCCGTACTTGAGGTTATGGGACTGTAGATCTCTTCCCCGCTTCCTGTAAGCCCTGCCAGTGAAACATAGACCATTCTGCCTGTATTGTCAGGTTGCAGGAAACCGAATCCCCTGCTTCCTCCGGCATATACAATTCCATGTGTGTCAGTGATCAGTGTGGTAACTGCTCCGATACCCGGGGTGTTTATCTTCCCCCACCTGCTGCCGTTATATGTGACAATTCCTCCGGATTCATTGCCAAAATACATCACCCCGCTTTTGTCCATTGTGATACACAGATTTCGGAGCTCTCCCGGAGTAGCGGATGCATCAAACCGGCTGATCAAAGGGGTACCATACCTGTTGACCTGCGAAAATACTGATAATGATAATAATAGAAGGAGTATCGTAATTTTGAATCCCTTCTTCATACCCTGAACAATTTCCCTTAATTTATATTTAAATATACTAATACAATTTATATAACGGTTGAAATCACTTCCGGGATATATATTAAGGTAATTTTTAGTTATCTTGGCTTCATATATTCAGGTTATGAGGTTAGAACAGAGGGCAACTGCAGTGTTGGCGGCTATTATGCTTCTGCTAAACCTGCCCGATGCTGATTCCCAGGCTAATGCCGAAAGGAGGGCTGGCGACAAACCTGGCATAAAAATGTCGTGTCAGCCGTCTGACTTCATCTACCGTTCAGGTGAATCAAAATTTCAGACCATTACCGACCCGTCAGGCAAGTACCTGAGGCTGTTTCTTCCGGGGCACCATCAGTCTCACGAGACCGGACAGCCGGAGCTGCCGGTATGGAGCCAGCTTGTTGAAGTACCGGATGGAATGGAGGTGGTTGTTTCCATCTCGGAAGTGACTTCGCGCAGAATTCGTTTTGCTGACCATGGAGCCGCCCAAGCCGAGCTTTTCCCGGCACAGCCGGCAAGAACCAAGAATCAGGTACGCGATAACAGAATCACCGTCAAGGACCGGAAAGCCTATGGCAGTCAGAACATCCTGATGCATGATACGGTAAAGGTGACTCACGAAGGCATATTCAGGGGCCGCCGGCTGGCAAATATCACAGTCTCACCGGCTTTCTACAATCCAGGGGGCAGATACGTCGATCTTATCACGTCAATGAAGGTGGTGATCGGGTTCAAACCGGAAGCAACAAAGGGTGAGGAACAACCGGAAGATCCGGTCAACAAGGGCGGATTTGCTTCAGACTCCTATATTACAGGCTATACTGACCAGCCTGTTCACATGATCATAGTCACCGACTCCATTTTCAGAAAACATCTGGAACCACTGGTCAAATGGAAAGCGCTGAAGGGAATACGTACAACTGTAATTTACAAGAAATCAGGACCTTCTGATTCAATATACAAGGATCTGAAAAACAGGATATCTGCCGTTTATTTTGATCTTCAGGAAAAGGGGATTCCGGTACATTACCTGATGATCGCCGGCGATCAGTCCATAATACCCACATCACAAGGAACCACCTTTGTGTCAGATCTTTACTACGGCGAATTTGATGGCGGGGGCGACTATATCCCTGAGCTATTCATTGGCAGGCTCCCGGCATCAGATACCACCCAGATGAAGGGGATGGTCAGGAAAATTATCGATTACGAGACCAACAGGCTTGGCCCCGCTGTTGACAACTGGTCACGGGCACTCGTCACAGCAGGCAATGCGCCGGGATATGAGCTGTATATGAACGGGCAGGTGTCATACATCTACAATACTTACCTGAAAACAGACACATCCCTTGATGCCATCGGCTGGCTCTATCCTGACTCGCCTCAGAAGGATGACTCGCTGAAGATTGTTTTCAACAAGGGAGTCAGCATACTGAACTATACCGGTCATGGTGAAGCCACCGGCTTCAGTGACCCTGCTTTCAGAACCTCGATGATGAACGAGTTCAGCAATGAAAACAAGTACCCTCTCATCATCGCCAATGCCTGCCGCACAGCCCAGATAAACGTTCCTTCGTGCTTTGGCACAGCCATGGTTGCCACCCCGGGGAAGGGGGCCATCGGATATATAGGATGTACCAATGACTCTTACTGGAGCGATGATTTCTTCTGGGCAGTGGGTCCGGGAACGCCTGGTCCGAACGTCACCTTTGAAACTACCGGCGCAGGAGCCTTTGACAGACTATTCCATACGCACGGTGAACCACCGGGCGAATGGTACTACACCATGGGTCAGATAAACTTTTCAGGCAACATGTCCGTATCGGCCAGTACCAGTCCGCGCAAGAAGTATTACTGGGAGACATACATCCTGCTGGGTGATCCTTCACTCTCTCCGGTAATAGGCAGGCCTGACACTTTCAGAATAGACCTTCCGGACAGGGTGCCCCGGCAACTGCAGACACTGAGTTTCTTTGCCGGGCCTTTTGCATACGCAGCACTGTCAAATTTTGACACGCTGTGGGATGCAAGGTTCGTCAGTCCTTCCGGGAACATCTCCCTGACTATTCCGGAAGGCGTCAGGGATTCATGCCTCCTGGTGGTCACAGGACAGAATATGGTGCCTTTCTACAAAACCATTCATTTCGGAGATGTTTCTGAACCATTCATAACGGTCACCGACATAGTATTCGATGACGCCGATGGCAATGGAAATGGTCTTCCCGACTACAGCGAACCGGTGAATCTGCGGATTACTGTGAAGAATATCGGGAAGGCGCATACCTCAAAGCTGACAGCAAGGCTAAGCATCGTTTCAGGGATGATAACACTGGAAGCTGATACTGCTTCCATAGGGGTGTTGCTTCCGGGACAGACACGCACAATAAACGGCAAGTTCATCTTCAGGGTTTCAGACAGTGTGGAGGATGGTGAGCTGGCAGCACTGCTGCTCAGCATAAAAGGTGGCAGCGAAGAGTACAGGTATGGTATTGACATGACCCTTAATGCCCCGGAGCTGAAAATTATTTCAGCCATTCATGACGATTCCCAGTTGGGGAACTCCAATTTCCTTCCCGATGCGGGAGAAAAACTGCATCTCAGGGTCAGGGTAAAAAATGACGGATCAGCCGCTGCCACCGGGGTAGTGAAGATAACCAATACCGGATCATTGCTAACCGTATTGCAGCCAGAACTGACTACTGACAGCATAAAACCAGGAGAGGTAAAGGATATTTATTTTGAAGCGGAAATCTCACTCCTTGCCGGATCCGGGAAGGTAATCCCCTACGATGTAAGCTTTATATGCGGCAAATATGAAACAAGGGGCAAGTGGTCACTCAGTACGGGTAAAACACGCGAAACCTGGGAGTTCAACAGGTTCGACGTGTTCCCGTGGATAATGAATGGAGAATACCCGTGGATAATAACATCCACGGCATCGTATGAGAACGTTCATTCCGCAAGGTCAGCTCCGATACCTGACAAAACGGAATCGATCCTTGCCATATATGTCAATAACCCTGTTGCCGACACCCTCTCATTTTATGTTCGGGTCTCCTCCGAACACACATATGACAAGCTGACCTTCAGGGTAGACAGTGTCATTGACATGCAGATCTCGGGTGACACACCCTGGGCGCTGAGAAAGAAAGTACTCAAGCCGGGTGTACACCTGCTGGAATGGATTTATTCAAAGGATGTCTCACTCTCAGGCGGACTTGATGCAGCATGGCTTGACCAGGTCACTTTCCCCGACATTTCATTCCTTGATGCGGACCTCCATATTGATTCGGTCTTTGCCCCCTCACCAGAGTCACTGCTTACAGATGTGACCGTAAAGGGGAGGGTGATCAACCTCGGACGCACTGCACTGACCAGCTTCCCGCTGGCATACAGTATCAACCAGGGGGATTTGGTCAATGAAACCTTCTACAGGAAAATCGACCCGGGCGATACTGCCATTGTGGCATTCACCCGGAAATGCAGTTTGCTGAAGGATATACCATACCAGATTCATATTTACAGCAGGCTTCCGGAAGACGGCTATGCAGGAAATGATACCGCTGTCGTCTCGTTTGTCATATCAGGAACCGGACCGGAAATCAATGAAAATCAGGTAATCCTGCATCCCAATCCTTTTACTGAGGAGTTCTCGCTGGAAGTTGACTTTGAGGGAAGTGAGACGGCAAATTTTGAACTCATTGATACTTCCGGAAGGATCGTCATGCGGTCGGTGGCTGAACTGTCGCCCGGCAGGAACCGGATTCCGTTCAATTGCCGGCACCTCGGATCAGGCCTCTATACGCTACGGGTCTCATACGGGAGCAGGAGCTTCTCGATGAAGGCAGTCAAAAAGTAACCCTACGGGATATTCCAATTGCATTTATCACAATAATATCAGGAAATGACAGGCAAAATACCCACCAGGGAAGAAGCTCTGGAGCTTTTCAGAAGGTACAACAAGTCAGACAGCCTCTACAAACACGCTCTTTCAGTTGAGGCTGTAATGAGATACATGGCGCGCAAGCACGGCGAAGATGAGGAAAAGTGGGGAATCATCGGACTGGTGCATGATCTCGATTATGAGATGTACCCTGACCAGCACTGCACCATGACGGAGAAGATACTTAAGGAAGAGGGATGGCCGGAGGAGTATGTCAGAGCTGTAGTCAGCCATGGATATGGCATCTGCTCTGAGGTCGAGCCCCTTACTCTCCTTGAGAAAACGCTGTTTGCAATTGATGAGCTGACCGGACTCGTGACCACGAGTGCACTCGTCAGGCCTTCACGAAGCGTGCTTGACATGGAGGCAAAGTCAGTCCGCAAAAAATGGACAGACAAAAGGTTCGCCGCAGGTGTTAACCGGAGTGTCATCGAAAAGGGTGCAGCCATGCTCAATGTTGACCTGAACGACCTTATCTCAGACACAATATCAGGTATGCGGGAGGTGGCCGAGGATATCGGATTGTATGGGAATCCGGCACCCGGGGCGTGATATATACATATGATATCTGCCTGCCCCGGGGGTAATTATCTGTATATGGGTACGTACCGACGGGTCTGAGACCCGTCGCCACCTGCCCCCGGGGTAATATCTGTATATGGACACATAGCGGCGGGTCTGAGACCCGCCGCTACCTGCCCTCAGGGATAATATCTACATATTGGGTAATTATCTATCCTGATGATGATGATGATTACAATTCCCTGATCTGGACATTACGATACCAGACGTCATCGCCGTGATCCTGCAGGCCTATGTAACCCTCGGAGGCAACATTGGCCCAGTCGGGATTCAGTGCGGGGAATTTGCTGCCAGCAACAAGATTGTTCCATTCGGGGGTCCAGAGATGGTATTCGAGAATGGTCTCGCCATTCTGGATGTGCCATACAGATCCCTTGTAAACCTTGATCTCAGCTGTGTTCCACTCACCTGCCGGCTTGGCATTCTGCGGGTTTGCAGGGATAAGGTCATAGAGTGAACCTGCCTGACGGTTTCCGTCCTTGCCAGCCTCGGCATCAGGGTGCCTTTCATTGTCAAGAACCTGCATCTCGGGAGCAGTCTTATATATATAATCCCATTCCGGGCCTTCCTGCGCCAGGTAGAAAATTCCGCTGTTTCCGCCTTCTGATATCTTCCATTCCAGCTTGAGGTGGAAGTTCGAGAATTTCTTGTCATAGATGATGTCACCGCCACCACCGCCTGCTTCGCCCCTTCCGGAACCTATGCAATGCAGAGTGCCATCAACAACTTCCCATCCCTGTTCGGGAAAGGTGGTCTTGTTGTAGTTACGCCAGCCATGGGTTCCTGATCCGTCAAAGAGAAAAGTCCATACCTCGGCTTCAGTCGATTTCTTTTCAGCATCCTTTTTCCCCTTTCCTGTTCCACAGGAGACAAACGAGACTGCAAGGAGAAGAACAAACATTGTCTTAATCAGTTTCATAAGTTATTAATTTTAAGTATTTGTTTTGATTTTCAATTCAGCAAAACCAACCTGCCTGTCAGATTTTAACATTATGCAGGCATTTCGGGAAGTGACCAGCCGTCACGATAGGTATGCCTGACCATTTCGGTGGCAAACTGCTTCGCAATGATCGGATCGGTCCACTTCTTGTTGAATGTCGGGTGACCGTCAGTAATGGTAAAATTATCCTCGATACAGATCTTTATTGTCTCATCATCTTTGATATTGGTAAACTCCATCTTTTCCCCGTCCCACTCGAGAATCTTGTTCAGTCCCTGGAGCCTTACGGCCAGGACACCCATTACTACCATTTCATTGAACGGACCGGCTTCGGCAAAATCAGACTTGGTGGGAATTCTGTTTTCGGGGCTTTCCTTGCATGCTCTTACCCAATCCATCTCATGGCCTCCCCTGGTGGCATTCTCTACACGTCTTTCAGTTACAGGAGCATTTGGCACCCTGCCTGAGAGGAGCCATGGATTAATGCCATAGCAACCGCATATGAGCTTATCCTTGGTACCATGGAAGATGACTCCGCCCCCCGAGTCATTCATATCCTTTCCTTCCGGCCATCCTTCGGGCTTCATAGGCTGAAGTCCACCGTCATACCATATCACCTCCACTTCAGGCAGGTCAATCTTGTAATGTGATGGCGCCGTTCTGGCAGGATAGATATACTTCACAGTCTGTGCGTTTGGAGCACAGTCAGTCAGCAGCAGGGTTGAGCTTGCCTGTACTTTTGTCGGGTATTTAAGCCTGAGAGATTTGAAGACAGGATGCAGGATATGGCATGCCATATCACCCAGCGCGCCGGTTCCGAAATCCCACCATCCCCTCCAGTTCCAGGGATGATATATGGCGTTGTAAGGCCTGACGGGAGCAGGTCCCAGGAACAGGTCCCAGTCAAGTGTCTTCGGCACCTTATCTACTTTCGCAGGCCGGTTCATGCCCTGAGGCCATATCGGACGGTCAGTGAAGGCTTCTACCTTCGTAACCTCACCTATTTCGCGGTTCTGTATCCACTCCTGTACAAGGTCTACTCCGATTGCTGAGGAGCCCTGATTACCCATCGATGTTGCCACTTTATGCTTCGCTGCAAGTCTGGTCAGAAGTCTCGATTCATATACAGTGTGGGTAAGGGGTTTCTGCAGGTAGACATGCTTGCCCATGGTCATCGCGTGAGCAGCAGTAATTGCATGAGTGTGGTCTGCCGTTGCAATGATGACGGCATCAATTGACTTGCCCATCTCATCATACATCTTCCGGTAATCCCAGAATCGCTTCGCTGCCGGATAGGCTTCAAAGACCCTCTTCGAGTAGCCCCAGTCCACGTCACAAAGTGCGACTATGTTTTCTGTTGCTGCAACATTCCTGAGATTTGAGGCACCCATACCTCCGATACCAATTGCGGCGATGTTCAACTTGTCACTGGGCGCCCGGTGGCCAAGCCCGCTGACAACGTTGCCGGGCAGAATTGTAAGTCCGGCAAATGCAGCACCTGTAGTGCCTACAAATGACCGTCTTGTGATTTTTTTTGTCTCCTCTTTCATATCATTTCAGGTTAAGTTCTTCAATGGTTGGATAAAAATAGAAATATTCTCCCAAGTTTACTATTTCTTTCATATATTTTAGGGCATGATGCCTGACAGGTACAACAATCAGGAGTTGTTGTGAAAATATACATTACCTTGCAGAAAAACATATGGAAACTCAGAGATTCAGTCTTGATACCGGTGAGCATGACAGGATAAGCCTGATTGCAAGAACCATCTTTGGGGTAGTCTGTATTGCCGCCGCAATAATAACCACAGTTAAGATGGCCGGCTCAGGACTTCTGAATATGAACAATATAGCTGCCATAGTTTTCCTCGGTCTTTTCGGAATATGGCTGCTGGCAACGGGTCTTGGCCTGACTCAAAGGCACATGACTCTTGCCGGTGACTCAATCGTTTTAAAAAAGAGCGCATACTCACCTGCGAGAACAATAAAGGCTGCAGATATCAGGGAGATTGAGTTCAGTCAGCTGAGAATAACATTCACACTGAAGACCGGGAAGATTATTGCACTACAACTGGGACTCCTTTACAGGGAGAGCTCATTACGGCTGATGGAAGCTGTTGAACAGTTCTGCACTTCAAACGGAATCGTTGCCAGGGGAATAGAATCTGACATGAATAATACCATCCATGAAGAAAATTAGGTATGGAATGATCGGCGGAGGCGAGGGATCGCTTATCGGACCCGTGCACCGCATGGCAGCACGTCTTGACGCTCTCTGTGAACTTGTTTCCGGTGCATTCAGCAGTAACCCGGAAATCTCACGGCTGACAGGAACCAGGGAGGCTCTCAATGAAGCACGTATTTATGACAGCTGGCAGGAGATGATCATTGCCGAAAGCGCCCTGCCCGATGAGATCAGACCCCACTTCATCACCATTGTCACCCCGAACCATCTTCATTATGGTCCGGCAAAAATGGCTCTGGAGGCAGGATTTCATGTTATTTGTGACAAACCCCTGTGTCTCAGTGTGACTGAAGCTCTTGACCTGCAAGAAACAGTTGACCGGACAGGGAAACTGTTTTGCCTGACCCATAATTATACCGGTTATCCCATGGTTAAGGCAGCACGCAATATGGTGCTTTCGGGAGAGATCGGAAAGACCAGGAAGGTGATTGTTCAGTACCTTCAGGGATGGCTCTCAACACCGCTGGAAAAGAGCGGTAACCGGCAGGCTGAATGGAGGTCTGACCCGGCAAGGGCAGGCATTGCCGGGGCGATGGCTGACATAGGCACACATGCATTCAACCTTGCGGAATATGTCACGGGCGAGGAGGTTGTCTCATTGTCGGCAGAACTGCACAGAGTGGTAGCCGGGAGGATGCTTGACGATGATGGCACTGTCTCGCTCACTTTTGGAAACAACATAAGCGGAACCCTTCTTGCCAGCCAGGTGGCCACCGGAGAGGAGAACAACCTGTCAATAAGGATTTACGGTGAAGATGGAGCTCTTATATGGCGTCAGATGGAGCCAAATACTCTCATCCATCTCCGCTCTGATGCTCCTGTGCAGGTTATCCGTACCGGCACCTCCTTTGCCGTAACGGGTTTACCCGCCTTCATGCACACAAGACTTCCGGCAGGGCACCCTGAAGGATTCATTGAGGCATTCGGCAACCTGTACAGGAATTTTGCAATGCACATCAAGGCAGTTAACGATGGTCAGAAACCTGATCCTGCAGCTGACTACCCCGGAATCAAAGAAGGGGTCAGGGGAATGAAATTTCTGGAGGCGGTGGTCTCTTCTTCACGGAACGGATCAACCACTACCGGACTCTGAGAAGAATAAAGAAGCCCCCCGGGCACAGGACACCGGAGAGCTGCATTAAATCTGTGCCGGAACTGATTTTTCGGACTCTTCTTTTTTTAGAAGTCCGAGGTAGATTTTTCGGACTCTTCTTTTTTCAGAAGTCCGAGGTTGATTTTCCAGGCTCTTATTTTTCCAGAAGTCTGAGGTAATAATCCCTGCTTATCCTGATGCTTTCCATCGGAGTATGCGTGCGGCAAAAGTCCTGCTCCAGGAACCAGTATTTCATGCCTGCTGTCCTGGCCTCAGCAAGAATCGGCCTGAAATCGATGATTCCCTCTCCAAGGGTTGCATCCTGTTTTTCCGGGGTAAGGTCCTTCAGATGCCATAACTCGAACCGGCCGGGATACTTTCTGAAGTATGCCACCGGGTCCTTTCCTGCAGCTGTTATCCATGCCAGGTCCATCTCAAAGATTACCAGCTTCGGATCACTCTGTTCCACGAGGATATCGAAGGGCACACGGCCATTGATCTCCTGAAACTCCACCTGGTGGTTGTGGAACCCGAAGGTGATGCCGGCTTTCCTGCACTTCGCCCCTGCCCTGTTAAAGAAATCGGCTGCCCTCTGGTAACCGTCGATTGTGTTGGTCCAGTCACGGGGGAGCGATGGCAGTATAATATATTTCATCCCTGACTCAGCTGCTTCGTCAATCATCTTTTCGTAGTTCTCAGGGTTGATACCGCTGTGTGAGCTGAGTGCAACCATTCCGTTCTTCTTTACCAGCTTGCCGAATTCCTTCGGCTTCATGCCATAGAACTTTCCGTCACGGTGGTCAGCAGCCTCAAGCCATGTGAACCCCGTTTCCGCAACAGCGGCAAGCGCAGCTGCAGGGTCCTTGCCCATTTCGCCACGGATAGTGTACAATGCAAGTCCAGTCTTCTTTGAAGGCTTTGGTGATGCAATCATCTCGCTGTTAATCAGCGGTGCTGCAGCAATTACAAGGGCTGATTTCCTTAAAAAGTCTCTTCTGGTAGTCATTTTTTCAGGTTATTGTTTAACGGATCATGAAGTTATCTCCCCAATCTAACCAATGATGAAAGAGAACAAAAATAACATTAAATTTATAAGTTTGAAAAACAGATGCAGATGAGGTTTTGGGAGAAACATAAGGAAGGAAGCGTGAGATGTACCCTGTGCCCGCATTTTTGCATCATCAGGCACGGAGAGAGAGGTATTTGCGGAACCAGGGAAAACCGGGATGGAGTGATTTATCCGGTTACCGCCGGCATCATCTCAGGATATGCCATCGATCCCATTGAAAAGAAACCACTCTACCACTTTCACCCGGGGTCAGAGATACTGTCAGTAGGATCATTCGGATGCAACCTCAGTTGCGATTTTTGCCAGAACTATCACATTTCACAAAATGTTGAAGGGGAAGAATCTGCAAGGCTCGATCCGGCAGAGCTTGTCCGCCAGGCTGAAAGAGCCCGGGGTAACATTGGCATCGCCTATACCTACAATGAACCGGTGATATGGTTTGAATACGTAACTGAATGCGCCAGGCTTGCCCGTGAGAAGGGTCTATGCAACGTAATGGTAACCAATGGCTATGTAAATCCGGAGCCGTTGAAGGAACTGACAGAGGTCATTGACGCCTTCAACATAGACCTGAAAGCGTTTAGCAACGACTTCTACAGGCAATATTCGGGAGCCACTCTCAAGCCGGTGCTGGAGACAATCAAAGCTGTGGCCCGGTCAGGCAGGCACCTGGAGATAACCACCCTGATCCTTCCGGGGATGAACGACTCGCCTGATGAGATGAAACGTGAGGCTGAGTGGATCGCCGAAAATGCTGGCAGCTCCGTCCCGCTGCACCTCAGCCGGTACTTCCCGATGTACAGGAGAACCACACCTGCAACGCCGCCGGAAACAATACTAAGGCTCAGGGAAATAGCGGAAAACTATCTCGATTTTGTGTATACCGGCAACATGCACGACGAAGAGGGTGGCAGTGACACCAGGTGCCCCGGCTGCCATACCACAGTGATAAAAAGATCAGGATACCATACCCGGACTTCCGGTCTTACGGATGAGGGAAGCTGCCTGAAATGCAGCCGGCAGATCATTGCCGAAACGAATATCTGAGGCGCAGACGGAACTACTGTTTCGCAATACTGCTAAGCTTCTCGAAGTATTCATTGACCTTGCCGGACAGATCTTTACGCAGGTTCGTATAATAAGCCCTTACAAGGGCCGGATTATCTTTCCCTTCAGGATGATGATTTGCCCTGTCAATGAACTCATAGCGCAAAACTACAGCCTCTTCAATCAGATTCTGTATCTCTATCTTCTTCTCTCCTTCATGAATACTTGTAGCCAAAAAACAATCAGAGATCAGCTCGAAGAAGAGAAAATCGATATCCTTTTTCAGACTTCTAATACTTGCCATTGATGGTTTGTTTTGATGCAAATATATTGATTAATCCGCTTCATCCTCCATTTTGTAATCACTCATGCTTTGTTCGACAAGGAGCGAGTAAGCCTCGCGAAGTCTTCCTATGAGCGGATCGGCCACGTCAAACTGCAGACCCTCGATGCTTCTCACGGCAAGCACCATCGGCGAGGTGCCGGTAATAAAAGCCGATCTGAATCTGCCGGCATCGCTCTCCTTTACGGCTTCATAAACAAGCCTGATTCCCTCCTTCCGGATGATATCAGTCACATATCTCCTGGTAATCCCTGAAAGGACCATGCTGTCAGGTGCCGTTCGTATCGCCCCGTTCTCCGCAACGAAGAAGATGTTTGACCTGCTCCCCTCTGTAATGAAGCCATCACGGTTTACCAGCAGCGCTTCGTATGCGTTCCTTACTGCAAGCTCACTGCTGACCGAGAGACGGAGCCTGTTGTTCATAGTCTTAACCCCCGGATCAAGCCGTTCGGCATGGTAGAGGATCAACGGCACTCCCTCTCTGATCATCGTTTCCGACGGATAGGATGAAGGAATATAGCAGATATGCAGTGTATGGTCATATCCGCTGAAAGTAACTGTCACCCTGACATTTATTTCGTCATGCCGTTCATGTTTGGCAAGCGCCTTCATTCCTGCCCTTACCTCTGCCACGATATCATCCTGAAGTTCATACCTCGTTGCAATGCCGTCATTGAGGCGGTTCATGTGATCACTGAAGAAGAGAGGGACTCCGGCACGGGTTCTGATCACCTCGTAGAAGGAGACCTCTCCGGATGGAAACTCCTCAATATCTGATACTGCCACAATGGCTCCGTCAAGCCATATGTAATTTCCTGTGCAATCCATATCCGGATTTCTGTTTTTATCAAAAATAGGAATAATGTAGCAGCCTTAAAAGTAATTATCTTAGTGTTTTCCGGAAGAGATGTATGCCATTGTAGATATAGAGACAACAGGTGGTAGCGCGAGACTTGAGAGAATAACCGAGATAGCCGTTTACATACATGACGGCAACAGGATAGTGGAGGAATTTTCGACCCTTATCAATCCCGAGCGCAATATTCCCTGCTTCATTACTTCCCTTACAGGTATCACCAATGAGATGGTTGAGGAGGCACCCAAATTCTATGAGGTGGCACGCCGGATTGTAGAGCTGACGGAAGGAAAGATATTCGTGGCACACAATGCCAGATTCGATTATTCATTCATCAGGCAGGAATTCAACATGCTGGGTTACAACTTCAAGCGCCCGATACTTGATACCGTTGCCCTGAGCCGCAAACTCATTCCCGGGCACAGCTCCTACAGCCTGGGAAACCTTTGCAATGACCTCGGGATAGAGATCAACGGCCGGCACAGGGCTTCGGGCGATGCCCTTGCTACAGTGAGGCTGCTTGAGCTGCTGCTCGAGAAAGACCGTGAACTGAATTCCGGCAGCCTGATCAAAAACAGAAAGGCAGCGAAACTGCACCCTGCACTTGACATTGCAAAACTGGAAGAGATCCCTGAAGAACCCGGAGTGTACTATTTCCATGATGAAGGAGGAGATGTAATATATGTGGGAAAAAGCCGTAACCTGAGCGAGCGTGTCAGCTCACACATCTCAAACAATACCTCTGCAAGGGAGATGGAGAT
Source organism: Bacteroidales bacterium (assembly GCA_009881065.1). Taxonomy (GTDB): domain Bacteria; phylum Bacteroidota; class Bacteroidia; order Bacteroidales; family VadinHA17; genus SR-FBR-E99. The sequence continues at coordinate 18,949 of WXFE01000057.1, read as the reverse complement.
GAGGTCAATGATTGCTGACATCACATGGGAGCGCACAGGAAGTGAGCTGATTGCCCTGCTGATGGAGTCAGCCGAGATAAAGAGCCGTAAACCCCGCTTCAACAGGGCACAGCGACGCACGGGGTTCCGCCATGGTATCTACAGTGAAACGGATGAAGCCGGATACATCAGATTCTCATACAGGAATGTGAGAGATGAGGAAGTGCCTCTTGCAATATTCACCTCACGTGACAGAGCGCGGGGCAAGCTGGAGCAGATTGTCACTGATTACAACCTGTGCCAGAAGCTCTGCGGATTGTATGAAACATCCGGACCCTGCTTCCACCGCCAGGTGAGCATATGCCGCGGGGCCTGCTGCGGAGAAGAGGACCCGGAGTCGTACAACGAAAGAGCACTCATGGCTCTTGATGAGTTCATCTTCAGGGAGAGAAACTTCTTTATCATTGACCGTGGTCGCGATGAGGAGGAGAGGTCTGCCGTCAAGATAGTCAAAGGCAAATATGCAGGCTACGGCTTCTTCAGCATTAACGACGTGGGGTTCGGGCTGACGGCATTGCATGACTGCATAAAACCCGCTCATGACAATCGCGACATCCAGGTCATCATCAAGGGTTACCTTAAGAAACACCGGGTGGAAAGAATTATTGATTTCTGACTCCTCGGAGTGCTGCCTTTTCTTATATATATTTGCCTGAAACAACACAAGCCCGTATATGTCACTATTTACCCGCACCAACAGGGAACTCAGCATAAGAATTGATGAATTCTTTGATACCATAGAGATTGGTATTCTGATCTTCAGGGAGGGCATCAAAGCATATGTCAACGGTGACACAAATGCCTTCCAGAACCACCTCGCGAAGATCGATGATCTTGAAGGCAAGGCCGACAAACTGCAGCGCAGTATTGAGAACGACATGATAATTCATTCAATCCTGCCGCAGCAGCGAAGTGAGATGTTTAAGTTGCTCGGGCAGCTCGATGAGATTATTGACACGGCAAAGAAATCGCTTAATGAGTTTTATGTAGAGATACCCCGCATACCTGCTTCACTGTCACACGAGTTCATTTCCCTCTCGGAGGTGTCGGGCAACTCGGCTGAGGAGCTTATGCCAGCTGCCAGGGCTTTCTTCCGTGAGCCTCACCTGGTGCGTGAGAAGCTCATCAAGGTCTACTTCTTCGAGAGGGAGACGGATAAGCTGGCCTTTCAGATAAAGAAAAAAGTCTTTCATGAGATGAATGAGCTCTCACTGGCTGAAAAGGCTCATATCAGGTACATCATACACCATATTGAAAATATCTCAGACACGGCTCAGGATGCAGCTGACCTCCTCGCCTCCATGGCCATAAGGCAAATGCTCTGATCATGATTCTCCTCTTTCTCACAAGCGGCCTCTTCCTGGGATGGACACTCGGCGCCAACGATGCTTCCAACGTGTTCGGGTCTGCCGTTGGCTCAAGGATGGTCTCCTTTACCCGGGCTGCAGTTACAGCCGCTGTTTTTGTTATTATTGGCGCTGTTGTCCAGGGCAGTGGCGCCGCTGAAACGCTGAGCCGCCTCGGAGAAGTAAATGCAATGGGCGGCGCTTTTACAGTGGCGCTGGCAGCCGGATTGACCGTATACTTCATGACAAGGGCAGGTCTGCCGGTATCAACAACACAGGCGATCGTGGGTGCTATCATAGGCTGGAACTTCTTTACCAACAACGCAGTCGACAGCGGGGTACTGACAAAGATTATATCTACCTGGATTACGGGACCTGTGCTCGGAGCAATATTCGCATATGCACTCTACCACCTGGTGAAAACAGCAAGGCGACGTATCAAAATACACCTGTTGAAATATGAAAACTGGCTGCGCATTGGTCTGATGACCGTTGGCGCATTCGGCGCCTACAGTCTTGGGGCAAACAACATAGCCAACGTTATGGGTGTATTCGTGCCAAGCATCCCTCTCGAGGATGCTGACTTCGGCATCTTCGTTCTCAGCGGGGCACAGCAGCTCTTCTTTCTCGGTGGCATCGCCATAGCAGCCGGAATACTGACATATTCAAAGAAAGTGATAGAGACAGTAGGAACCAACCTCATGGAGCTTTCATCCGAGGCCGCTTTCGTGGTAGTGCTCGCACAGGCACTGGTACTGTTTATCTTCTCATCATCTTCATTGTCAGATTTCATGGTAAGGATAGGTCTTCCACCCATCCCGCTGGTGCCGGTCTCAAGCACGCAGGTGGTAATAGGCGCAATACTTGGAATAGGCCTTTACAAAGGGGTCAGAAACATTAACCTGAAAGTGCTTGGAAGCATTGCTTCAGGATGGATAACCACACCCGTGGCTGCAGGAATACTATCTTTCCTTTTGCTCTTCGTCGTAAAAAACCTTTTCAGCATTGACGTGGGGCACTCGGTCAATCCCCCGGCATCAGCCGGTAAAGGGATGAGCATGGCGGCAATTATCCGGTACAGCATACCGGTGCTGCTTTTCATCACTGCAATATACCTGGTCTGGCTTATACTGTCAGAAAAGAAAAAAACTGAACGGATAAATAAAAAATACTATGAGTAAGATCATTCATCATCCGGTTGATAATGTCACCATGCGCCTCATTAAGAGTGAGGATCTGAACCATCATGGCACTCTTTTCGCAGGGCGTACGGCTGAGTGGTTCGTTGAATCAGGCTTCATTGCCTCCACTAGTCTGCTCGATCCCAAAAATGTGGTCTGTCTGAAGGTCCATGGCATGCATTTCACCAGCCCGGCCAATCCCGGAGAGGTGCTGAAGTTTGATTCCAAAATTGTCTATACAGGCAGATCAAGCCTGGTGGCTTATATAACTATATGCAAGGCAACTTGTCCCAAGATATTGGTTGAAGGTTTCGCCACCTTCATTCATGTTGATGAGGAGACCCGACCCGTGCCCCACAACATTGTCACCGAACCTCTGACCGAGGCTGACAGATTACTGTACGAGCAGGCAGCGAATCTGAAGAAGTCCTGATCAGAGATGCTCCCCGGGAGCCAGGCTGATTCTGACAATTCACCAGACCGGAAGGAAGGAGTATTTCTTCCCGTATTCCATCATCTGTCCCAGGAAGTCAGAGCAATACTCAATTTTTACATCTGTTATCCTGCCCTTGCGGTCTGTTACAGGTGTCATGACCGGATTGACGAATCCGCTGTAGGGAGCCAGATTCAGTCCGGCATACCTTGCCAGTATTTCACCATGAAGTTCCTGATCTATCTTTACACCGTAGTTTTCAATCATGCTCCTGCCAGCTTCGAAATCACCCTCTGACTTGATTCTCTGCACCTCCCTGAGCATCTCCCCGAAAAGTCCGCGCAGTTTCTGATAATCATTTATCCGGACAAACGTCTTGCTGTCACGCTTCACCACCTCAATCACGTTCTCAGGTCTGCCCTTCTCATATACCCAGTGGGCTATCGCCGACCGGCACCTCATATGAGCCTGTTCTATGTCCTTGCCTGGCTGTATTCTCACTATCTGGGTCAGGAAACCATTGCGTATATAACCGTCATAGAGTGCCCTGGCAGGTTCGTCAGAAGGCATAAGCCCTATCTCTGTCATCTTCGGATCCATCATAAAGTAAAGGGCAAACAGGTCAGCCCTCATCTCTTCCAGTGGTGAAGCGTAGTTTTTCAGGGCATTGGGATCAGTGCCGGGAGCCAGCTTGCCGCTTGCGTGGCCAATGCACTCATGCATGTCGGTATGCAATGCATCAGAAATTGAACCGTATGTGACTATCCGGTCAATCTCGGCCTGGTCAAAGGCAAACTCTTCCAGGAAGCCACTTCCCCGTGACACTATATCCTTGGCATCGGTAATATTTGCCAGGGTTACTGACTTGGACCCTGCTTCTGCCCTTATCCAGTTTGAATTGGGAAGGTTGATCCCCAGCGGCGAGGCCGGATAACAGTCGCCTCCAAGCATTGCCACGTTGATGACACTTGCAGCGACACCTGTCACTTTCTCCTTGCGGTACTGCGGGTCGACGGGTGAATGATCCTCGAACCACTGGGCGTTCTCCGTGATCAGAGCTGTCCTTTTGGAGGCTTCAGAGTCCTTGTAATCAACCACAGCCTCCCATGTGGCTTTCATACCCATCGGATCACCATATGTTTCAATGAATCCGTTGATATAATCAACTGACAGCTCGGTATTTCCAGCCCATACCACATTGTACTCATCCCATGTCTTCAGATCTCCGCTCCTGTAATAGCTGATGAGCAGGTCAAGCTCGTTCTTCTGTGTTTCGCTCAGCGCAACATCACGCGCTTTTTCAAGCCAGTAGACTATTTTGTCAATAGCCTGACCGTACAGTCCGCCACTCTTCCATGGAATCTCGGTCACTTTGCCGTCAACCTTCATCACCTTGCTATTCAGTCCCCAAGAAACCGGCCTCGGGTCAGCCGGATCAGCGAGCGAGGCATAATACTGCTCCACCTCGGCCTGTGTTACTCCCTCATAAAAATTGTTGGCTGATGCGGTTACCATGTCAACACCTTCTGTCTGGTCAACCCTTCTTGCATACAGTGCAGGGTCAAACAGCACCGGTGTGAGCATGGATGTAAGGTCATCTGCGCTCTCTCCTTCTTTCAGAGGCAGGCGGTCTGCATCAGAACCGCTGACCAGAAGGGCAAAATAATCTGCTGAAAAGCCGGGCACAAACTTATCATTTGAATAGTGATGGTGTATGCCGTTGGCGAAGAAGACTCTCCTGGCATAGGTTATGAATGCCTTGTAATCATCGCTCTCACGGTCACCGTCGTATGTGTCGATTATTGCCTCGATGGTTTTGCGGATGAGCAGGTTGTATTTAAAGTTCTGGTCCCAGAGTATATCCCGGCCACACAGTGCTGCCTCCGACAGGTAATAGATAAACTCCTTTTCCCCTGTCGTCAGTTGTTCAAACGCGGGCAGGCGATACTTGAGCACACTGATATCTTCAAACCTGTCAACCTCATATTTGAATTCAGCCTCCGGGGCTGCCTTTTTGCCGGCCTCTCCGCATGAGGTCAATAGTGCTGTTCCCATAAATAAAATCGTTGCGATTAATAAATAGTTCTTCATTATAGTATAGTTTTGATTTTAAGGGCATGATGGAACCCACATGACTGAAAATCAGACAAACAGATGTTTGTGCATTTGACAGATGTGAGTTTCATGTTTACTGAATTATGCTTCTTTTGGTCATCCCGTATTCCTGTTATACAGGGAGAGGGCTTTAAAAAAACTAAGTTAGCAAAAAGCCCGGATCAAAACCGATGATATCATATTTTTCGGAATCGGTCACAGCGGAGAGTATTAATTGGTACATTTGGAGACATCAAGCCAGATACTATGAAAAAAGTGATATTGACCCTCATGCTCCTGCCTGCCCTGATGGCCAACAGGGTATCCGGACAGGATATAAGCAACCTGATAAGAAATGAAGTGGCCTCGTCTGTTGCAGCGGCAGAGGTTATGTACCGCGATCTGCACCAGAATCCCGAACTGTCACTGATGGAGTTTAATACCGCGGCAAAGATGGCAGATGCACTTGGCAGGCTGGGTTTTGAAGTGACCACCGGTGTAGGTGGCAACGGCGTTGTTGGCGTTCTGAGAAACGGCAAGGGACCGGTGATCATGCTCCGCGCTGACATGGATGCACTGCCTGTCAGGGAGACGACCGGGTTGCCCTTCGCAAGCACCATTACGGTTGCAACGCCTCAGGGCCCGGAGACACCCGTGATGCATGCATGCGGTCACGATCTTCACATGACCGTCTGGCACGGAACAGTGCAAACACTGGTGGCGCTTAAGAGCAAATGGAAAGGCACACTGGTAGCAATAGCCCAGCCCGCCGAGGAGGTGAGCGGCGGATCGGACCGGATGATTGCCGACGGACTCTACAGCCGTTTTCCGAAACCCGATTATGCTCTCTGTTATCATGTGAGCGCCGACCTGCCAGCCGGTACCGTCGGTTATTTCCCCGGGGCGATCTTTGCCGGCGTAAATTCTGCTGACCTTAAAGTTTTCGGAGTCGGCGGCCACGGGGCTATGCCTCATAAAACCATTGATCCCGTGGTACTCTCTGCAAAAATCATTCTCGATTACCAGACCATCGTCAGCCGCGAGATCAACCCCGTTTACCCTGCGGTTGTAACCGTAGGCTCTATCCATGGCGGCACAAAGCATAACATCATCCCTGGCGAGGTTGAGATGAAGCTGACACTAAGGTTTTTTTCCGACGGTGTGTACAATCAGATAACAGAGGCGCTGGTACGCATAGCCAACGGCCATGCCCTGGCCGCCGGTCTGCCGGAGGAGATGATGCCGGTTATTACCTTTCCGGAAGACTTTACACCTCCTGTTGAGAATGATGCTAACCTGGTTGGCATGGCCGTGGCATCAATGGAGAATGTACTTGGAAAAGAGAATGTCATCAGGGTTGATCCGGCAACCGTTGCAGAGGATTTTGGCAAGTATGGCCGCACTGATGAAAAGGTAAAAATTGCCCTCTTCTGGCTGGGCGGTGTCAACAGGGAGAAGTATGATGAGAGTATCGCCAGCGGAACCAATCTGCCTGCACTTCACAGCAGTAACTTCGCCCCTGACTTCGTGCCGGCTTATACCACCGGCGCAACTGCCATGACACGGGCTGTCATGGATTTGTTTAACAGGTAAGAGGTCTGAGTATTTACTTCCTGCCCGTCAGGTCCATCACCCCGTTTATGAAAGTGAGCGGATGGGCAGGATTGCCGGGGACATACAGATCAATATGTTGACTTTCAATAAAATCTCTCTTAATGGCAGGGCTGCCGGCAAAGAGCCCTCCGCTGATGGCATCAGTGCCTACAAGGATGATTAACCTTGGTGCAGGGGTTGCTTCGTAGCAGATTTCCAGGGCAGCGGACATGTTTTCAGAAACAGGACCGGTTATAACAATTCCGTCAGCATGACGGGGTGATGCCACAAATTCAATTCCGTATCTGCCCATGTCAAAGTTCACATTCCCCGCTGCAGAGAGCTCCATCTCGCATGAGTTGTCTCCTCCTGCTGACACCTGGCGAAGTTTCAGGGAGCGCCTGAACAACCTGCGTACCTCTTTTCTGACAGCACTCTCATCTATCCTGAGCGGTTCAGACTGACCGGGCTTTATGATCAGATCTTCCCTCCTGGTAGCAGAAATACGGTAGTCATTGGTAAATCTGTACACCTCAGGCATTGCCAGCGCACACTCACAGCAGAAGGCGCACCTTCCAAGATCAACTGCACCGCTGCTGCTGTCAATTGCACCTGCCGGGCATAACGCGGCAGCCTTTCTGGCCTCGGCTGCAGTAATATCTGCAGTGATGACCGGTCTGCCCCTGAACAGTGCAGAAACGGGCTGATTCCGTAGATCAGGCACGTACTGTTTGCCATGATCGGAGAGTATTTTTATCTCTTTCAGCATTGCCTTTCAGATATTATCTACAGGTCATTACCACAGTAAGACAGGTTAAAGCTTTTGTTGCATACCGGGAAATCAGATATCTCCTGATTCCGTACGGCAAGGGCAAGGGCCATCCAGTTATGCATGGAGGGATCCTTTATCTTATACATTACCAGCTTCCCGTCATTGTCAGTAACCGCAACATGGCATATCTCCCCTCTCCAGCCTTCTGTCACCGATACAGCCAGGCAGTCAGGCCTGAATCTCAGATCATACTGTGGCCGGCCTGTCTCCTTCGCACAATTTCTCCAGTTCTCAATCAGCCTGCGGATTATTTTTACAGACTCCCTGACCTCCAGGGCACGAAGCATGCCACGGGCGAGAACGTCACCCGTCTCCTGCATCACCGGATTGATCTCCATCTTCCTGTAATACTGGAAAGGATGGGTTGCTCGTATATCCCTGGGCACCCCGCAGGTGCGCGCAGCCATACCCACCGCACCAATGGAGGTTGCCTGTTTCCGTGTTACAATACCTATATCCTCAAAGCGTCCGAGAACGCTTGGCAGGCTATAGATACAATCAGTCACATTAGCGTATCTCCTGTCAACCTCTTCCAGTACCCTGAGTATTTCGGCGGCGGACTCCTCAGTGAGCGGGAAGTTCGATCCGCCGGGACGTATCAGGCCTTTACCGAACCGGTTTCCACACCAGAACTGAGTTGTATTTATGACCATTGTCCTCAGAGCCTCGCATGCCACCTGTCCTAGCTGGTAAGCAACATCACCGCACAGAGCAGCCGTGTCACCTATGTGCACGCCAATGCGTTCAAGCTCCAGGGCTATGCAGCGCTCGATCTGAAGTGAAACCGGAGGTTCTAAACCTGCCAGCGATTCAAGCAGTTGTGCATGTGCCAGTCCGTGCGCCACGGCACTGTCACCGGCAATGTTTTCCGAAAGGAGTGCCCTGTGCAGACCATCTCCGGCAGAAACAAATAGCTTCTCAATACCACGGTGCTGATAACCCAGCTGAATTTCAAGATGCAGTACCCTCTCACCATTACATATAAACCGGAAATGACCGGGCTCTATCACACCTGCATGAATGGGCCCCACTCCCACCTCATGAAGCTCCTCACTATCCATCTCATAGAAAGGATAGTTATCCATCACACTGAGCCTGTCGGCCCTGTCATGCGGATACCTCACCGGCTTGAGCCACGGATGATCATCGAACAACACACCGTGATTCTCATATATCTCACGTTCAAATATATGCATCGCGTAACATGATGCCGTCAACGATCGCAGCGGAGTGCCATCGTCTTTCTTTATGTGGCTGAGTATCCTTATCTCCCCTGAACCGTCATCGGCAATGACACAGATGAACCTGAATCCTTCACCGCTCCTGAAACAGGAGTAGTTCAGGCAATGATAACGTTCATCTGCCAGCATTGAGGTGACCTCTTCATGGAACAGCTCATAGCCGAGCACCGGGATCTCAGAAAATCCTGCGGGCGATGAACCGTTCCTGACTACTTTATACCTGTTGCTGCTCATTGTTTCTATCTGGGAAGTGATGATATGCCGTTACTGATGAGGTCAACAAGAAAGGGTGGCTGCCAGAAGCAGATCATAATCACCAGGGCCAGGAGGATGAACTGGCTGACCGTCTCCACCGGGCTGACCATGCCCGGCTGCGGCAATTCACTCTCTTGCCTCGGTGATGAAAAACTTACATGCATTATCCTCGTGCTCATCGCATAGATTATACAGCAGAGAAGGATGACGGTCAAAGCCATGACCAGCCACTGGCCGTTTACTACCATAGCCCTTAAGATCATGATTTCAGAGATGAACATGCCTGACGGGGGTATGGCAAGAATGCAGATCATGCCTGTCATTAGCACCATAGCCCCTGCAGGATAGAGTTTCATATACCTGCCGCTTTCATCGAGCCTGAAGGTGTGAAGGACCCTTGAAAACTGTCCCATCTGGTAAAACATGCTTGACTTGGCGAGAGAATGCAGTACTATAATCAGCAAAGCGGCATAATAACCATATCCGCCAACCCCCAGGGCAATTGCAACAAGTCCCATATTCTCAAGACTTGAATATGCAAGCATACGCTTCAGATGCTTTGCCTTCAGCATGTAACCGGCAGCTATAAGCAACGAAAACACTCCGGCCAGGATAAGTACATTATTCATGAATGGGAGTATCGGGGTGCCGGAAAAAAGCGTGTAAACGCGATAGATGGCAAGGAACCCCACATTCATTAGGGTGGTGGAGATAAGCGCACTCACCGGAGGCGGTGCCACGGAGTGGGCATCAATGGTGACGGTATGCATGGGGAAGAGACCCATCTTGGTGCTGAATCCAACGACCACAAACAGGAATGCAATCTTAAGATAAAGGGGATTGGCATTACCGATAAGGTGACTGAAGGATGAGAAGGAGAGGTTGGGAGCATCACCGCGTCCGTAAATAAATCCCAGAAAGAGGATTCCAAGGTAAGCCACTGCTATACCGGTGGAACAAACGAATACATACTTCCACGTTGCCTCAAGTGACATCTCGGTACGGTCATGGTAGATGAGCACCGCAACGGCAAGGGTGGTAGCCTCCACGAAAATCCACATTACCGTCATGGTGTTGGCCAGGTAGGCTCCTGCCATGAAAGTCATAAGTGCTATCAGCCCGGAGTGATATATATTGTATCTTTTAAGGGTGTCATCACGTGTATAGATAAAGCCATGATAAATTGTGGGCACTGACAGCAGGGTCAGTACTGACAACAGCAGCACTGCCGTACTGTCATAGGTGAACCAGATGAACTCGGTGTTGCCCCTGTTTATCCAGGCGTGAACCGTAAAGGCAATGAGAAGGGCAGAGAACGCGAGGACAAATACCCTTGTCAATCCCCTGTTCCGGGAGAGGAGTGTAACGCCGCTCAGCGCCAGTGACAGTATGAAGAATAGCAACAGCATTATCCTTAATCCTTTAACATCGTCAGTTCATTTGTATGCGGCTTGAGCCGAAGCCCGAAAAAGCCCAGGATCAGGACACCCACGAAGATGTCAAGAAGTATTCCGATGTTGATGAGCATCGGCATCTCATTACCTATGGCCAGTGAAAACAGAAAGACAGCGTTCTCAACCACAAGGAATCCGACAAGGTGCGAAAGAATGAGCTTGTGGGTCACAATCAGCAGCAATCCTGTAAGAAGGCTGAACAGAGCTATTGCCAGGTATATCGGATTGATGAACGGGTTGACAAGTATTACGGAGAGAATGACGCTGATCAGAAGAGCTGCAATGGAATAGAGCAGCAGGTAAAACCCGGGGACAGCCTGCCTGTGTACCTTTGTCACACCTGACTTCCGGATTATCCGGCCCAGCAGGTATGGCAGAAGCATGGTCTTGAAAAGCAGCGTCTCCGCCACAATGAAGAGCAGGTTTGCCAGGATGACCTCCTTAAGTTCAAATATTGCAATGCCGCATAACAGAAGACCCTGCAGCGCTATAAGCCTTACATACGTACTCAGCCTCTCTGCCGAGGCAAAGTAGATGAGAGTCACCGCAAACAGAACTATAAGGTAGTTTACCATTTCCTTTCAGGCCAGTTTTTCAGTCAGTATCAGTATAACCATAAACGCAATAAGCGCTATTGAGGACAAAGTCAGGATGAACTTCGGATTCTTGTTCATCTTATTCCTGGCCCTGAATGATTCCGTAAATCCTATTACGCCGGCAAAGAGAACCTGCACGGCAAAAAAGAGTCCGATCTGCAGAATCACATTCCATCCGGCAGGTACAACGAGATTATATATCAGCGAGCCATAAATGGCAAATTTCAGGTAACCCGCTATATGGATCAGCGCCTTATCAAATCCGCTGTAATCAAGTATCATCACCTCGTGGATCATAGTAAGCTCAAGGTGTGTCTTCGGATCATCAACAGGCAGCCTGCTGTTTTCAATCATTGTAATCTGAACCAGCAGATAAGCCCCTATAATACTATATATCAATACATAATCATTCCCGGTAATAAAGAAGTGGTTAAATATTACGGAAAATGAGGTGTATCCGGTGAACATTGCAAAGGTTGCCATCAGAATAAAGAAGGCAGGTTCAACAAGCATTGAGAAGAGGGCTTCACGGCTGGCGCCCATCCCTTCAAAGCTGCTTCCGGTATCAAGGGCTGCAATAATTGTAAAGAACTTTCCGAGAGCAAGCAGGTAAGCGAACATGATAAAATCGCCCTCAAAGGAAAGCAATGCCTTCTGCTGCGCAAAGGGCAGAAACAGCATGGCTCCTATGACTGTTGCCAGGGTGATCGACGGAGCTATTTTGAAAATCAGGCCGGTAGTGTCACTGAATACACTCCCTTTCCTGAGCAGGAGAGAGAGATCCTTCCATGGCTGGAATATACCCGGGCCCTTGCGCCCGGAGGCGATGCTCTTCGTCCGGAGGATTACTCCGGGGAAAAAGAGAGCTGCAACCACTATGAGTATAAAACCTGCCATCATCAGATTATTTTGAGTGTTGCCAGTAACAATACAAGCAACATGAAAACAAATGCATAGAGAATATAATGTCTTATCTCACCGGTCTGCATCACGGCTAACCTTTTAAGCAATCCAGTAACCAGGTTAACCGGCCTGTCTACCAGGTGCCGTTTAAAGAGGTCATCGCTGTGCGAAAGAAATTTCCTCTTACGGGGGAATATCTCATCCTCTCCTATCTCGTCAATCTCCTTCTTCGTCTGCAGCAGTGGTCTGGCAAGGTGGTTATAGTTGTAAGCGAATGATGTTGCCGTATACTGATGTTTCGCCGTTACGGCGGTATAGCCGCAACCCCAGGTGGGTCCGGCTTCCACCACACGCCGGCTAAGGTGATACCTGCGGTAAAGCAGCAGTGCGGCAACAGTGACTACAAATATTCCTCCTGCCAGGCTGATCTGAGCAAGATTTGCGGTGAAAGCTCCGATGACCAGTGGTTGTGTGCCCAGGTTCCATGTCTGGCCAACAATGCCAAAAACCGGCTTCACCACCAGTGGCGAACCAAGCCCGATAAACAGGATCATGGCTGCAGTAGCCAGTTGCGGATAGATCATTGATTTGTCAGCCTCACGGGCATTCCCGGCCTGTTCTGACCTTGGCTCGCCGAGAAAGACGATTCCGAAAGCCTTGGTGAAGCAGAAGATGGCAAGTCCGCCAATGAGTGCCAACGCTGCAATTGACCCCACAATGAGTATTGAGTGGAAGAGACTGGCACCGGGCAGGCTGCCAAACATTCCCATATATATCAGGAACTCAGAGATAAAACCATTGAACGGTGGCAGTCCGCAGATAGCCAGTGACCCGGTAAGAAACAGAATGGCGGTCCATGGCATCCGTTTCATCAGACCTCCCGTTTGCTCCATATTTCGCGTATGGGCAGCAAGGTAAACAGAACCGGCATTAAAGAAGAGCAGTGACTTGAAAAGAGAGTGATTCAGAACGTGGAGAACTCCTCCGGCATAACCAAGCAGGGAAAGAGCATGATTGCCGATTGCCTGGCCGATGACACCAAGGCCGAGGCCAATTCCAATAATGCCTATATTCTCGATGCTGTGATAGGCGAGCAGTCTTTTAAGGTCATGCTGGACTATAGCCATCATCACGCCCAGGACTCCTGATATAAGTGATATTATCAGGATAATGACACCCGTAACCAGCAGGTCAGATTGCATTGAAGCCACTACCCTTATAATCCCGTAAATACCCATCTTGATCATCACCCCTGACATCACCCCTGAGATATGTGATGGTGCAGCCGGATGCGCCTCAGGAAGCCAGGTGTGCAGCGGAATGAATCCGGCCTTGATGGCAAAACCGGCAAAGAAGAGCAGGAAAAGCGGAAGGTTTCGGTGTCTGCCAAAATATTCACCGAGTGAGTCAAAGCTCATCTGTCCCGTATCCTTCTGAACAATCAGAAATGCAACAAGAATGAAGAACATGCTCACATGCATCATGATGAGATAGCTGATGCCTGTCTTCAATATACTCCTCTCCTCCGCGTCAAAGATCACGAGGAAAAAGGATGAGAGAGCCATTATCTCCCACACTATCAGGAAAGAGAGCCCGTCACGCACCATCACAACCATGAGCATTGAAATCCACAGCCACAGGTATGAGAAGTAATGAATTGAAAAGCGGAGTGCGTTCATCCGGGCACGGTAAGGCTCAAGATACCCCCTGGAGTAGAGGAACCCGATCAGTACGGTAAAATTGATAACAAGAATAAAAAAGGCGGACAGGCTGTCAATGACCAGTACCATCCTGACACCTGCTTCCGAAGCAAACAAGGGGAATTCATATTCCTGCCCGGTACCTGCAAGCACACCAATGCTCCATGCTGAGGTAAGTGCAATACCTGCCGTCAGGAGGCCCAGGGTGAAGTAATGCTTCAACCATTCAGGCACCGCATAGACCAGCAGTGACAGAACCAGAATGATCAGAAAGGCTGTTGAACCAAACATTAATCCGGCAATTTGCCCGCAAATTTAAAAAATATATTATCCGGTCATACTTTATGCCGCCTTAAGGCAGAATTGACCCGTTATACCTCCAGTTGGCTGCTGTTGCCCCTGATATCTATCACCATTGTATTTCCGCCTGCCGGGATGTTGGGATCAACAGGAACGTTGGCCTTCCATGACCCGCATGTAAAGTCAGGTACATCAATCGATGACGACCTGTTTGCCACCGACCATTCGCTGAGAGGGGTGATAACGCTCCAGAGGGCAGCGTCATATACATCCTGGTCAAGCGGAAGTCCGTTCCGCAGGCAGTCTATAAGCCTCCAGTCCATAATGAAGTCCATCCCGCCGTGACCACCTATTACCTTTGCCATCTCACCCACCCTTTTAACAATCTCAGGTGTATACTGAGCCTCAAGTGCAGCCTGTTCTTCACGCTTCAACCATGAATGGCCAAGGGCTATCTTTGCCGGTGTCGGCCACTTCTGAGCACATCCTTTGGTGCCGCTGACAAGATGTATCCTTGAATATGGCCTCAGACTCGAAACGTCATGCTGGATCATGATGCTCCTTCCGAGCGCTGTCTTTATCAGGGTTGTGTTCATGTTGCCGCGGTAACTCTTCCCGGCAAAAGGAGCATAAAACTGGTCCTCGCCGGCCAGTTGCTCCACCTCCGGTCCCATGACGAAATCATTTGATGAGAGTGATGTCAGGTATTCCATCCTGTCACCCCTGTTGATATTCATTATCTGACAGACCGGTCCCAGACCATGCGTCGGGTAAAGGTTTCCGTTACGCACATTTTCCTTAAGCCTCCACATGTCGGCATATCCGTTCTTGTTATAGGTGTAGTCCCATCTGAGATCATGGATATAAGCCCCTTCCCCATGCACTATGTCGCCAAAGAGTCCCTGCCGTGCCATGTTAAGTGTCAGCAGCTCGAAAAAATCATAGCAGCAGTTTTCAAGCTGCATGCAGTGTTTTTTTGTCCGCTCAGATACCTCAACAAGCTGCCAGCACTCCTCAACGGTCTTAGCGGCGGGTACTTCCACTGCTACATGCTTGCCTGCCTCCATGGCATAGACAGCCATAGGGGTGTGCCATGCCCAGGGTGTACATATGTAAACAAGGTCAATGTCCGGGTCATCACACAATCCCTTCCAGGCTTCCTCGCTTCCACTGAAGTCCTTTGCCTGCGGCAGTCCGAACTCTGTGAGCATCGCCTGCACCTTTTCAACCCTGTCGGGGTACTTATCGCAGAGCGAAGCTATTTCCACCCCTTCTATATGAGCCATCCGCTCGACGGCACCCGGACCCCTCATCCCGAGACCGATGAACCCTGTCCTTACTTTTTTAAGTGGAGGAGCCGCATAGCCTGACATGTTGAAGCTCTGGTTGTGTACGGCCATTACTGCCGCCCTGATCTCTGCCATGGCCTCGGTTGACTTTTCGCGACGGACACATGAGGCTGCACTGACAGCCGTCAGGGTGCCTGCTCCGGCAACTGTGGCAGTGCGGAGAAAATTCCTTCTGTTGATTTTCATGGTTTGTAGGGTAAGTTTCGAATAGTATTATGTATGCAATATACAAAGTTTACTATTATAATATAATGCACGTGATTGATTGTAATATGACCTTTAGGGTGCGTCCGGACCGGGCGCAGGGGAATTGCCCGGCCAGACATTGATCAGTGACCCTCATGTTCTTTCAAACGCATTGGCTTCACCTTCATGTTATAATGGCCTGAAATCTGTCAGTGAGCTTCCTGTTCCGGCGGTCTCCTTCTCTTCCTGATCAAATCACCTGACACAGAGCCGACCAGATAACCAAGCACCGCAGCCCACGGTATCATCAGGTACCAGTTCGACTTGATGGTACATGTTCCGGATACGCATCCGACATATTTCCAGTACAGAAATCCTCCTATTGCCCCTGCAACCGTGCAGATTATTTCCGGAAGATATTTTCTGAGAAAATCCTTTTTCATTTTATGTTGTTTTCTTTAATAACCCTTCCGAAGAGGTCTTGTTCAGCTGTTTGTTCCTTTTCCCAGTTAAGCTCTTCTGCAGCACTGTGTGCATTGACCTTCAGTTCTGAAAGCAACTGCCTGTCATCCCTGAGTAATGAAAGTGCGCAGGCAATTGCCCCGGGCGTCATTTCATCAAGCACGAGGCCACATCTGTACTTCGCTATTATTGCTGACACTTCAGGCAGCGGGGAAACGATCACAGGTACCCCTGCACCTATGGTATCAAATAGTTTATTGGGGAGACTGAAGCGCTGATTGATACAGGTGTCTGCGTCAATCGATAAGCCTGCATCACAGCACTTTATATAACCGATCATCTCTTCCCATTTCATTCTTGGCAGGAAGATGATCTTGTGATCAATGCGCTGTTTTTCTACCTGTTGCCTGGCCTCGTCAATTCTTTTACCGGTGCCAATGACAACAAGCTTCACATTTTCAAGCAGCGTCATTGCTTCAAGCAGTTCTGACACACCCCTGCCAGGATTATCACCTGAGCCATCCTGAAATACCACAAGCAGATCATCTGCCGCTGCAGTCAGATGGCTGCGCTGGTATGGCGGGATATTGAATGCGGGCATGGGAAGGTTTCTGACAACAACCGGTTCACATCCGTACTCCTGCCTGTAAATTTTTGCAATTGAATCAGATACCGTCATCATGTAACGTATCCCGGGCAGCAGGCTGCGCTCAGCTCTCTTCCAAAGAGAGCGTTTGAATCTCCTCTCAGTGAGGCTGTATTGCCCGGTAAAATATTCATGTGCATCGTAAACAAGAGCTTTCCTGTTTAAACGTGAAACCATATAACATGGAATCAGTGTGTCAAGATCATTGGCAATATATATATCTGCTTTCCTCAACCGTAACAGCCTGAACAATAACGCTATATTGAACCATAAATACATCATCGGACCCTTCCTGAAAGGCACCCTGAGCACTGACACGGTTGCCGAAGGAAGAGAGAGAGGCAAAGTGTTTGGGTTATGCCTCCCGATGAGCGTCACGCTGAAGCCCATCGCTGAAAGCAGAGCTGAATGCTTCTGAACCCTCATATCCGTTGACAGATCACTGATAACTGCAATTATTGCCCTCATAATCTGCCTATTACACAAAATAACATTTATACTATTGCTGTTAAAACCGGCATAAGATACAAAGAAAATTATAGCTATTTTTGCATATTGTATTAATGCTTAATGGAGAGCGCTTCCAGCAAAAGAATAGTCCATCTTGTGAGTTTCAACATCCCTTACCCTCCTGATTACGGAGGCATAATGGATGTTTTCTACAAGATTTCTGCCCTTAAGAGGCAGGATGTAGGAGTAATACTCCACTGTTTCAGCTATGGGCGCGGCCGTTCAAGAACGCTTGAACGCGAATGTCTGAAGGTACATTACTACAGGAGAGAGCTGAATCTCTTTCATATCTTTCGCAAAGAGCCGTTCATTGTTGTATCACGCAGGAACGAGATGCTCCTCAGGAACCTCCTGACTGACATCCACCCGATAATTTTCGAAGGGCTGCATACCACCTGGTTCCTGTGTCACAAGGCATTGGAAGGAAGGATCAAAATGGTGCGGACACATAACATTGAGCATGTCTACTACCGCAACCTGGCCCTGAATGAGAACAATCCCCTGAGGAGACTCTATTTCAACACTGAAGCCAGGAAGCTTGAGCGGTACGAACCGAAGCTTGCAGGGGCAAACTCCCTGCTCTCGATCTCTCCGGGCGACACAGAGTATTTCAGGTCAAAGTATGGCAATGCCGTTTTTGTCGGTCCATTCCATCCGGCAGAGGTATCATTTCCTGACAACGGCAGGGGTGATTATGTACTGATGCATGGCGATTTCTCCACTGCCGAGAATAATGCAGCTGCACTCCATATCCTTAAGGAGGTGGTGTCTCACTGGAAATACCGGACTGTCATTGCGGGCAAGAGGCCGTCGGCAGAACTGTCGGATGCCGCCTCTTCGCTCAGGCATGTAAAACTGGTTCCAAACCCTTCAATGACACAGATGAATGAACTGATCGCAAATGCCCAGGTATGCCTGCTAAATGCCTCCAACCCTACCGGCATGAAACTGAAGCTCATCAATGCGCTCACTTTTGGCCGTCATGTTGTAGCCTCACCAGCAATTGTATCAGGGACAGGACTTGAAGAACTCTGCCACGAGGCCATTAGTCCCGGGGAGTGGATCAGCCTTACCGACAGTCTGATGAAAGAGGATTTTACCAGTGACATGAGAGCCCGACGCAATCTCCTTCTGAAGGAAATAGCTGACAATGATAACAATGCGAAAAGAATAGTGGAGGCAATAAAAAGTTACATTCCTGAATTTTAGGGGCAATTTTCCAAACCGTGTTTCAGGCTTGGTTTTGAAAATTCCAAAGACTCACAGATTTGGAAATTTGCTATGGAGAATGGATATGCCATTGTAACCTTCGATAGCGATTGTTATGGTCTTGGACTTCTCAAAGGGGCTTCACCCAAGGTAATATGGTTGAGATTTCGTATCTAACTACAAGGGCTTATTCCGTTTTCACCGTGCCTTCTTCCTGTTTGTTTTTCCGGGCACTCTCTGAGTGATGTTGCCAGTCATCCGGCCGGTCATCCGGCCACAGTAACAGCCGTCTCCCTACTTGTATATCCTTCTCCGGTTCAGTTCACGCCTGTAGTCTGCGGCATACCTGTTGTGCTCAGCCAGCGTTCTGCTAAAATGGTGATAACCTGATCCGTCATACTTTGCAACAAAGAAGAGATACTCATGCTTTTCCGCATTCAAAACGGCATCGAGACCTGAGCGTGACGGACACCTTATTGGTCCTGGCGGCAGGCCGGCAAACTTATATGTGTTATAGGGTGAGTCAACTGCCACGTGCTTGTTGAGAACACGTCTCAGGGTGAAGTCGTTGACTGCAAACTTCACTGTGGGATCAGCCTGAAGCGGCATCCCGAGGCGGA
>WXFE01000056.1 GCA_009881065.1 Bacteroidales bacterium | reverse complement strand
GAGTACCAGACTGCTGAAAGAAGCTACACCCCGAGCTACAACAACCCGAGGGTAAGCTCAAGACCATCCTACAACACTACCCGCAGCAACAGCGGTACAACTACCCAGAGCAGCGGAACAGTATACAACAGGACAACCACTGCCCCGCGAAGCAGCAGTACTACCCCGGCGTACAACACACCGTCAAGGTCGTCATCATCACCGGTACAGTACTCAGCTCCTTCACGTAGCAGCAGTTCATCATACTCTTCCGGTAGCAGGAGCAGCGGGTCATCATTCTCTTCCGGGAGCAGAAGCTACAGCTCAGGAGGCTCATACTCCTCGGGCGGAAGCTATAGCTCAGGATCCTCTTCCTCATCTTCATCTTCATCCTCATCCTCCTCTTCATCAGGAGGACGGAGCTCATCAGGCGGAAGAAGGTAAAATATGGGACAATATTGCTGATAAATGTTCCGCATATCGCAGGAGCAACAGGAAGTGTACATTTAAAACTAAAGGAAATGAAAAGAAAAATATTACTGATAACCGCAACAGTTCTGATGCTTCCGGCCTGGCTGGCAGGGCAGAACATGGATGATGCGCTGAGGTACTCAAGGCTTTTCTACCAGGGAACCGCAAGATTCAACGGTATGAGCGGCGCTTTTACCGCACTCGGAGGCGACGTGTCGGCGATTGCAATAAACCCTGCAGCAGCAGGCGTATTCCGCTCAATGGAATTAACCATAACACCAGCGGTTTTCTTCCGCGACATGAATACCGACTGGAACGGATACGGCTCTGACGACAGCTACTCCGGACTAACGCTCGGCCATGCCGGATTGGTCTCATCATTCCGTACTGGCAGTGGAAAAGGACTCACGAACCTGAACTTTGCCTACACCTTCAACAGAACCAATAATTACTACAGGAATACAGTGATTGACGGTATCAGCAACAACGGTTCAATGGCCGACTTCTGGGCCCTGCAGGGTACCGGTTGCAGGACCGGCGAGCTCGGCGGAACGGCATTCATGGCATGGGATACATACCTCATTGATACCCTTCCTAATTATCTTGATGAATATGCCTCAATCTTTTCTTATTACGGAGAGATATATCCCGTATATGGACAGAAGGTAAAGAGAATCATTGACAACTCGGGATTCAGCAATGAGCATAACTTTGCCATTGGTGCAAGCCTTGGCGGCAAGGTTTATCTGGGTGCCGGATTTGGCATCACCAATATTTCATATACAGGTCATTACAGCCATCTCGAGTCAGATGATGCACAGAAGATATTCGACTTTGTGAATTTCACCTATACCGACCATTTCAAAGCCTCGGGTTCAGGCTGGAACTTCAAGCTGGGAGCAATTGTCAGACCTGTAGAATCACTCCGCCTCGGGGTGAGCTTCACTACACCTGCCATATACACAATCAATGAAGATTTCTATAACAGCCTGTCAGTCAAGCTTGACAATGACACACCGTCCGATCCTTCTGACGATGCCAACCCGGTTAGTGGCAATGAAAACATGACATACAGTTACCGTCTCACAACCCCTTATCACCTGAATGCAGGTATCGCATACCAGATAGGTAACTTCGGACTGATCAGCGCTGACTATGAGTATATCGATTATGCCACGGCACGGCTTAGCAATGGTGCTGACGGCTATAACTTCGATCCGGAGAACGAAGATATGGCTGCCGAGATGGGCGCTGCCGGCAACCTCAGGCTTGGAGCCGAGGCACGCTTCGGACCACTCTACCTGAGGGGAGGATACAGCTATCACAGTCCGGCATTCATCAAAGGAACACTGAATGAGGAGGCATCATCAAACGGATACAGCGCAGGGCTGGGATACAGACAGGATAATTTTTACATCGACGTGGCAATGGTGTGGCTCAACAGCTATGAGGCATACATGATGTACCCCGATGACTCCAGGGCAGTCAGGGAATACACAAGTGATCCGGTTAATCTGAATATAAAGGATAAATACCTGTCAGTCACTGTGGGACTGAAGTTCTAAAGTTGGTTAACAGTTGTCTGCTCCCAGGGACCTCAGTAATAACGCTCGGGTCCCTGGGCCGTTATTAAGAAGCATATCTATTATGCTCAGCCCCGCAACAAAACCTTGCTTGTCACCGAATACCTGTGTATAGGGCAGATCCCTGTAACCCGGTATTTCTGACGCTTTTTTTGGAGTGATCCGGTACCTGTAGTCATTTTCCCGTGTGCCCTCCTGCTCAAAGCGGTCAGTGTAACCAACCGGCACATCAATGCCCGTGGCCCGGCATACCGCCTCAAGCGCCTCACTGTTGAGATCAAGAAGGAATGTATGTCTCCTTGACAACACCCCTGATATCATATCAAAGTAAAACTCGAAGAAGGGAGCGGCTGAATAGCCGGAAACAATCCCCCTGAGATGCAGTTCCGGCCATCGCCTGCTGTTGTCTATCCTCAGATCCCTGATCGCTGTCTTATGGAATGATCCGCGGAGCACCGGAACAATCAGGGGCAGCGGACCGTTTGCACTCATTACAAGACACCTGTTGCGCCAGGTCTGTTTGAGATAATTCTCCTCCCGCTCTATCAGAACACCCCTGCTGCGGGCAATCAGAGCCATATACCCGGCAGGAGGGAAGTATGCAGTTGAAAGGAGGAGCTCGTCTGCCATGGCAATCAGAGCCTGTTGATACGGCTGGCTGCAAAGCCTGCCCCGAAGCCGTTGTCTATGTTCACCACGGTAACGCCTGCCGCACAGCTTGTCATCATAGCCAGCAGCGCAGAGATACCTTCAAAGGCGGCTCCGTAACCCACGCTGGTTGGTACGGCTATCACCGGCATGTTTACCAGTCCGCCAACAACGCTCGCGAGTGCTCCCTCCATGCCTGCAATAACCACAGAGACCCTGCAACTCCTTATCTCAGGCAGCTTGTCAACCAGCCTGTGTATCCCGGCTACGCCGGCATCATAGATTCTTGTCACCTCGTTTCCGAGAAGCTCGGCAGTGACAGCAGCCTCCTCGGCAACAGGGATATCAGAGGTGCCGGCAGTAATGATTGCAATTTTCGATGCCGGGGGAACAATCTCCTTTTTCACTATGCTGATGATACGTGCAGTCTCATAATAGACTGCTTCAGGGAAAGAGGGACTGATATAGTCAAACATCTCCTTCCCGGCTTTTGTACCTATTATATTATTATTGTGTCTCTCCATGGCCTTGAAAATGGCCCTGACCTGCTCCGGGGTCTTGCCGGCACAGTAAACTATCTCGGGGTACCCTGTCCTTAGCTCCCGGTGGTTATCTATGCGTGCAAATCCCAGGTCTGTATAGGGAAAGTCACGCAGCTTCTCCATAGCCTCTTCAACACTCATATTCCCGGCCCTGATCTCCCCAAGTATCTTTTCAAGCTCTGATGAATTCATTTTTTCGTCGTTTTGTTCATGCTTCCGCTCCTGTAACCTTCAGCGTCAATTGTAATATATCTGTAACCAAGTTTTTTCAGTGCAGAGGTAATTGTCATCCTTGTCTCAGTCAGGGCAAGCAGTTCAAACTGCTCCTTCATCAGCTCAAGCCTGATCAGTTCACCGTGCACCCTTACCCGGGCGCCCGCGAATCCTGCTTCGCTCACTATCCTTTCAGCCTCCCCGGCTCTCCTGAGATCAGAGTGCTTTATCTCCGTGTCATGTGGGAAGCGGGTCAACAGGCAGGTGTCAGAGGGTCTGTCAGCTGCATCCAGACCGGCCACCCTGGCCAGCGCCCTTATCTCATCCTTTGTCAGACCGGCTTCAGCAAGCGGACTTCTTACTCCCTCTTCCTCAAGAGCCCTCAGTCCCGGACGGTAATCAAGCAGGTCATCTGCGTTGGTGCCATCGAAGACTGATGCATATCCCTCTTCCCTCGCCACGGCGGAGATGGCTTTAATCATCTCCTTCTTGCATAGATAACACCGGTCAGGAGGGTTTGAGGCAACCGAAGACGGGATGTCAAAAGCGGCCTGCCGGTGGGGAATGCCCTTCTCCCCGCAGAAGCGGGCAGCCTCATCAACCTCTGATGAGAACATGTACGTGGTGCTTACCGTCACAGCCATCAGGCGGAGTCCGGGCACCTCTGCGGCAACACTGGCCAGGAATGTGCTGTCAGTACCACCCGACAGGGCTATTACTGCCGAACCTGATCCGGAAAGGATAGACCTGAGTCTGTCAAGCTTCCGTGCAGCGGTCATGATTCGTCCCTGATTAGAGAGGTTATCTCACTGATCACGTTTTTCATCGGTATGCCCGTCGTGGCTGCAATGGCTGCACACCTGTCCGCTTCAGGCTTGACCGACACCAGCCTTCCGTTGAAATATGATTTCTTGACTGTCACCTTCCCAAACCTGGTATCAACCTCTTCAAATTCGCGGTGAAGTGTCTCCTTGGAAAAGGGCAGTACCCTCAGCCCTATTGTGGTTGACTCGGTGAACAGTATCTCCCTGACAGCATCAAGCTGATCCTCCTCGCAGATGACGCTGATGGTAAAGGCCGGCCGCCCCTTTTTCATTATCACCGGCGTGAACCATACGTCTCCTGCGCCTGCGGCGAAAAGC
>WXFE01000055.1 GCA_009881065.1 Bacteroidales bacterium | reverse complement strand
GAATACCGTGAGGGATCGGTCTCGCTGAGCCTGCTCACCTCATCGGTACATGCCGGGGCTCACAGTGATGACAACAGGTTCTGGTTCATCGCCGGAGCCCGCTACCGGTCAAATGCCATCCTGCTGGGAGGCCTTGACACCCGCGGCGCCTATCGTCCCCACTTTGCAGATATACAGGCTATCGGAGGATTCCGGCCTGACGGCCGAACAGGAATCACCCTGACCCTATGGGGCTCAATGAACCGTTATACATTCCTCCCGAGAAGCCAGACAACTACCTTCGGCACTTTTGAGAATGCCTACCGTCTGTATGCCTTCTTCGAAGGTGGTGAACGCGACAGATACTATAGCGGAGGCGGAGCGCTCACGCTTGAGCGGAAACACACTGACCGCCACTCTTCAAAGCTGATCATCTCAACCAACCTTGCTGATGAGTATGAGAACCATGACATACGGGGTGCATACAGCCTTTCGGCCCTTGACAGGAATTTGGGAAGTGAAAACAATCCGGATACTCTTCTCAATGCAGGTGCCGGCAGTTGGTTATCACACGCCCGCAACTCCTTCAGGAGTCTCATCTCAGGAGTTTCATACCGCGGCTCACTCTCTTCAGGGAGAAATGGCCTTGAGTGGGGTCTTGCCGTCAGGCATCGCAGCTATGACTCTTTCCGGAATGAGTGGCTCAGGGTTGACTCTGCCGGTTATACACAAGGCCAGCAAGGTGACTGGCTGGCTCTTACTACCCGCACTTTACTCGGCAATGAGACCCGCAGTTTCACCAGTGAAGGGTGGCTCATCAGCCGCAGGCACTTCACGGTTGCCGGGCGGGCGTGTGACCTCAACGCCGGGATAAGAGTCTCATATGATACATACTGTTCCGAAATGCTTGTCTCACCACGCGTATCACTGCGCAGTAAGATTACCCGGCAAGTTTCACTCTATTGTGCTGCAGGCGCATACCACCAGCCTCCCGAAGTCAGGGAACTGATCAGTGAAGATGGTGAAGGCGGTTCTGACCCAAAGGCACAGCGTTCTTATCACCTGACAGCCGGAGTACACTATGACTTCATGGCCTGGGACAGACCATTCAGGTTCACCGCGGAAGCCTATGGCAAACTGTTTGACAGGCTTATTCCATACAAGACAGATAATGTCAGGCTGATATACTACGGCGGCAATATTGCCGAAGGATACTCCGCAGGAATTGACATGCGTGTCAATGGTGAATTTGTGCCCGGAGTTGAATCATGGTTCAGCATGTCACTGATGAAGTCCGAAATGCAGATACCCGGGCTCTCTACCGGCTGGTACCCGGCTCCGTTCGACCAGAGGATACACTTCAGCATCTTCTTCCAGGATTACCTCCCGGGGCATCCTGACTTCAGGGCACATATCAACGTTGCCTTCGGAACCGGAATACCGACCTCTCCTCCGGATCATGAACAGTGGGATATATGGTTCAGAATGCCTCCCTACAGGCGTATAGATATCGGCTTTTCGAAAGTCCTTCTGGGCGCCGGCAGAGCCAACAGGGATTCTTTCATGAAAGAACTGGTGGCTGGCATTGAGATATTCAACCTTTCCGATATAAGGAACACAATTTCATATACATGGATAAGGACTGTCAGAAACAGTCAGGGAGAGACGCGGGAATATGCCGTTCCGAACTATCTCACAAGAAGAAGTCTGAATCTGAAACTGACTGCACATTTCTGACGTATAAAGAGGTCAGCGTGACTTTTTTACTAATTTCGTACCCTGATGAGCAGGTTTGAGATCATATTTACGGCAGTGATGGCTACAATCATAATACACCTGACTGTAGCTGTGATCTTTGTGTCTGTAAAGATCTCTGCACTCAAGCGCGAGATAGCCGCCGAGATCATACTGTCAATAGATGAGGAGATGCCGGATGAAGATATGGAGAAGGCGCTTGAACTTGCGAAGAGCGACCAGTTCCAGGGCATAAGCCCGGAGGAGATGGTGAACATAATCAAGAATATTGCAGACAAGCCGCTTGACCTTGATCCCAAAGAGTATGAGGAGATGGTCAGGGAGGAGATGGTCAGGAGCGGTCTTCTGAACGAAAGGAACCTCATTGACCAGCAAAAGATGGCTGAGGAGGCAGGGATCGAAGATATTATTGCCACGCCAGAGGAGGTAAAGCCCCAGGTTACCGAGAAGAAGGAGAAACCTCAGGAAAAGGGAACTTTCCGTGGCCCCACAAGGATTTTTTATGATCTTGCCGGCCGCCACCATGTCTACCTCCCTATACCCATCTATAAGTGCGAGGGCGCAGGTCAGGTAATGCTCGCCATTGTGGTTGACCGCAGCGGTAATGTACTCAGGGCCGAGCTCGCATCAAAGCTTTCCACCACCAGGGATCAGTGCCTCACCGAGACTGCCGTGGAGCATGCACTCAAAACAAAGTTCAACGCTGACCAGAGCGCTCCCGAAAAGCAGGGAGGCTATCTCACCTTCGTGTTTGTATCACAGAATTAATCTGATCAGAAAAGCCTTCCCTGTACCGGATAACTGAAAGGCATGATAAGTTCCGGCCTGTTTCTGTCAGCCCTTGTGTTGGTTATCAGGGGGCTGACTGTATGGGCTGAGAGCGTATCCGTGGCCACGGGCTCCATGAGCGCTGCCAGTGTCCTTTCATCCGCCCCTTCACTGAGCCACATCCGCTCCGCTGAAGCGGGAAGGATAACCGGCATCCTCTTTTTTGAATTGTGAATCTCTTCCATGAGCTCATTGGCACGGGTGGTTACAACGGAAAATGTATTCAGGGTCATTCCGCCCTTCATGCTCCATGAGTCCCAGATACCTGCCAGTGAGAAAATAGTCTCTCCCTTAAGGGTTATATACCACGGTATCTTTCTGCCGCCGTGATGTTGCCATTCAAAGAATCCGCATACCGGAACGAGACAGCGGCGCGATGCATACGAATCCCTGAAAGCAGGCTTGGAGGAGATTGTCTCGGAACGGGCATTGAATGTTTTGAGCATAATCTCATTGGCTTCACCCTCATCTGTAACCCATGATGGTATGAGTCCCCACCTGAAAAGCCTGATCACGGCGCCCCGGTCAGAACAGACCACAGGCATTGAAGGGAGGCTGTAGGCATGGTAGTAGTAACTCGGCCTGTACTTGTCGTGGTCTATGAGTTCACTGCCATACCGTGCTTCGAGCTCTTCCCTGACGATATTGACATTAACGGTAAAGCACATCGTTGTGTTGATTCCTGATCAGGGTTCAGAGACCTTTGCAAATTTCAGCTGTACCGGTGTATAATAGCTGAACAGGTCAGTTTCAGGCCACTGTTTGACCCTCAGCAGGAATTTAGCCATCATCTGGTCTATGTCGCCTGTCAGCTCGGGACCGTTCCATCCGCTGCTGTTCATAAGCACCACCCATGCGGTACCGTCAGGCATCCTCTTCATCATTGCCGAGGTGCCGGAGAATGATCCGGTACGCCACCACACACCGTTGGAGAGTGTGGTTCTCCAGCCTACAGGGGCGTATCCGATTTTTGCATCCGTCATGAACTCTATGCTTCCCTGCGAGAGGATGTCTTTCGGGTATTCAAAGCCATCTATAGCAAGGAGCAGTCTCATAAGATCAGGTGCTGTGGCCACCCATGCACCGGCTGCACCGAGAGTCTCTATGTCATTTCCTCCCCTGCTGGCCGGTACCATCTCGCCAGTCCCGTATATCGAAGGCCTGAGGGGCGCATTCTCTACATCATAGTAGGAGACTTCAAGAGGCAGAGCATTCTCAGGCAGGTTTTTCCCGAGTGCCATGTCGTAAATACCCAGTGGTTCAAGCACCTGCTTCCTGCAATAGGATTCATAATCCATGCCCGAGGCCTCTTCGATAACGAGCCCCAGGATGGCATATCCGAGATTGCTGTATGACTGTCCTGCCCCGGGAGTGAAATGCAGTTTTTTTGTCAGTGCGAACCTTATTATGGTCCTGAGATCCACAGGCATCGGCACATTAAGCGTGCGGGATATTACCTCAGGCATAAACATATGATCACCATACCGTTGTGACCACCCTCCTTTGTGAGTAAGAAGATGTCCGACAGTGATGTCAAATGCACGTTTGTCCCTGGGATGGGCAAAAATAGTGTCATCAAGTATTGCACCGGGACCGAACACCTTTTCGTACACTGAAAGTTTGCCCTCCTCCTGCAGTTTCATGATTGCCACCGCGGTTACCAGTTTGGAGACGCTGGCAATACGAAAACGGTGATATGGCTCTACAGGAATTGAATCTTCCAGTGAAGCGTAGCCAAAACCCCGGGCATACAGCAGCTTACCCTCCTTTGCCACAGCAACCGATGCACCCTTTATGTCCCAGGTCTTCATGAACCATTCCACCCCTGCTTCCGCTTTTACAAACATGTCATTATCAGACAGGGAGTTATTTATCCTGAGATTAACAGGGACATATTGGCCGTCAATCATTTTCACCCGTTCCGTACCAACCTTCGGTGCAAAGATAAAGAGCACCAAAAAGACTATTAAAAGAAGTCGCATTGGTTTTACAGGCAGAGTCATAAGAATGAAGGTCTCAAAAAACTGCGACAAAAATAGGCTATTATCCTGCTTTTAACCCCTACGGGAGGCATTTTTTTTAACCAGGAGAAAAAAATATCAACAAAATTGGACGGGTCATAAACTGAGACTAAATTTGTATGCATGAGGCATTCCTTAAGAAAGTTAATATTTCCGGCTTTTTTGCTGATCTGCTTTTTAGACCTGAGTGGCCAGACTGATAGTCTGGAAACTGAGTTGATAATGGGAAGGATCAGGGAAATCCTGGAGGTTTACAATGATCGAACGGTATATGTTGACACCTCTGAATATGTTCATGGGTTTGAAGGTGCAGATGATATAAACCTGCAGACTGCTGCATCGACGGGTGCCTGCAGTGAGATCATACGCCTGGTGTCAAGAGGTGCAGATGTAAATACTCACTTCGGGTTTATTGCCACTCCTCTCCACTACGCGGTCAACTCGGGAAAATGGGAGGCCGTGGAGATACTGCTGCTTCTTGGAGCCAAACCGGATGCAAAGGATACCTACGGAAACACACCGCTTATTGTAGCTGTAAGGGCTGATCAACAGGATATTGCCGAAAAACTCATCCGGTATGGTGCTTCGATCAACAATGCAGACAGGCAACGCTCTTCGCCATTGCACCATTCTACAGTGTTTCAGAACTTTTCCATGACAGACATGCTTCTTTATTACGACTCTCCCACTGAGCTGTTTGACATGGAAGGTAATACTCCCCTGATGCTCGGAGTATGTTTTGGCTACCATGAAATCGCTGACCTTCTGCTGCAATCAGGCGCAGATCCGAATGCTGCCGACAGCCGGGGTTTTACGCCGCTGATGGCAGCAAGCCAGGACGGAGACACACTTATGATGAGCATACTTGCAGAGGCGGGGGCCAACCTGTATGCCCTGAACAATGACGGAATTGATGCCCTCGGCTGCGCAGTGATAGGATCACAGAAAGAGGCTGCAGAATTTCTGCTCAGGCATGGCAATCGCTGGGACCACACCAACGGCACGATTGGTGACCCCGTGAAACTGGCAAACGCTTGTGGTGAGTCACATATTCTGAAGCTGATGAATGACCACGGGCTGAAGTCAAAGCGGGTGTTTAACTTCAACCAGCTTTCATTTTCAGCCGGAGTATGGTATACCCCACATTACAAGCTTGCCGGAGGGTCACTCTCTGTTTCTGAACCCGGCCTTGGAGCCGGAATAACTCTGGGTGCTGCTGTTGACCCTGGCAATCAGCGTGTGCTGGTGGATGGTGACGATGGTACAATTTACCAGTATAACATAAGATCAAACCTCATCTACGCCGGCCTGTTCAGGGAATTTCCCCTTACCAGTAAGTTAAACGAGTTGCGGGTCAGTGTTGTTCCTGTCCTGAATTTTGGATACATGTTTCATTCACTTTACGCCGGAACGGAAGAAAAGCCTGATGACAAATTATATTTTATTCCTGAGGCAGATATCCGGTTCAGCTGGAAAAGCCTGAGCCTGAATCCGGGTCTGGCAATCATGAAGACACCTTTTCGCAAGATCGGACCATTATGGTTCACCTTTAAGGTGACCTGTGACCTTAAACGCCCACAGAACAAAATCAGGGGCAAACGTATCAGAATCTATAATTATGAGTAAAACCAGCCTTATACTGGCATTCCTGATAATGCTTCTCCTTTCATGTGACGAAGGCTTCCTGACTGATTGTGACAAGTGCTACACTGACCTTGATTTCAGTATTAAGCTCAATATTGTTTTCAGAAATCCTGACAGGGTTCCGGTAAATCCCATCGTTACAATTTATGAAGGGAATATCAGCGACAGTATCATCTTATCGAGGGTCCATATTGCAGATCCGTTCACCTACATGTATTATCCGGCCGTACTTTACAAAGATTACTCAGCCACCCTGGAGTTCATCTATGACGGTCAGAAATACATCACCACTGCCACAGCCTGCCCCAGGATACGATATGACGAGACGACCTGTGAAGAACCCTGTTACTATGTTTATGACAATGTTCTTGACCTGAGGCTCAGGTATGACTGATAATGTTCTTCGGAGGGCTGTTACCTCCGCATATGTTCTGACTGCAAACAGGCTCCGGGCTCAGGTGTATCAGATTCTGATGCTCAGCAGCACCTGCCTGAGTTCATTGGGTGTCAAATCTTCCTGAATCTTTCCTGCATCGGCAACGGATATTCGTCCCCTCTCTTCAGATACGATGATTACCAGGGCATCAGTATGCTCCGTAAGGCCGATTCCTGCCCGGTGCCGCATACCAAACCGTGCCGGAAGGTTTGTCTGGTCAGTAGATGGCAACGGACAGCGGGCAGCAAGAATCTTCCTGTTCTGTATAAGCACTGCCCCGTCATGAAGCGGTGAACCCTTGTAAAAAATTGTCTTCAGGAGCTCGTTGGTTACGAGGGCATTGAGCAACTCACCCCCGTCAGAGTAGATGTCCAGCAGGCTGGTACGCCCCACGGCGATAAGTGCGCCTGTGCGCGATTGTGCCATTGATTCAACGGCATGAACAATCTCCTCAACTATCTGGTTTGTGGTCTGATCCACCTCCCCAGACGGGAAATAACGGTCAAATGAGAACCTGCTCCGGCTCATATACCTGTTCCCGATAGCCAGAAGAAACCTCCTGATCTCCTGCTGAAACACTATGATAAGCGCGATGACCCCTACCCCTATCACCTGTCCTATTATGGCGCTGATAAGCTCCATATTGAGAGCTTTTACAACAAGCCAGAAGAGATAGACGAAGAAAATCCCGAGAAAAATGCTGAATGCAGCAGTGCCCCTGATAAGACGGTACAACTGGTAGAAAATGATTGCTACCATTATTATATCGATGATATCAAGGATAGTGATCTGGAACATATGTCAGAGTGCAGTGACTGACAAATTTAAGAATAATGATCAAATTGGACGCCCCCCGGGTACATCTTTTCAAAAAGTGACACAACCTGGCGTGCTTCACGAACGTCATGGACTCTCAGAATAGAAGCTCCTTTCATGAGTGCGGCCATATTGAGGGCTGTAGTGCCGTTGAGAGCCTGCACGGGAGAGATGTCAAGACTCTTCCAGATCATGGTCTTCCTTGAAAGGCCGGCAAGAACCGGCATGCCCGCAATCCTGAACTCGGAGAACCTGCGAAGCATCTCAAAATTGTGATCCTCATTCTTGCCAAACCCGAAGCCGGGGTCAAGAATGATGTCCCTGACACCTGACTCCTTCAGTGGCTTCATGCGTTGCGAAAACCAGACAAGAATTTCTGAGACAACATCATCATAATGAGGATTAACCTGCATAGTCGCCGGTGTACCCTGCATATGCGTAAGTATATATGGTACATTCAGCCTGACAACAAGGGGAAACATGCCTTCGTCAAGCTCGCCGCCCGATATGTCGTTTATTATTGCAGCACCATAATCGGAAACGGCAGCAGCAGCCACCGATGACCTGTAGGTGTCAACTGAAATAACTGCTTCAGGAAATTTCTTAAGAATCAGCCCTGCAGCCCTGCATACCCGTTCCCTCTCAACAGGTTCAGGCACCTCCTCAGACCCGGGACGGGTTGAACACCCGCCAATATCGAGGATATCTGCGCCATCCGCAAGCATCATGGCTGCAGCCCTGACAATATCATCATCCTGCATATAGCGGCTGCCTGGAAAAAACGAGTTGTCATTGACGTTAATGATACCCATCACACGAGGTCTGGAAAAATCCATCAGCCTGCCCCTTACATTTATATTCATACCTCTTCTTTTATTACCGGGCAAATATAGTCATTGGCCCCGTACTGTTCCCTGAGTTATTAACCTTGCCGGCAAATTAAGTATATTTGCTACCTGTGGATTCAGACAAATCAAATGAAAGGCATAAACTGTGCTGAGGACCCGGGTGTGGCAATTACAGTTTCTGACACCGATGGAAAGATACTTTGCATGAACGGAAATCCGGCCTCCACATTTGCAAAGGAGGGAGAAGGGGCCACCGTTACGGGACCGGCTGACCTTTCTATGGAGATTCCGTTTAAAATGGATCACTTTGTCCGTACCTGAATAACAAATCACCCAGACCATGAAGCTAATAGTAATAGAAGGTCTTGACGGCGCCGGCAAATCTACCCAGATATCCTTGCTCAAGGAGTGGTTTGCATCAAGGCAGATGCAGTCAAGGTATATTCACTTTCCGCGTACTGAGGCTCCCTTCTTTGGCGAACTGGTTGCCCGGTTCCTGAGAGGCGAGTTCGGAGACATCGGCAGCGTTGATCCTTACCTTGTTGCCATGCTTTACGCAGGTGACAGAAAAGATGCGGCAACAATGATAGAAACATGGCTTGAAGAGAAATACTTCGTTGTGCTTGATCGTTATACTTATTCAAACATTGCCTATCAGTGCGCCAAAATGAACACTGA
>WXFE01000054.1 GCA_009881065.1 Bacteroidales bacterium | reverse complement strand
ACGACATCAGGGCAGAAGCTCTCTACGAACTATACCGGCTGCTGAGTAAAAGCGACCCGTCCAGGGCTGAAAGGCGCAGAGCTGAACTGCTGTCATCATATCCTGATTCGGAATATGCCCTCATCCTCTCTGATCCTGATTATACCAACAGGCACAGGGAGATGGTTGCCAGGGCTTCACGAAGCTATGACGCTGCTTACCTGGCATTTGCCGAGGAGAGATTTGCCGACGCAATCAGCCTCTGCACCGAGGCTGAAAGACTCTATCCCGAAGATGAACTGTTGCCTAAGTTCATGCTTCTCGATGCCATTGCCACAGGCGCCCTGGAGGGCGAGCTGGCTTACAAGGCTAAACTTGACTCGCTGGTGGCGAAATTTCCCACAACACCTGAAGGGCAAAGAGCCGCTGAAATCACCGACTTCCTCCGCAAGGAGAAACCGGAAATCAGGATAGCAGAAGATACCCGCATTGCGGAGGAAATTTACATTGCAGACACACTGCAGCCGCATTATGTCATAATCATTGCCTCCAATCCCAATGCAAACATGAACCAGATGGTGTTTGACATCATCAACCACAACCTTGACCAGTACCCTGACCGGAGCTATCGCACCGAAGGAGCTGCCATAGACGCCGGATACCTTCTTATCACCGTCGGGCCGTTTGAAAAAACAGCCGATGCAGTGGCATGGTACAGATCATTCAACCCGGAACAGGTTGTCAGGGAAGCAGCCACCGCCGGCCTGACGGTATATCTTATCAGCCGCGACAACCTGCAGCAATTCCGGGAAGACAAGAATACCGACAGATATGCTATCTTTCACTCGAAAGCGTATCCCAACCTTCGGTAACCTGAAAAGCTGCAAATGAGACAGATACGAATTCTCTGGGTAGATGATGAGATAGGAGTTCTCAGGTCATATATCCTTTACCTCGAAGAAAAGGGTTTTGAGACTGACACCTGCCATTCAGGCAATGATGCAATTGCAATGGTCAGGGAGAAGGCCTATGACATCATCTTCCTTGATGAGCATATGCCTGGCCTCAGCGGTATTGAGACCCTGCGCCGGATAAAGGCCATAAGGCCTGCCATCCCCGTTGTCATGATCACCAAGAGCGAGGAGGAGGATATCATGGACGCCGCTATCGGCTCACAGATAGCTGATTACCTTATCAAGCCCGTCAAGCCGCAGCAGATTCTGCTGACTCTTAAGCGTATACTGAATATCGAGGAGATTGTGGCAAGGCAGACCACTACTGTCTTCCGGGAAGAGTTCAGCAGCATTGCTGACATGATCTCGTCAGCCTCCACCTTTGAACAGTGGAGCGAGCTCTACCGCCGGCTCACCTTCTGGCAGGGAGAACTGATCAGGTCACCGGATACCGGTATGCGCGAGGTGCTTCGCATGCAGGAGTCAGATGCCAACAGGGCTTTCGCAAAATATATTTCCGGCAACTACATGAAGTGGGTTTCCGCCGGGGCGGCTGACAGGCCCCTGATGTCGCCAGCCGTGTTGTCAAAGAGAATTTTTCCCATGATCAGCAGGGAGACTCCGCTCTTTTTCATCATCATTGACAACATGCGCCTCGACCAGTGGCAGACCATTGCAGGCGATCTGCGAAAGGTGATGCGCATTGTTGACGAAGAGCTCTACCTGAGTATCCTCCCCACCACCACACAATATTCCCGCAACGCCCTCTTTGCCGGTCTGATGCCGGCTGCCATCGAGGAGCTGATGCCTGAATACTGGATTGATGATCATGAGGATGAAGGCAAAAACCTGCACGAAGAGCAGCTCCTGTCAAAGAACCTGCTCAGAGCCGGTATCAATTGCCGGTGGAGCTATAACAAGATCAATTCCGACGCTGAGGGCAGAAGCGTCAACGACCGTATCGCACAGCTTATGGGCAATGACCTTAACGTGCTGGTATACAACTTTGTTGACATGCTGAGCCATGCCCGGACCGAGATCAACCTCATACGTGACCTGACTGCTGACGAGGCCTCCTGGCTCACACTGACCCACTCGTGGTTCATCCACTCTCCGCTGATGGAACTGCTGAGGTTTGTCTCCTCCCGTGGTGCACGGGTGGTATTCACCACTGACCACGGATCGGTCAGGGTGCAGCGGCCGCTTAAAGTGGTGGGAGACAGGCAGACATCGATGAATCTGCGTTACAAGATGGGCAGGAACCTCGACTATAACCCGCGCGAGGTATTTGAGATCACAGCACCGGCAAAGGCAGGATTGCCCATGGTGAACATAACCTCCAGGTATATTTTCGCCTGCGCAAATGACTTCCTGGTCTACCCGAACAACTACAACAGCGTTGTCGCCTACTATCGCGACTCATTCCAGCATGGCGGCATTTCGATGCAGGAGATGCTGCTGCCGCTGGTCTCCCTGGAACCGCTCTGATTTGCCTTTATTGCAGCATGAAAATCGTTATTGCCGACAAGAGCCGACTGCATGATGCTGCAAGGCATTTCCTGAAGGAGACAGCCGGGAAAAGACTCTTTGCCTTTTACGGTGAGATGGGCTCCGGAAAGACAACTTTCATCAGGGCACTGTGCCATGAGATGGACGTGGCAGACACCGTCACCAGTCCCACCTTTACACTGGTCAACGAGTATCGCAGGCCGGGCAGTACACCTGTTTATCATTTCGACTTTTTCAGGATAAAGAAGATTACCGAGGTGCTCGACTTCGGCATCGAGGAATATTTTGATTCCGCCGCACCATGCTTCATGGAGTGGCCTGAACTCATCGAACCGCTGCTGCCGCAGGAAACCATGAGGGTCTCAATCACCGTCACCCCTGACGGAAGCCGGATCATTGAGACAATTGATCCGGGGAGAGAGGCCTCTGAGCAATAATTATCACAGCAGGTGAAAGAAGAGAGGCCTCTGCACAATGATCATCATCGCGGGCTGAAAATGAATCGGACAGAATCGCCCTGTTAACTTTGCAGGAAACCGTCTCTGATTTATCCTCTTCATTCTGTCATCTGTACAATTAAAATCTTAATTTTGATCTGGTAAGTTTTTTCCTCACTCTTAACCTTTTAAAACGAAGCCAGATGAATGAACCGGCCAGAAGCGCTCTCCTGCCAAGGGAAGAGCAGATTGAAAAAGCTGTGGGCAGGAAGCAGATGTCGATTGGTCTCCCCCGTGATGTTCATGATGATGAAAAACGAATACCACTAACCCCTGAAGCAATCAGGATTCTTACCGATGCCGGCAACGAGATCTTCATGGAGAGAGGTGCCGGACAGGCTGCCGGTTTCACCGACAGGGAATACAGCGACAATGGGGCAATTGTGGCTGACACTCCATCCAGGATATATGAGTGTGACATTATAATCAAGATAACTCCCTTCAAACAGAATGAAGCCTCACAGCTAAAAGTCGGGCAGACGGTCATCTCATTCATGAATGTCGCCACCATGGACGAGGATGTTCTTTCGACACTCATGCGCAAGAGGGTGACGGCCCTGGCAAGCGAAAAGATAAAGGATACCGACGGGATGCTTCCGGTGGTTGAGTCAATGAGTGAGATCAGCGGCATTACATCAGTACTCCTGGCATCCGAATATCTGAGCTCCGCCTCCGGGGGCAAGGGAGTGATGCTCGGAGGTGTGACCGGAGTGACACCCACGGAGGTGATCATAATCGGCGCCAATACGGCCGGCGAGTATGCCGCACGGGCAGCGCTGGGGCTGGGAGCCATCGTGAGAGTGTTTGACGCATCGGTGCATCGCCTCCGTAACTTTCAGAACCTGCTGGGGCAGAGAATATACACCTCTACATTTCACCCGCAGGTGCTGCAGAAGGCGCTCAAGTCGGCTGACGTTCTCATAGGAGCCCTCTCATCAGATATACTCATGCCCTGGTTTTACGTCACCGAGGAGATGGTGCAGGGGATGAAGCGCGGTTCGGTTATCATCGATCTCAGTGTTGACACCGGCGGCTGTGTGGAGACAGCTGAGCCGAGGGCGATAAAAGACCCGATCTATGAGAAGCATGGAGTGATACACTACTCCGCCTGGAACCTGCCTTCGCGGGTGCCCAAGACAGCCTCCATAGCACTGAGCAACGTCTTCAGACCACTGATGCAGGAGATGGCTGACGCAGGAAGCATTACCCATATGCTCAGATTCAATCCCGGACTACGGAGCGGTGTCTATATCTACAATGGTATTCTCACCAATGATGTGCTGGGCCAGAAGTTCGGTATCCTTTCGCAGGATATCAACCTGCTGCTGGCAGCGTTCTGATCAGCAGGCAGTAGTAATAATGGCTGCAGGCCATAAAGCATTGCAGCCTGTGGCGGATCAAATCGACTCGGCCCGCCAAAGATCGGATTGAGTCAATCCGGCTACGAATCAGATCGAGCCGGCCCGTCATGGATCAGATCGAGCCGGCCCGCCACAGATCAGATCCAGCTCATGACAGCTTCACTGCCTGACTGTGTGATCCTTGCATTCCTTCCCAGGTAAATTGCCCTGTTGTCAGGTATATGTCCTGCCGGAAAGTTGAAGAGAACGGGATAATCATACCCTGCCACCACATTCATCACCACCTCCTCAATGGTCTGGTTAAACACGTGCTCCCCCTCCGTTATCTTCTCCATACCTCCTACCACCAGTGCCGACAGGTTTCTCAGCACTCCTGCCATCCTCATTGCTACCAGCATCCTGTCGAGATGATAGAAGCGCTCCCCTATTTCCTCTATGAACAGGATTGCCCCCTCTGTGTCAGGCTGCGCAGGTGTTCCGTTGAGGCTGTATATCAGCGATATGTTGCCACCGGTGACGTGGCCGGAGACCTCAAGCGAGGCCTCATGCAGAGGCAGCCAGCGTACCGGTTCAGCTTCGCCCCGCAGTGCTTTTACCAGGGTGTCATAGCATACCGGAAGGTATTCAGAATTGGAGTAGTTTAGCGGCATCTCGGCATGCAGCGAGGCAATGCCGCATACCCGGTTGAGCCACATGTGCAGTGAAGTGATATCGCTGTAGCCCGCATACCACTTAGGCTGCTTTTTCAGAGCTGAGAAGTCGATCCGGTCAACAATCCTTGACATGCCATAACCGCCGCGTGAACAGATAACAGCCTTTACATCCGGGTCATCCGTAGCCTGTTGAATGTCATGCAGCCGCTCTGCCTCATTTCCTGCAAATGGGCCGCTGCGGGTAAAAACATGGCTGCCCAGGGTGACACGGAAGCCTGATTCCTCAAGCATCTGTACGGCACTGTGTACCACGCCCTCTTCGATATGACTGGCAGGGCTGATGATCTCAATACGGTCGCCCTCCCTGAGGTATGGCGGAATCAAAAGTGATTTCATAGACTCTGTTGATACGGTTAAGTATCAAAAATAGTCATTTCATGCAAAAAATCGCGCAGCGGTATCAAAGAGCCGGTCAAAGGTCCGGTCAACTTTGATTTCATTGGCCCCGGCAAGAACCGGGAAGGGTGACTCATGAGTACACGGATATCCCGGATCCCATACCTCAGTATCTGCACCGCTGAGTGTCTCCATAACAGCCTTTGCAGGAATGACAGTATCCGATTCAAACGTCACCGCTTTCAGCCTGCCATCATATCGGTTGAATGGTCTTCCCCGCAGATTTTCCAGTCGCTGCAGCGTGGTCATGGCAAAGAACGCTCTCCCCTCGGGGGTATCATTCATTAACCGGGTAAGTCGTTTCCTCCCGCCATTCATGATACTCTCAGGCCAGCCTATATAAAATGAGAGCAGCATCTCGAAAGCGCGGCTGTCCATTATCAGCTTCGAGGTTCCGTTCATCATGCTGAAAGCGCTGCCGCCGCAGAAGAGCATGATGCGGCTGTCATCAGGCAGCAGTGCCGTATCGGAGAGCATCATGACCTGGATCAGCAGAGCTCCTATGGAGTAGGTAAAAAAATCTGTCCGCCCGCCGGCAGCTATCCCGGGGATGCTGCCCTCCCTCATGGAACGGATCAGCGCAGTAAGATCACGTGCGGTCTGATATCCCGAGAGCATGAACCTCTGGGGCGAGGCTGTCATGCGGGTACTCAGAGCCACATTCACAAAAGTAGAGAGCCTGGCGTCAGGCATCAGCGCCTGCCGGGCAGAGACCAGTGGCATCATGATATGCCTGTCAATCCAGCTGCGTGGTGAGCGGTTCATGTGATAGGCCAACGGGAACAGCACTACCGGGCGCCCTGTTCTGTCTGCCAGCGATACACCCCACTGAATGTACTTTGACCAGTTCCGTTCGTTTAGCCCGTGAAGCAGTATGATTGCACCGCTGCCGTCGCATGGTTTACTGCTGTCACCACCGGGGCTCAGGATATAATAACTGAACTCCCTGTTGCTCTCTTCCACCTCGCGTGAGCGGAAAAGAGAACGAAACAGGCCCGGCACATTCTGCCCGTCACGAAGGGAGCTGTCAACGGCAGAGCTGAATCTCCGGACAGAGACAGTTACCCCGGTTCCCGGAATCACTCCTTCCGCCAAGCCCTCCCTGAAGTGTGAGGAGATTTGCCGTTCTGTTGCCGTATAACCCATAGCTGAATTTTGGAGCAAACAAAACAGAGAGTAAGCGGCACTCCAAAAATTAGGTGTCTTGCAC
Source organism: Bacteroidales bacterium (assembly GCA_009881065.1). Lineage (GTDB taxonomy): Bacteria > Bacteroidota > Bacteroidia > Bacteroidales > VadinHA17 > SR-FBR-E99. The sequence goes on along the minus strand of WXFE01000054.1, from coordinate 16,022 downwards.
CCGCCAGCGGGCCGGAATTCTCCGGGCAGGGGCGAAACAGAGCATTCAGGGGTGAAAATTTTTGCCATGATTCATGCCGGAATGATGCCTGACAGGCCTTTTTAAGTTCTGCTCTCAACCGCCCGGAACAGTTACTGGTTACACTTCTTCCGGAATTGACTCACTTTTCAGCACCCGGAACAGTTACTGGTTATATGTCTCCCGGAATCGACTCCCTTTTCAGTACCTTAAACAGCAGGTCGGTAAAAGTATTATTTTTGCAATAGATACCATGAATATTGACCTGAACAAAAAACTGCCCGCGTACCTGACGGAAAAGGGGAATATCGTTACCACGATACTTTTCACGGCTGGCTTTGCACTTCTCTTCCTCAACCTGTACACACCCTTTGGTGTAAGTACCTGGTTTGAGGTTTCGAAGCCCACCCTGCTGTTCTATTCCAGCGGTGTCATCCTCGCGGGGGTGCTGGTGGTGGCAATAAGCCGTATTCTGATGTACCACCACGTCAAACGCGGAAAGAGCCTTCTCATCTGGCATTATCTCATCTGGGTGGCCGCCGAGATCATTGCCATGGCTCTCTTCTTCACCCTTTTCGAGATAGTCATCCTTTATGACCAGCGCCCCTTTCCTGAGCTCCTTGTAAGATCAGTTCAGGTCACTTCGCTCACCCTGCTTCTTCCCTATACCTTTCTGTGGCTATGGTTCGCATGGCGCGAAGGCAAGAAAACTCTGTCAGGGATTATGGAGCAGCCCGAGACGGCTTCCCGGCACCCGATGATACACCTCCGTGACGAAAAGGGAGTGCTGAGGCTTTCACTGAAGCATGACAACCTTCTCTATATGCAGGCAAGCGACAATTACGTCACTGTCTTTTACCAGGCTCAGGATAAGCTGACCAGGTTCATGCTGCGAAATACCCTCAGGGCTCTGGAGGAGGAGTTTAAGGAGGAGGCTATAATCCGATGCCACCGCTCATGGCTTGTAAATATTGAAAAAGTCAAGCTGATACGCAGGGAGAAGGATGGACTTCTCCTTGAGCTCGACAGCACTCCGCCATCATCGGTACCGGTGTCACGCACATACATGCACGATGTGCTCGCAGCCTTCGGGCATGTTGAATAGCCTGTCTCCCGGCGTTTTCTGAAAATCATTATCTTTGCCGGGTTAAAATCAGCAATCACCTCCTTCAAATGAAGAAATACAAGCGCCATCTGGTCACATCAGCCCTTCCGTATGCAAACGGACCAATACACATAGGGCACCTTGCAGGGGTTTACGTACCGTCGGATATCTATACCCGTTACCTCCGGATGCGCGGCGAGGATGTCATTTCAATCTGCGGCTCCGACGAGCATGGAGTACCCATCACCCTGAAAGCCCGCAAGGAGGGAATCACTCCGCAGGAGGTGGTTGACCGCTACCATGAGCTGAACAAGAAGGCTTTTGCCGACTTCGGTATCGCCTTTGACATCTACTCCCGCACATCGAACAAGATTCACTATGAAACCGCTTCGCAGTTTTTCCGCAAACTGTATGACAAGGGGGAATTCGTTGAGAAAACCACCAGCCAGTATTATGACGAAGAGGCCGGTTGCTTCCTGGCTGACAGGTATATAACCGGTACCTGCCCTCACTGCGGCAATGAGGAGGCCTTCGGTGACCAGTGCGAGAAGTGCGGAACATCACTCAGCCCCACTGACCTTATCAACCCTAAATCAACCATCAGCGGCAGTGCCCCGGTGATGCGTGACACACTCCACTGGTACCTTCCGCTTGACAAACATGAGCCCTGGATCAGGAAGTGGATCCTCGAAGAACATACCGAATGGAAACCAAATGTATACGGACAATGCAAGTCATGGCTTGACCAGGGGCTTCAGCCCAGGGCTGTCAGTCGTGACCTTGACTGGGGAGTGCCCGTACCCCTCGGGAACGCTAAGGGTAAAGTGCTGTACGTCTGGTTCGACGCCCCCATCGGGTATATCTCCGCAACCAGGGAGCTGACCCCTGACTGGGAGAAGTACTGGAAAGACCCGGAGACCCGAATGGTGCACTTTATAGGAAAGGACAATATCGTGTTCCATTGCATCATCTTCCCTGCCATGCTTAAGGCAGAGGGGAGCTATATCCTTCCCGACAATGTGCCGGCCAACGAGTTCCTGAATCTCGAGAATGACAAGATCTCCACTTCGAAGAACTGGGCTGTGTGGCTGCATGAATATCTCGAGGATTTTCCCGGCAAGCAGGATTCCCTTCGCTACGCGCTCTGTGCAAGCGCACCCGAGACCAAGGACAACGACTTCACCTGGAAGGAGTTCCAGGCCCGCAATAATAACGAACTCGTTGCCATCCTCGGCAACTTCGTCAACCGCACACTAGTACTGACGGCAAACTACTACAACGGTACCGTTCCCGTTCCGGGCGTCATGAATGATTATGACAGGGAGACTGTGAAATCGATCATGACCTGCCGTGAGAACACTGAGAGCAACCTTGAGGCCTTCAGGTTCCGCCAGGCGCTTGCCGAGGCGATGAACCTCGCGCGCCTTGGGAACAAGTACCTTGCTGACACCGAACCGTGGAAAGTGATCAAGACAGACCCTGAACGGGTTAAGACCATCATGTATATCTCCCTGCAGATCACAGCCAACCTGGCAATTCTGCTTGAGCCGTTCCTCCCCTTCTCAATGGAGAAGCTGAGAGGATGGCTGGGCATCGCAGGGCTGCAATGGGATGCCGCCGGCCGTTCAGATCTTCTCTCTCCAGGCCATGGCATATCATCGGGCGAGCTGCTGTTCAGCAAGATAGATGATGCAGAGATCGAAAAACAGATTCAAAAGCTTCTTGATACCAAAAAAGCAAACCATAACGCCAAGGCTCCCGTCCTACCTCAGAAAGAGGATGTCACCTTTGACGAGTTCACCCGGATGGATATCCGCACAGCAACAATACTTGAGGCTGATAAGGTGCCCAAAACCACAAAGCTCATCAAACTGAAGGTTGATACCGGCATTGATGTCCGTACCATCGTTTCAGGTATTGCCGAACATTTCACGGCTGAGGAGCTGCCCGGAAAGAATATATCCGTGGTTGTCAACCTGGCGCCGCGTACCATAAGGGGCATCGAGTCAAAAGGAATGGTACTGCTTGCCGAGGACGAAAACGGCAAACTGATATTTGTCACCCCCGAGACAAAAATCAGCAACGGAAGTCCCGTAAAATAGCAGGGAAGAATTTGCGAAACTACTAAGGACCGGGGCTGCCGGCTGCTGAAGACCGAAGCTGCTGACTGATTCTGCTGACTACTGACTGGCACTACTGATGAATGCCGTTGGCAAGCTGATTGATGCAGACTAGCATTGCTGACCGGGGCTGCCGGCTGATACTGTCAGCTACCTCGATTTGAACACCCACGCTCCCGGATACTCCCGGCGCAGCCTTTCGAGAACAACCTTTGCCTCATCGAGTGTGGGAAGTGCCTTTGCGCTGACCCTGAGGAACCCGTCCGGTCCGCCTGTCACCTCCGGGTCATATCCTTTCTGGCGGAGTTTTTCAACCATGACAAGAGCATTATCCTCACCCTTGAAACTGCCGATAATGACCATGTACCTGTAATCCTCCACCACAACCGCGGTTGTTCTCCCCGCAGGCCTCGCAGGAGCCCTGTTTGCCGCGGTGGCATTAAGGGCTTCCTTCTCCGGCTCTGCAACAGATGATGCACCATTCGCTTCAGGCATCTTAACGGTGGAAGCAGGTTTTTCAGCCGGGGATTCAACCGCCGGAGCGGTTTTGACCGCTGCCTCTGTCTGGGCAGTTTTGACCGCACTTTCTGCCGGAGCAGCAGTTCTGACTTTCCTTTCTGCCGGGGCAGTTTTGACTGCTTTATCTGCAGGGGCAGTGCTGACTGTCCTCTCTGCCGAAGGAGTTTTAACTGCTCTTTCCGCCGGGCCGGAAACAGGTTCTGAATCCTGAACGGTCAGTCCTAAAGCGGCTTTCATTTCATTGACTCTGTTATCCTGATTGCCCTCATCACGGGTGATATTGATTTCAGGCTCTGCAACTGACCTGTCAGCATCAATCTGTTCACGGTTGAACTCAAGTTCAGCCCTGGCGAGGGGATTGAGGTTTGATTCCTCAATATTGCTCCTGAATATCCGGTCATTGAAAGGAACCAGGGCAAGAGCCACCAGCAGCGGTAGTATCACAGCAGCCCTTGTCAGCAGGCTTCTCATGGAAGGCTGGCTGACGGCAGGGGTATGGCGCTTTTCAATAGCCATCTTCCTGACATCAAAGCCACTCACCGGTTTCCGGTGATAGGCGCTGAGTCCGTATGACGAAAGGAGGTAATTAACCGTAAGGTCAGGTTCAAATACTATTGCCCCCTCATAATTCAGCGAAAAGGTTCCCAGCCGGTAAATCATCACCGGGTTGCCGGTCATGATTTTGCTTCTCAGCTCCTCTGACCACTTTTTTACAATATCCCGTGCCTCACCATATCCTTTTCCTGTCACGGCAGAGACATGACCTATCAGCAGTCCGTCATTCCCGGTAAGGTAACGGTTGAAGGTGATCTTCCGTGAAGGAGGCTCAAAGAGACCATCTTTCCGGCTTGCACGAGCCGGAAAATAATTCCCGATGAACGCACCAAACCCCGGTATAATGACGCAGTCGTGCTTTAAGAGAAGTTCCTTGATAAGTTCACTGATATCCCTCGCCATGCATATCAAATAATAAACAAAGATATAAAAGAAACCTGATCCGGCTCAGGAAAATGGGTTAATTAAAATCTATTATCTTCGCTATCAAGATAGAGTTCAGAAGATGAAAAAGATAGAGATGGTTGACCTGTGGTCACAGTATGAGAGGCTTAAGGCCGACATTGATAATGCAATAGCCGGTGTGATCAGTTCCACTGCCTTCATTAATGGACCTGACAAACGTCTCTTCGAGGAGGAGTTGCAACGTTACCTTGGCAACCGGCATGTCATCGCCTGTGGCAATGGCACCGATGCTCTCCAGATAGCAATGATGGCGCTGGGACTCAAGCCGGGTGATGAGGTTATAACAACCAACTTTACCTTTATAGCCACCGTTGAGGTGATTGAGCTCCTGGGGCTGAAGGCAGTGCTTGCAGAGCCTGATTACGGCACTTTCAACATCAGTGTTGAGGCCATACGCAAAGCCATCACCCCTCGTACCAGGGCCATTGTGCCGGTACACCTCTTCGGGCAGTGCGCCGATATGGAACCGATACTTGACCTGGCCCGGCAGCATGAGCTTTTTGTGATAGAGGATGCTGCACAGGCAACCGGCACCGAATACCGCTTCAGCGACGGCACCGTGAAAAAAGCCGGTACCATGGGAACTATAGGGTGCACATCCTTCTTCCCCTCAAAGAATCTCGGATGCTACGGTGACGGTGGTGCACTCCTGACTGACAATGATGAACTGGCTGCACTGATCAGGAGCATTACCAACCATGGCATGAAGGTGAGGTACTACTATGACACCATCGGGGTCAACTCCCGTCTGGATACTATCCAGGCGGCTATCCTCAGGGTCAAGCTGCGACATCTTGACTCGTTCAACGAGGCACGTGCCAGGGCGGCAGCCTTCTATGATTCACAGCTGTCAGGACTGCCCGGCATCACCGTGCCTGAAAGATCATCATTCTCATCACATATCTTCCACCAGTACACTCTCAAGATAGCCGGCGGCGAGCGCAACGCCCTCCGGGAGTGTCTTGAGAACGAGGGCATACCGGCAATGATCTATTACCCGGTGCCCGCTCACATGCAGAAAGCATACCTGCACCTGGGTTACAGGCCTGATGACTTCCCCGTCTCCGCAAAGCTCTCCGGCGAGGTGCTCTCGCTGCCGATGCATACGGAGCTTGACGACGAACAGCTTGCTTACATAACCAACTGTATCCGCTCAAAATTCATCTGAATAATATGGAAAAGGAATTTTTTGCCCACCCCACCGCTGTAATAGACGAAGGCTGCACTATCGGCAACGGGACGAAAATCTGGCACTTCAGCCATATCATGAAAAACTCCGTCATTGGCACCAACTGCAACATTGGCCAGAACGTGGTTGTCTCTCCGGATGTGATTCTCGGAAATAATGTCAAGGTACAGAACAATGTATCCATCTATACCGGAGTTATATGTGAGGATGATGTTTTCCTGGGACCCTCTATGGTATTCACCAACATAATCAACCCCCGCAGCGCCGTCATCAGGCGTGACCAGTACGTGACCACCATGGTCAGGCGCGGCGCCTCAATAGGCGCCAATGCCACCATAGTGTGCGGCAATGAGATAGGGCAGTACTCCCTCATCGGGGCAGGAGCGGTGATCACCAGACCCGTTAAGCCATATGCCCTCGTGGTGGGAAACCCCGGACGCCAAACCGGATGGGTATCAGAGTACGGTCATAAGCTCTCCTTTGATGAAGGAGGCCTTGCCGTATGCCCTGAGAGCGGTCAGCAATACAGGCTTAGCGGAGGGGAGGTGACCAGAATTATTTAACTGTTATTATGCCTTTGAAAAACAATCTTATGAACAATGCACCCAGGAACTTCGGGCTCATAGGGATAGCCGGATATATAGCCGAACGCCATCTTAAGGCAATAAAGGATACCGGCAACCGGCTGCTCGCAAGCCTTGACAAATTTGACTGCGTGGGAAAAATAGACAACTATTTTCCCGAGAGCGACTTCTTCGTTGAGTATGAAAGATTTGACAGACACATCGACAAACTGAAGAGAACCGGTGTGCAGCTCGATTACGTCAGCATCTGCTCACCCAACTACCTTCATGACTCGCACATCAGGTTCGCTCTGCGCCATCAGGCTGACGCCATCTGTGAAAAACCCGTCGTGCTCAACCCGTGGAACATAGATGCCCTGCAGGAAATTGAGAAGGAGACCGGACGACATATATTCAACATTCTTCAGCTCAGGTATCACCCGGTGATATTGAACCTGCGTGAAAGGATTATGGCCTTACCGAAAAACAGGAAGCATGACATTGACCTCACCTATATCACCAGCCGCGGAAACTGGTATCACATATCATGGAAGGGCGACATCAACAAATCGGGCGGAATAGCCACCAATATCGGTGTCCACTTCTTTGACATGCTCGGTTGGATCTTCGGACCGGTGGTCTCCAACAGGGTACACCTTCTCGAACGTGACAAAGCCTCAGGATACCTGGAACTGGAAAACGCACGCGTGAGATGGTTCCTCAGCATTGACTGGAATGACCTGCCAGATGAAGTGAAGGAAAATGGCAAAAGAACCTACCGGCATATAACTGTCAATAATGAAGAACTGGAGTTCTCGGAAGGATTCACTGACCTCCATACCATCACCTACCGTGAAATCCTCCGCGGAAACGGTTACGGACTGGAAGATGCACGCCAGGGCATTGAAATAGTATATCAGATAAGAAATTCGGCACTTTCCGTGCTGAAAGATGAATATCATCCACTAATTAAAAAATGATTATGTATGATAAACTTGTAAAGAGGGAAGCAAAGCTCTCTCTCATAGGCCTCGGTTACGTCGGGCTTCCCATTGCCCTCGAATTTGCAAAAAAGATCAGCGTGGTGGGCTTCGATATCAGGCCTGACCGCATTGAGCTGATGAAAAAGGGCATAGACCCCAGCAATGAACTTGAACACGAGGCGTTTGAAGGAACAGATATCAAATTTACGTCTGACCCGCAGGATCTTCGCGAAGCGTCATTCCACATCATAGCTGTCCCCACGCCGGTGACCAGGCACAATCTCCCTGACCTTGAACCGGTGCTGAAGGCCTCCGAAACCGTTGGCCGCATACTGAAAAAGGACGATTACGTTGTGTATGAATCAACTGTTTACCCGGGCTGCACCGAGGAAGAGTGCATCCCCGTACTCGAAAGATATTCAGGGCTTAAATGCCCGTCCGACTTCAAGGTGGGCTTTTCGCCCGAACGTATAAACCCGGGAGACAAGAACCATACACTGACGAAGATCATCAAGGTGACCAGCGGCTGCGATGCCGAATCATCCGAGAACATTGCAAAGACATACGAAATGATCATTGAGGCAGGTGTTCACCGCACCCCCTCAATAAAAGTTGCCGAAGCAGCCAAGGTCATTGAGAACACCCAGCGCGACATTAACATCGCCTTCATGAACGAGCTCTCCATCATCTTCAACAGGATGGGCATCAATACATACGATGTGCTTGAAGCGGCCGGCACAAAGTGGAACTTCCTGAAGTTCTACCCCGGGCTGGTGGGCGGTCACTGTATCGGCGTAGATCCCTACTATCTGTCGTACAAAGCCAAGGCAATGGGCTACCACCCACAGATGATTGACTCCGGCAGATTCACCAATGACAGCATGGGAGCATACGTCGGAAAGGAGACAGTGAAGAAACTGATCGCTGCCAGCAAGAGCCCCGACAGGTCACGCGTGCTGATTATGGGGATGACCTTCAAGGAAGATGTCACTGACATACGTAACTCCAAGGTTATTGATGTGGTCAATGAGCTGCGCGACTTCGGCGTGGAGGTTGATGTCATTGACCCGGGAGCATCCCAGGCTGAGGTGAAGCACGAATATGGCATCGATCTTAAAAAAGGCCCGGAAGGAAAATATGACGCCATCATTGTAGCTGTGGCTCATAAGGAGTACCGCAACCTCGACGAGAAATTCTTCCTTGACCTGCTCAATGAAAAGGGTATCCTTGTTGACCTGAAGGGTATGTACAGGAACAGGATGAAATGGTTAACCTACTGGAGCCTGTGATGAAAGAGAAGATAATAGTAACTGGCGGTACAGGTTATATCGGTTCACACACTGCTGTTGAGCTGATAACTGCCGGGTTCGATGTGGTTATCATTGACAACCTGTATAACTCAGACATATCGGTACTTGACGGTATCCGTTCAATAACGGGCGTCACGCCGAAGTTCTATAATTTTGATCTCTGTGACAGCCAAAAGCTGGAAGAGCTCTTCAGGGCAGAGGGAAAAGTTGATGCCATCATTCACTTTGCTGCCTACAAGGCCGTTGGCGAGTCAGTCATGAAACCGCTGGTATACTACCGGAACAACCTGACTTCGCTGATGAACCTGCTGGGAGCGATGGAACAGCACAATACACCGTCGCTGGTCTTCTCATCGTCATGCACCGTATACGGACAGCCGGATACCCTCCCGGTAACCGAGAGTTCGCCGGTGAAGGATGCCGCTTCGCCGTATGGCTACACCAAGCAGGCCGGCGAAGTAATCATACGTGATACCATGGCCTCCAGACCGGAGCAAAAGGCAATATCCCTGAGATACTTTAATCCGATCGGCGCCCACCCGACTGCCTTCATCGGTGAGCTTCCGCGAGGGGTGCCTGAAAACCTTGTGCCCTTCATCACCCAGACTGCCATCGGGCTCAGGGAGGAACTGAAGGTCTTCGGAACCGATTATGACACCCCCGACGGGTCATGCATCCGCGATTACCTCCATGTGGTTGACCTGGCGAAGGCTCATGTGGTAGCCCTGAAGAGATTGCTCAGCGGAGAAAACAAGGCTAACTATGAGGTCTTTAACCTGGGAATGGGCAAGGGTGTCTCCGTGCTGGAGGCAATTGCCGCCTTTGAGAAGGCCACCGGGGTCAGACTGAATTACTCCGTCACCGGCAGAAGGGCAGGTGACATTGAAAAGATATGGGCTGATCCCTCCCTCGCCAACAGGGAACTTGGCTGGAAGGCCGGGATAACTATTGAAGAGGCGATGGAGACAGCCTGGAGATGGGAAAACAGACTGAAAAACAAGGAATCATGAACAGAACAATACTCATTACCGGTGGTGCGGGATTCATTGGCTCGCACGTCGTAAGACTCTTTGTGAACAAATACCCGGGGTATAGGATTGTCAATGCCGACAATCTGACATACGCGGGAAACCTGGGCAATCTCACCGATATCGGAAACAAGCCGAATTATCTCTTCCGTAAGATTGACATTGTTGACAAGAAAGCTGTCAATGCCCTCTTTGACGAGTTCAGGTTTGACGGAGTGATACACCTGGCAGCTGAATCACATGTAGACCGGTCAATAACCTCGCCTGACGAGTTCATTCATACAAATATTCTGGGCACGGTCAACCTGCTGGCCGCATTCAGGGATGTTGTTCCGGCTTCAGGCGCTGACAAGCGGTTTTACCACATCTCCACTGATGAGGTTTACGGCTCACTGGGACACGAAGGATTCTTTACCGAAGAGACTCCCTATGACCCGCGCAGTCCCTATTCGGCCTCCAAGGCCAGTTCGGATCATATGGTGCGGGCGTTTGGCAATACGTACAAAATGCCATTTGTGATCTCCAACTGCTCCAACAACTACGGGCCAAACCAATTCCCGGAAAAACTCATACCCCTTACAATCAATAACATAAAGACCATGAAGCCCATCCCGGTTTATGGGAAAGGGGAGAACATACGCGACTGGCTTTATGTTGAGGATCATGCCTCGGCGATAGATGCTATTTTCCATAAGGGCAGGCCGGGCGAGACTTATAACGTAGGGGGTGACAACGAGTGGAAGAACATAGATCTCGTCAGGCTGCTGTGCAGGATCATGGACCACAGGCTGGGCAGAAGTGACGGCGACTCGGAAAAACTGATCACATTTGTGACTGACCGTGCGGGGCATGACCTCCGTTATGCCATTGACAGCAGCAAGCTGAAGCGTGAGCTTGGATGGAAGCCGTCAGTCACCTTCGAGCAGGGTCTTGAGATGACCGTTGACTGGTACCTGTCGAATGAAAAATGGCTCTCAGCCATCATCTCCGGAGACTACGCGAAGTATTACGAGGAGATGTACGGGCAGAGATAATCTGCTCTCAGCAGTAGCTGACTCCCTGGTTGAATCCTGGTTGACTCCTTAACAGAGTGCCGGCAGAGTAACTGCCAATAGCCGGCTCCTGTTTTCCTATCCGATATTACGCATCCGGTTGATGAGCTCATCTCCAAGCTCCGTCTTGGCCTTTATATGGTCGAGGATGGCGAGCACCACGCTGTTCTTTTCAAAATCTCCTCTCACCTGCTCAAAATCGCGCTTCTTGACCTCATCGTCACCATCAATGCCGAAACCGGTCATTGACGAGAGTGTGAACTCCTTGCGGGCATCCTCATAGAGCATCCAGTCAAGCTCAACCACACTCTTCTTCCATCTCTCCACAATGGCAATTATATCATCAGCGGTCAGCTCCTCATTAAGTTTGCCGGTCTCTCCGGGCAGATGGTCGTAAACCCATGCCCACTGGAGGTTATAATAGTTCCTGTGAATACTATCGAAGCTCCGGTTGATGGCATCAGCGCTTTTCATTTCCTTACTCTCTATTGCTTCCAGAAGCACCTCTATAGAGCTGAGCGGTGTTATCAGCCCTGACATGTCTATCCAGTCTCCGGTACCCTCCATGGTATCCGGCTTCATCCTGTCACGGATCTCCTCATCAGACCTGAAAACGGTTCCCTCAAGCCTCTTGATCACCGAGTTGCCAATGTACTTGTCTATCCCCATCTGATAGAGGGAGATGCCCCGCATGGCAGCAGAGCTTTTTATCCTCATCCTTTCATAGCCAATGACATCCTGGCCCTGATTTGCTTCAATCAGTTCTTTCAGGAGGTCCCGTCCCTTTATCATCTTCCCCACGGTAAAGGGGCTGAGGAGGTTATAGTTGATCTGGTCAAGTTTCCTTGTATCCTTGCGCATATCACGTTTCGGCCACTTCTGTGCATCGCGGATGGTACCCACCGAGCGCAGGTTGATGCCCGGGATCAGCTGTGACTCATAACTTGCCTCAGTAAGATATGAGAAGGGGAAACTTGTTGTATCCACGTTATGATGGTGCCGGCCCACCACCAGGGTGAACGGTCCTATCCGGGAGGGCCACAACACAAAGGAATCGGATGTGGTCTTCGAACCTCTCTCCATGATACCCTGGTGTATCGGACCCAACTTGTACATATGGTTGCTCTGGTTTGATCCGCTGCCTGCGTTCATGAATGAGAAGATGCCTGCAATCAGAAGAGTTGATTTATGATGGGTTACCGTATAGGGTCCTGCAAAGATAGAGCATGCCTCACCGTGATACCCTCCGCAGTTGGAAAAGAAGAGGGAGTTCTCGGCTGAATATTGTTTTGAGAGTATGCACCCCTGGCCTATGAAGCACTTGTCAATTACTGCAGCGTCATTCACCTTTGATCCCGAGCAGATAATGAAGTGATCCATTATCACATCATTGCCTATATGCACGGGATCCCTGAACGAGCTGTTGACAGACCCTTCTTCCAGCCTTGATACATCCTCTATCACGGCTCCGTTGCCTATCCTGACGTTCTTGATTGTGCCGCAGCCGGCGATGTATGAACCTGAGCCAATTTCGCCGCGGTCTGACCTGACCCCTTCGGTATAGTCATCAATAAGCTTCTCTATCTCGGCGATGGCTGAAGGTCTGTGCCTGTACAGAGTAATGATGTAGGCCATGTGTGATGTCAGCCGGTCCCATATGGGTACCTCCCTGCCACCGGTCTCGTTGAGAACTGCCACACGGGTTCCGTTGCCGAAAGAGGTGTGTCCCTCCGTGGAAATATGCCCGCAGTTCCTGATAACCACCCCCTCGCCGATATCATAGTTTGCGATGAAGCCCGTTATATCAGTGATAGTGACGTTGTCAGCTATCGTGCAATTATGTATATGTGCGTTTTTTATGCCGCGCATCAGTGGCAGTCCGCACCTTTCGCGGGCCACGCCGTTGAAGAGGCCAAGCCTGACGGTACCGGAGAAAGTGACATTCTGAATTCTCTCTGCATTGAACGGATCCTTGACAAATACACTTTCCCATGAGTTGCTCCTGCAGCCAGCTGCCTCGAGGCCGCGAATTTCTCCTATACTCAGACTTCTGTAACCTTCAGCCATTATTCCCAGCTTTAATTATTCTACAGTTACTGATTTTATAAGGTTCCTCGGATGGTCAACATCGCATCCGCGAAGGACAGCTATATGATATGCGAGCAGTTGGAGTGGCACCACGGCAAGCACCGGGGTGAAGACACCGATTGTCTCAGGAACCTCCATCACATGATCAGCCATCTGGCTTATGACCTGGTCACCTTCTGACACAACGGCTATGATCTTCCCCTTGCGGGCCTTGACCTCCTGGATGTTGCTGACGATCTTGTCGTATGAGCTCTCCTTCGTGGCTACAACTACCACCGGCATATGTTCATCAATCAGGGCGATAGGTCCATGCTTCATCTCGGCAGCGGGATAGCCCTCGGAATGTATGTATGAAATCTCCTTAAGCTTGAGTGCGCCTTCCATGGCCACCGGATAGAGCAGGCCCCTTCCAAGGTAGAGCGCGTTGGTTGAGTCCTTGTATATCTCTGCCAGGGCCAGCGCCTTGTTATTTGTCTCAAGCGCAATTTCAACCTTACCGGGAAGCGAAGTCAGTTCCTCTATCAGTCCGCGGTAACGCATCTCATCAATCAGTCCCTTCCTGTAGCCTGTCTCGAAGGCAATCATTGCCAGTGTCACCACCTGTGTCGTAAAGGCTTTTGTCGATGCAACGCCAATCTCCGGTCCGGCATGGGTGAAGACTCCGGCGTTAGTTTCACGGGGGATTGATGAGCCCACAACGTTACAGATGCCAAGCACCAGTGCGCCACGCTCCTTTGCGAGCCTGATGGCTGCCAGTGTGTCAGCCGTCTCACCGCTCTGGCTGATGGCCAGTACAATGTCTCCCTTCTTTATGATCGGGTTACGGTACCTGAACTCGGAGGCATATTCAACCTCCACCGGTATGCGGCAAAACTCCTCGATGATGTATTCTCCCACCAGTCCCGCATGCCATGAGGTGCCACAGGCAACTATCAGTATCCTGTCAGCCGAGGCAATTGTGTCAAACACGTTGTGCAGGCCGCCAAGCATGAGACCAGACTGGTTCGGGAGTATCCTTCCCCTGAAGGTATCATGTATAGCCCGTGGCTGCTCGAATATCTCCTTAAGCATGAAGTGAGGGAAGCCCTCCTTGTCAATCTCGCCAAGCTTAAGGTCTACCTCCTTTACTTCGGGTTCAACCCTCTTGTTCCTGATGGCCTTGAGCACCATCTCATCCTTCCTGATTATCGCGAGATCATCGTCATTGAGATAGATTACCCGCTGGGTATGCTCAACTATGGGAATTGCATCAGAGGCAATGAAATTCTCACCGTCACCCATACCTATCAACAGCGGTGAGCCCAGCCTTGCGGCGAAGAGCGTGCCGGGTTCATTACGGCAGTAAACGGCAATGCCGTATGTCCCCTCCACCTTGTTCAGAGCCATGATGATAGCCTGTTCAGCTGAGAGGTCTCCCTCGAGGTAGAGATGCTCAATAAGGTTGGCAAGCACCTCCGTGTCAGTCTGACTGGTAAAACTGACATCACGGCTCTCAAGATGCTTCTTGATCCGTGCATAGTTCTCGATAATACCGTTGTGGACAACTATGAAATGGCCCCTGCATGAGACCTGAGGATGAGCATTTATCTCGTTGGGCTCGCCATGCGTGGCCCACCGGGTATGCCCCATGGCGATGGAGCCGTCGAAATCCTTGTTGTTTACCATCTCCTCAAGCTCGCGGACCCTCCCCGCACACTTGAATATCTCGGTTCTCTCGCCATCACTGATGACAATCCCGGCTGAGTCATACCCCCTGTATTCCAGCCTTTTAAGTCCATTGATAACTATATCACGGGCAGGACGGGACCCTATATATCCTACAATTCCACACATAAAGAAAAACTAAGAATTAGTACTCAATATATCGTGTAAGCAAACTCCAGCTTAAATGCCGGCTCATTTGCGTTGGCACTGAAGATAGCATTCCGGGCTCCGCCAAGCGGAAGGAAGAGTTCCACGGATGGTTCCTCTATCTCGCCGTTGAGGTATTCCTGGACGAAGGTGGTAATGTTGAAGAGGTAGTGGTCTTTGTCACTGTAGTATGTACCATCCATAAAGTTGATACTATGGATAAAGTCCGGAATGTACCAGGCTTTTCCGTCGGCATCACGGTAACGGACATAAACCCTCTGTGGCATGTTATTGTCAATCATGGTTTTGCCATCAAGGATTACCGGGGCAATGATCCTCGCCTTATTAACCGAGAGGTTGGCAATATCCCTGAATGGCTCGAGGGTCGGCATCTCAAGCTTTACATATACCCCATTGTATGACTGAAGGTATACGGCAGTGTCAGCCACGAGGTCATTGACATGAATTATCTGCTTGCCAGGATCTCCTTTTGTCCGGTCATGGGTGAACCTGTTATAGTTCACTGCCCTGGGCGTAGCCACAAATGAGAAAGTGTATCTGAGTGTGTCAGATTTATAATAGATAGTGATACCCAGCGGGTCAGTGCGGACATCCGTGGATGCATTCATTTCAAGCATAACCCTATTGGGTGAGCTTTTCATCATGCAATAGAGTCCCTTAAAATACTCCTCGTAGAATGGTACTCCGGCGGATAGTTTGGTGGTGTCTCTCAGCAGGTGCTCACCAACCGAGTTGTCAAGTTTCACCCTTAACAATTCTCCAACTTTCATTCTGGGAAGATCGTATTCGCCAAGGAATCTGATTGTGTCAGGGTCCTGACCTGAATAAAACTCATCGCCGTCACTAAGCCTGGTTCCTGTTTCATAGAGGCGTATCCGGTGGGTTGATGTGGAATCATCACCCGAAACAGCTGAAGGCAACATGATCAGCATAACGGAGTCGATGACAAAAGGTTTGGCCGGCCACTTGCTCATGAGCCTGAGCTGTGTCACGAAGTCACAGTATGTGTCACCGAAATAGTCATCATTGATTGATCCGATGATCATCACCGTGCTGTCGTTCGAGACGGAGAGTTCGTCATACATGGTATATGCCCTGATCCCGATGGTATCGGTTGAGCCTATTTCCACGAAGTCGCTGTCAGGCAGCAGACCG
>WXFE01000053.1 GCA_009881065.1 Bacteroidales bacterium | reverse complement strand
AAAATACAATGACCTTGCACAGTTAATGCTCCTTACGGAGTACCGGTACGGTGACCCTGAAAACAGTGATGCGGACAATGAACTGGCTGTTGTCATCAGGGACAGGCAGGACAGGTACCTTGCAAAGGTGTGGCCATTGGCATACCAGATATTTGCTCCGGGAAAGAAACTGGAGGTACTGCCTGGCTGAAGGCCTTCTCCCGCCGCAGTGCCGGTATCCGGCAATTGCAGGTGCTGCCAGGCTAAAGGTGTTCTCCCGCCGCAGTGCCGGTATCCATTCCCCTTACCAGCGCCATCAGCTGCATCCTGTTCCTTACATTGGTCTTCATGTAGATGCGCGAGGTGTGGTCCTTCACCGTCTGCAGGCTGATGAAGAGCTTGTCGGCTATCTCCTGGTTACTCAGGCCGTTGCATATTTCAGTGATAATTTCTGCTTCGCGCGGAGATATCTCGTTTTTTCTTATGAAATCCTCAAAGCCATTTGGCAGTGGCAGTGGTTCAGCTAGCCTGACAGGCTTCAGGTCAGCTCTGTAGCTGAGGTATAATGACATGAGGGTAATGGCTGCAAAGAGAAGGAAAACAAATGCCATCGCCATCCAGGCGGAGTGGTGAATCAGTAACAGGGAGAGGGACTGGGCCAATGCGCCTCCTGTTATAATCAATGCGAGAGCTATACGGTCACTGCGGCCGGGAGAGACTGAATCACCACGCACAATCAGGGTGGCTGCCATGGTGGCGAAGAGGAGCGCTGCAGCAATATAATAATATTTGAAGAGGGGCAAAGCATCATTGAAGCTCATGTCCCTGATAACCAGGCTTAAAGCCGCGATAATCCCAAAGTTGACAATCAGGAAAACCACGGTGAACCAGTTCCGTAGCTTATGTCCCGATGCTTCCACAGCAAACCTGATGAGCATCATCCATGCGAACACCAGGAAGGGCAATCCCGGCAGCAGTGACAAAACTGATATTGTCGAAAAGATTTCAGGGTCCAGCCTGCTGCCCGCCAGCGCCATAATGATGAATTGCCCCCATATTCCATAAAAGCCAAATGCGGAAATAAACAGGTTGTGGTAGAAAAGCGACCTGAAGCAGGGGTGAGCAAACTCCTCAAGGAGCCTGGTGACAAGCAAAATACTCCCTGCAGCCATCGCTGCAGAGAAAATAAAAATGACCAGACTGATGAATTCCATTCGGGAATATTTATCTATTTCATTGATTTACAGATACTACTTAAGTAGGGGGTGGCATACTTAAGTAGTGTTTTTTAAAATCACTACTAAGGTATGAATTCCGTCCGAGGGTTCCATAATAGATTTGTGATGACAAAAAAAATTATTCAAAACAGTAAAAAGCAAACAAAATCATGGAGGCAAAAAGAATTTACAGGTATGTACCTTCTTTCAGCGGTGCTTACGGCACCGGATGGAAGGCAATGGCTGACAATTTTCTCAGGTTACTGCTCGTGGTTCTGGTCCTGGTTGTGATCGGATCCCCGATGCTGGGGTCAAATACGAACTGGGAGTTTGATCCCGGCGATTTCAGCAATATCCCATTTGATGTGACTGACTTCTTTAAGATAGGCGCTATCGGGGTGGCTGCTGCCTTCCTCGGACTCATCGCACTGCTCTGGTTTTTCCTGCTAATCCCGGTCTTCAATTACGGGGCAAAGATGATGTTCGTACAGGCTGCAAGGCAGATAACCCCTGAATTCGACATGCTTATCAGCGGATTCCGGAAGAATTATCTTAATATAGTGCTGGCCAACCTTCTTCTGACTGCACTGATAGGGATCGGAATCGTCTGTCTGATAGTGCCCGGCATTATCATCGCATGCCGTCTGGCATTCACCCCTTACCTTGTGATGGACAGGAACCTTGATCCGATCAGGGCAGCGGAGGAGAGCTGGAGACTGACGCGCGGCCACGGATGGACCATCTTCCTGATGGGCTTCATCTCCATATTCATCTATATAGCAGGTTTCATCTGCTTCCTGGTGGGTGTTCTGGTGTCAGACATGTGGGTGAAGAGCTCATTTGCAGCTCTCTATCACTCAGTACTGATTGAGAAAGGTCTTTTGCAGGCGGAGAGTGTAGAGGTAACCGAACCGGTGCAGGGAGATGCCGCCGCAAATGAGCTGTAATTCTACTGAGTATCCATCTATTTGAACTTCATAATCTTCACAGGGGGCCGGTCAGCCATGACGGTCCCCTTTGTTTTAGTCAGAAGTGCCAGACTGGCAATCGGCAGTTTGAGACTCCGACGAAGAT
>WXFE01000052.1 GCA_009881065.1 Bacteroidales bacterium | reverse complement strand
TACAAGAAAGGGATTCACAACCTTTTTGTTGTACTGAAAGATGAAAATCCGGTCAACATTGACTGGGTTCAGTTCGGGAGATAGTCACCGGGTGTCTGATTACCCAATGAACATGTTAATGGATCAAAAAGAATCATGAAATCGCTTATTATCGGCTCTTTCGCAGCATTGCCGGCTTTATCAGCATGTTCCTCCGTCATGAAAACCATTCCGGAGGCAAAAGATATTATATGGTATGACAAACCGGCAGGGGAAGCATGACTTGTGTTCCGGGGCAAACGGGCTGACAGCTATCTCTGCACTACAACCGTTCCCCTGGTAATACCTGATTCATTGAAGGCATCAACGCTGAAGTAGTATTTCACATCCCTGTTCAGACCGGTGAGCATCAGGGAGCCGGTATCATAAACCATAACGGAAGTATATAGCTTCCCGGGATCAGTGCCATAGTTTACAACGTATCCCGTTGCCTGGTCACAGGCAGGCCACTCCACAAGGGCTTTCCTGGTATCAGTCTCATTGCGGCTGACAGTGAAATCCCTGATCTCAGCAGGAGCGTCACCCTCCCTGGTACCGAAGACGCGCAAATCATAAAGAGAGAATTTTCCATCAGGCACACTGACATTTTCAATCTTTATGAATCTGGTCCTGACAGGATTCTCCAGCTGAATGTAATCATGGCATGCATCAGTACTGTTGTTGCTCTTGTCTGCAATGACATCCCATGATTTCCCGTCGTGCGAGGCAAGAATTCTGTAACGGTAGAAGATATCCCTGCTGTCAGGTTTAAGTGTTGATTCGTGGTCAGCAAAATTAACCTGAATGGCGGTCACCGTGGAGGCATCATCGAGTTCAACGCTGAGCCACTCCCCGCTGTCACCGGTAGCGGCTGACCACCATGTCCTTATATCCTCATCAAAAGCATTGCTGACGGGAAAACCATCCACTTCCGATGACGCATCTGCATTCTTCTTATATGACAGAAGCATCCATCCTGTAAAAGTGTTCTCTTTTTCAAAATCAACCTTCCGTTCAGGCAAAATTGCCGGATAGTCACCGAAAGCAGTAAAGGTCCGCAGTACACCCTCTTCGTCGAATGCTGCCGGGAACAATCCGAGACGTCTCTCAAACATATGACGTATTGATATTGACATGGTTGCTATATGCCAGTAATTGCCGTACTTGTCCTGAAATGTGGAGCCGTGTCCGGCGCCGCCGGCAAAACCTCCCGGTTTATAGGAGAAGGGGCTGTATGATTCATATTCAAACGGTCCCAGCGGTGAAGCGGAGGTATAAACACCGTCAGCGTAAGTCCTGTATTCCGTACCCGGGGCAGCATACTGGAGGTAGTATCTGTTGTTGTGCCTGGTCAACCATGCCCCTTCATTCCATCCGTTGCTCGTCAGCTCATTCTGCTCTCCCGGCACCTCCCAGCCATAGATGTCTGAATTATGCTCAATAAGTATCCGGGGTTCAGTGACAGCCTGCATTCCTGAGTTCAGCATGACTCCATTAATCGGCAAAAAGTTTGAGCATCCCCAGTAAAGATATCTCTGTCCGTCATCATCAGCGAAGAAATGCGGATCCCATACTGCAAAAGGAAGTGTGTCATTCAGTGGTTTCCAGCTATCACTGAATGGATCCGTGGTGTAATAAAACGGTTTCCTTTCTGTTGACGACGCGGCAAACCAGACGGTATCATTTATAGCTATTGCATCAGGGGCGTAGTCTTCTATCGGCAGCGAGCCGACCGGCAGGAAGGTCCACTCATGCAGGTCATCAGAGTACCAGTACCCGCCGCTGTGCGAAACAAACAGAATATATTTGTCTTTGTACCGGATCATGGCCGGGTCTGCTGCTTCACGGTATGATACGCTGTCTGTGTGCTGAAACCGATAGTTGAGATTCAGCGGATTGCAGTAGGTTCTTTCCTGTTTAATCATTTCTCCTGAACAGGAAGCCAGGATAAGAGAGATTATTATCAGTGACTTTTTCATTGATATATGTATTAAGAAGTCTATATTTCGTGTGGTTTCCGGACTTTTCATCAACAATAACGAAAGATATAAAAACTTGTAGCAAAATCACTTTGCCAGACAATAAAAGCAGGCCACACGAGCAGTTTTTACCACTCATAAATTCGGAGTGAAGGATTTTTAAAACCAATGACGTAAAAATGAAAGGAATTATGGCTGTCACCCCCCTCCCTGACCGGGATATTTAATTAAATTTCAAACTGGTTTTGGATATCAAAAAAAATAATTGTCAAATGAAAAAGCTGATTGTTTTGTTTGGTTGTATGGTTCTTTCCGGAATTCTTTCCGGAAACCTGATGTCTCAGGGCAACGCTGTTATAAAAATCGATTTTGACCGCCAGACAGGTAAAGTTGATCCGAACATATACGGAGCCTTCGTTGAACCTATAAGGAATGTGGTGTATGGAAGCATTTATGACCCTGCTTCTCCCTTCGCTGATGAAAATGGTTTCAGGAAAGACTTTGTAGAGCTTGTACGTGAGCTGAAAATTCCGGTTGTCAGGTGGCCCGGCGGCAACTATGTCTCAGGATATAACTGGGAAGATGGCATTGGCCCGAAGGAAGAACGGCCGGTAAGACTTGACCTGGCCTGGAACCAGATTGAATCAAATCATATGGGCACTGATGAATATGTGCAGCTCTGCAAACTTATTGGCGCTGAGAATTTCATATGCATCAACGCGGGAACGGGCACCCTCGATCAGGCAAGGCACTGGGTGGAATACTGCAACAGGGAAAAAGGCACCTGGTACTCTGACCTCAGACGGAAGTACGGCAATGAGGAGCCTTTTAAGGTAAAATACTGGGCACTGGGAAATGAGATTGACGGCCCCTGGCAGATGGGGCAGAAGAGCGCTGAAGACTATGTCAAGTTCGCCCTTGAGGCAGGAAAACTGATGCAACTGGTTGATAAGGACATAAAGTTGATTGCCAGCGGCGCATCAAATTACAAACCGGATAATGGGTGGATAGACTGGAATGACTACGTGCTGACTCATATGACAGGCACCATTGATTACCTCTCGGTGCACCGGTATGCAACCGAGGCACTGGGTAATGACAGAAGCTTCTCAGGAATGATGTGCCTCGGACTTGACCTTGATCAAAAAATAGAGACGGTGAAGGCTCTTATCCTCAAAGCGATGACGAAAACAGGATCAACACGGCCGGTCTATATCTCCTTCGATGAGTGGGCAGGAGGATTCGGGAACAACATCACTGTATCACTAATGGTGGCACAACATCTCAATTCATTTATACGTCATGCCGATATTGTGAAGATGGCTAATATGACTATGCTTTCAAACCTTGTGGGTTATTCGCCTGAAGGAGTTTACAAAAACGCAACCTTCATGGCATTCCGGCTCTTCAGCAATAATTGTTTCGGCACCTCTCTCGATGTCAGTACCACCTGTGAAAAATACAGTAATTCAATATTCAAAGAAATCCCTTACCTTGATGTTACAGCGGTGCTTAACGACGAGGCCGGAAACCTTGTAATCAACGTGATCAACCGGCATGAGACAAAGGCCATAGACACAGATATAGTTTTGCAGACGGGAGAATTCACAGGTAATGCAAAAGTGAACGAGGTGAACGGCAAAATAACTGATCCGGGAAATCCGGGGACAGCAGAAGGTGTCAACAGTACATCATATGATATCAGGTTCAAAGGGAATACCATTAAATATTCATTCCCGGCTCATTCATTCACACAGATCATGATTCCGCTAAAGTGAAAGTTAAGCACTTTCATGTGATTTGAATGATTTTTAAATCTCTTTGACTAAAAATCAAAAGTGTTTATAAGAACTTTTTCTTTGCTTTGAATGCAAAGCAAAAGTGTTAATACTACACTTACTGAAAGCCGATTTAATTTTAGAGTCCGCTAACAAAACCTGACTGCCTATGGAACAACCCGAATAAACCTCACCTGAACCAGTGGATTTGGAATATCCATGAAATTAAATCATAGTACATACTTCTATATATAAATGGAAACTCCCAATTAACTAAACAACCAAGTTATGGAACAAAAACTAACCAGGCCCATTCCTCTGTTAAAACGGGGAATACAGAGGCATTTACTGATTGCAAAATTGGTACTTTTTACTTTTACCCTCAGTATGTTTGGAAGCAATGCATATTGTCTGGGGGCAGATGATCTGAATCTGAATTCAGATATTACACTTCAACAATTAAGGGTCGCCGGGGTTGTAAGAGATACCGACGGACAGCCGATTCCGGGTGTTACCGTACAGGTTGAAGGTACAACAACAGGTGCTTTTACAGATGTCAACGGAAGGTACACTGTTGATGTACCCGGGCCCAATGCAGTACTGGCCTTCTCTTTTGTTGGCTATACACAGGTGACGGTTCCGGTAAATGGAAGAAATGTCATTGATGTCACTCTGGAAGAGGCTACGGAGGCACTTGATGAGATAGTTGTTGTGGGATATGGCACTGTCAGAAAGAGTGATGTTACCGGAGCTGTAGCATCCGTCAGGGCAGATGCCATTAAAAATGTATCAACCACTGATGCTGCTGCTGCTATTCAGGGTAAGGCTCCCGGAGTTCAGGTTCTCACCAATTCCGGTGCTCCCGGCCAGGCTGCAACCATCCGTGTAAGGGGTTACTCTTCAAACTCGGGTAATATCGGTCCCCTTCTCATTGTAGACGGTCTCAAGGTTGATAACATCCAGTATCTTGACCCTTCAATGATTGAATCCATTGAGATATTGAAGGATGCTGCTTCTGCAGCTATCTATGGTGCCCAGGCAGGTAACGGAGTCGTTCTGATTACCACAAAATCCGGTACCAAGGGTGCCTCCAGCATTTCTTATGATTTCAAGTACACCAGTCAGAGCCTTGCCAGGAAACCGGAAATCTTCAGAGCCAAGGAGTTTATCGAGTATAAGAGAATGTCAGGTCTTCCTATAGATAATCAGCTGGAGGCAAATAACTATGACGGCACTGACACTGATTGGTTTGATGTAGTGTTTGCACCCTCCTGGAGCCCGCAGCACACTCTCACTTTCCAGGGCGGAAATAATCAGGGTCATTTTTTTACCTCCATCAACTATGTTAATAATGACGGTATGGTAAAGGGTGACAGGGATGTTTACAAACGTCTCACCGCGCAGATCAATGCAGATTATGATCTGAAAAAATGGTTACAGGTAGGCACCAACAACTCTATTGAGAACTGGTCTACCCAATCAGTTTCCCAGATGTCTCAATATGGTTCGGTGATGAACTCGGTGATGACCCTAGACCCGCTGACTCCTGTTTACTATACTTCGCCGTCTGAGTTCGCTCCATCCATGAAGCAGGCGTATGATGCCGGCAGGATTATTCTCAAGGATCCCACCAATGATCTTTACTATGCCACGTCAAAGTATATAACTGATGACAGTGGTAACCCACTGCTCCAGAGAGACCGTGTTGACCGTGAGAATAAAGGAATCAACCTTCGTGGTGTAATCTATGGAAACCTTAAGCCTGTGAAAGGGCTCGTAGTTACCTCCCGTTTCGGTTACAGGGTGGGGCTGAACAATAGTCACAGCTACAACACTCCGTATTTTGCCACACCACAGGCATCGACATATGATTACAACATCTCAGCCAATGCAAATAACAATTACTATTATCAGTGGGAGAACTTTGCCAATTATAATCTGGCCATTAAAAACCACAATATTACAGCAATGGCTGGTATGTCTTACACCGAAAATAATTATGATAACATAAGTGCCAGTGCCTACGGACCCAATATTCTGTCAGGGTACGAACCGAACTTCCGCTATCTCAATTATGTAATAAGCAATATTGTAGACGGAGAAGAAAAGACAACCAAGACATTCGGCAATGCACCCGGCAAATCAACTCAGATATCCTACTTCGGACGTTTGATATACACTTTTGCAAACAAATACACCATTCAGGGTAATTTCCGTGCAGATGCATTCGACTCCTCCAAATTGTCGGAAAAGAATCGCTGGGGCTACTTCCCGTCATTCTCAGCCGGCTGGATCATCAGCAACGAAGATTTCTTTGCGGGTGTTGCTGACCGCATACCTGTCACTTTCCTGAAACTTCGTGGTTCATGGGGGCTGAATGGCAATATCAATGTACTGAACAATTATCCGTACAGCACAAGTATCGCTTACAACAGCTCATGGTACCAGTTTATGGTTGATGATGGTGCTCCCACCTATGGTTCTGCACCCTCCGGCCTGGCTAACCCTGATCTCAAATGGGAAACCTCAGAACAGCTCGACCTTGGTATTGATATGAGATTCCTGAATGACAGGCTCTCTCTTTCCCTGGGACACTTTAACAAGAAGACCAATGACCTTCTTGTAACTATCAACCCTGTTCCGGAAATCGGTGTTTCCAGCACTGTTGTCAACGCAGGTTCTGTTCTCAACCGCGGTTTCGAGTTCGAAGGAGGCTGGAAAGATGAGATAGGTTCAGATTTCACCTACTCTGTCAGCGTTAACTTCGCCACACTGCACAATGAGGTTACCTACCTTGATCCTGCTATTTCGCGCCTTACCGGCTCAACCGGTGGTGTAGACGGAACAAACAACCCCATCCACTCAGCATTCGAGGTTGGTTATCCGATCTGGTACTTCAGGGGATACAAATATGAGGGTGTTGACCCGGCTACAGGTGCCGCCAGGCTGGCTGACATCAATAATGATAATCAGATAGGTGATGCTGATATGACCTATATTGGAAAAGCAATTCCTGATTACACATACGGCCTTAACCTTAGTTTTGGCTATAAGGGATTGGATCTGAACCTGTTCGGCACAGGTGTGGGTGGCAATGATATCTTCACTGTATTCTATCGTGCTGATACCCCAATGCGTAACTCTCTCAGGTATTATTATGATAATGCCTGGACACCAGATAACAAAGATGCCTCAATGCCTGATCCCAAAGCTGTAGCCAATGACTGGCATTTCTGGGGCTCGTCAGCTTCCATGTTCAATGGAGCCTATTTCAAGATCAAACAGTTACAGTTGGGCTATACCTTTCCTGCTTCAATTACCAACAGAATACTTGTCAGCAGGCTGAGATGTTACGTATCGCTGGATGATTACTTTACTTTTACTAAGTATCCCGGAGCTGATCCTGAAACAGCTACTGCTTCCAACAACAGTGCTTCGGCTGCAGGCTATGACAATGGAACATATCCGCAAGCCAAAAAGCTTATTTTCGGAGTAAATCTTACATTCTAATTTAATTCTTAACAAGATGAAAAAGAGTAAACATATACTAGCCTTGCTACTCGTGGTGTTGTTTGCTGCATGTAGTGAGGACAGGCTCGATATCCCCCAGAAGGGTGTTATTTCCATAGATTCATTTTACAAGACTGACGCAGATGCGGAATCGGCGCTTGTAGCCATGTACGCGCATTTTGCCACACAGATAGCAAGTTTTGATGGCGCCTGGATCTATGTTCCTTTGAACATCCTGTTCAACTACCCGGCTGACAACATCCTTGCAGCCGGAGAATTTTACGGTGACAATGATATGGTAGCCGCCATCAATGAGTTTCGTTTTGATACTCAAAGTCCGGTTATTCAGCTGGCGTACAATCATTTCTACTACGTAATCTATCGGGCTAACCTGATCATTGATAATTTTGCATACGGTGACAGCCCGATAAAAGACCGCTGCATTTCTGAAGCAAGAGTAATGCGCGCATGGTGTCATATGATGGCTGCAATGGCCTGGGGTAATCCCCCGCTTGTTGACCATGTACTTGCAGGCTCTGACAAACCAACAAACTATGAAGGCGGGCATGAGGCTCTTCTCCAGTGGTGTGCAGATGAGTGTGCAGAGGCAGTGCAGTATCTTGACGAACGCAAAAGCACGGCTGATAAAGATGGCGCTGTAAAAATCACCAAGGGCTTTGCATGGACAGTTCAGGGAAAGGCTCTCATGTACAAGGGTGACTATCCCAATGCAAAAACAGCCTTTAAAAAAATAATTTCTTCAGGTAAATATGACCTTGTTCCCGGTGAAGAATGGGCAGATATTTTCCATATTGGAGGTGACGGTTCCCCAGAGAAAATATTCGAGTCAAATATTGCGGCCAATTCCTCAATTGGTGACTGGAGTGGAAAAATCCAGCGCTCTACCTGGATGGAAATGAATATCTGGGGATGGAGAACTTCACGTCTTGCAGCTCAGCCGCTATATATGGCTGCGCAGGGATGGGGCGGCCTGGCTATTAAAGACTCCTTTGCCGATGAATTTGCAGCTAATGACGGAGATTCTTATCGCCGCAAAGCCACCATGCTGACCTATGAAGAGTTCCTTACCGAACTTGAATGGCCAAGCGACGGAGGGGATATAAACAATCTGACCGTGGCAGAGAAGCTCGCAGACCCCGGAAGAGGAATAGCAAATACCGATGGCCTTTATGGACAGTGCAGTTATCTTCAGAAAAAACATATCGCAACCCCCGAAGACGTGCTGACAACTTTCTCATACCGGTATAACAACTTCATCATTGCCAGATATGCTGACATCCTCCTTCTGTATGCCGAGGCCTGTGCCCAGACTAATGATCCTGATGGCCTTCAGTATCTCCGGCAGGTTCAGGAGCGTGCTGGATCAGCACATATCAGCTCTTCATTGACTCTGGATGAAGTGAAGAAAGAAAGAAACTATGAATTGTGGTGTGAAGGCGCACGATGGATTGATATGAAACGCTGGGGTGAATTTGACAAGGCAAAGAATGCAGGAAAGCATATTCCTTCACTCAAAGATGCCTTCTTTGTCGACGGAGAGGCTACCCACAGAGGCTATGTCACATACTCAGAGCCCAATGCTGACAAGCAGTGTGGCTTCGTGGCCGGTAAACACGAATGGTTCCCCTATCCATATAGTGTGACTTCGATTAATCCCAACCTGCAACAGAATCCGGGATGGGAGTAAACTACAAAAACTTTAAAACTGGAAGAAGGGTTCAGATTATGTTAAATTCAAAACCGGCCGGAAGGGATTTCATTCACTTATACTTGCCCTCCTGCTGGCTTAAGTTGACAAAAATCCGACTTTTTAATCAGTAAGTGAGGTTTGGTTCGAAAGAGGGTGTCTCAAAAGGGCACCCTCTTTCTTATTCCATGGCGGTAGTCTGTATGGGCACCAGGCTCCTTCTTCCACAAACAGGAGAGCAGGGAAGGGAGATTAAACCCTGCCTTTGTTATTTATTTGAATCATCATTCAGCGTCTGACTCTCGCGTCACCCTCAAAGATGCTCCACACCATCTCCTCGTCAGAGGGCTGGGCATAATCGGTAAGGAAGGTTGTAGCCAGTGCACCGCAGGCCCATCCGAACTCAATCCATCTTGCCGGCTCCCATCCCTTGAGGATGCCGTACAGCAGTCCGCCCACGAAGCCGTCGCCGCCGCCAATGCGGTCAAGGACGCGTATCTCACGTGGCTCAATGATATGCCAGTTTCCTCCCTCCCACATTATGGCACCCCAGAGGTGGGAATCAGCACTCTTCACCTCGCGCAGGGTGTTGGCAAAAACCGATGCTCCCGGATACTCCTTTCTGACCCTGTCAATCATTTGCCTGAAGGATTCCATCCTGGCGCCAATATCCTTCCCTCCTGTTTCGGGACCCTCAATTCCCAGGCAAAGCTGGAAATCCTCCTCGTTGCCCACGAGGATGTCAGCCACGGAAGCTATCTCCCGGAAGACTCCTGAGAGCTCCTTCTCCCGACCCTCCCAGAATGAAGCGCGGTAATTGAGGTCAAAGGAGATAAGTGTGCCGTGCTTCTTCGCTTCGCGTGCAATCTCAAGGCAGAAAATGCTGGTTTCATGTGACAGCGCCCCTATCAGGCCTGAGAGGTGAACAATCTGCACCCCCTCCTTCCCGAAGATGCGCTCCAGATCAAAATCCTTCACATTCAGTGTGCGCCCCACCTCGCCGGCACGGTCATTATGCACCCGGGGACCACGCGAACCGTAACCCATGTCTGCAACATTGAACTGGTGACGGTATCCCCAGGGTCCGCCCTGCTCTACCTCCCTGCCCTCATAGGTCATACGCCGGCCTGAGAGGTTGTTTTTAATGAGCTGAGCAATGGGACTGTCCCTGACAAATGTTGTCAGTACTTTAACCGGCTTCCCCAGGTAACTGGCTATGCTTGCAACGTTCGTCTCGGCGCTGGTCACATGCATAAAGAAGGTGTCGCTTGAATGGACCGGCTGGTGGTTTAACGGGGTGATGCGTACACCCATGCTCGTGGGAACAAGCAATGAGCAGGCATATTCTTTTCTTAATTCTATACTCATAGACTCTTCGGTTTTTCAGATTCCTGTTTCACAATGCCGTATATAAATCCTACTGCCGGCCGGATAAAATTATCACTTTTTCCTGACCGGAAGGTGAAGTTTCCGGTCAATTGTCAGCATTGACCTGACAGCTGACCGCCGGAAAAGTGAATTTTCCTGACATTTTTGTTAACTTCACCGCAAATCAGGGTAAAGATGAAAAAAAGAATCATTGGTTTTGCTGTCATTCTGATAATGTACTCATTAAACACTCCGGTCATGATATACTCACAGGATATTTCTCTGCCTTCTCCATCACGGAAAGGGGGCATGCCGCTGATGGAAGCCCTTGACGCCAGGGTATCTGCAAGGCTTTTTTCGGACAAGGATCTGTCACTGCAGCAGCTCTCCGACCTCCTCTGGGCGGCCTGGGGAATCAACCGCGAGGATGGCAAACGTACTGCACCCTCCTCGCATAACAGGCAGGAGATGGATGTCTATGTGACTCTCAGGAGCGGCCTGTACCTCTATGATGCCGCTGCCTGCAGGCTGAAGCAGATACACAACAGGGATATACGTGCCCTGACAGGCACTCAGGAATTCCCCGCAACAGCCCCTGTCAACCTGGTGTTTGTTGCTGATCTTGCCAAAAGAGGCCTTAAAGAGGGACAGCAGGTCACAGACACCGACAAGTTGTCGTCATGGTCCAACACCGGTTTTATGGCACAGAATGTCTACCTGTGGTGTGCCTCTGAAGGGTTGTCATGCGTCATAAGGGCAATGGTTCCGCGTGACAAACTGGCACCAGAGATGGAACTGAAGCCGCTGCAGGTAATAATTCTTGCACAGAGTGTCGGCTTCCCAGGGGAATAATTGCCCCTCCGGGGAATTCAGAGAACAACTGTCAAATCCGGCTGCCTTCTGCCGGGAAATTCGGAGGAACAACCATCATATCTGGCTGCATTTTGCCTGACAGTTTGGGAGAATAACTGTCCTATCTGGCTGCGTTTTTCTGAAAAGTTCGGAGGATAACTGTTCCCGCTGTCATTAGCAAATCACTTGCTGAAAAAGACCCTTTTCAGCTCCGTGATGTTGTTATCTGAAATCGGATTGACGCTACCCAGTGATTTTCCGAGTATATGTGACATGGCAGTCATCTCGGCCACCTCCAGCCGGTCAAATGCCCGGAGCAGGCTGTCACCGGTTACCAATACCGAGTCATTGGCTATCAGCACAACAGGGATACCCGCACTTAGCTTTTCAAATATCTCCTCCCGGCCAGGTGAAAGTGCCCCGAAGGGTACGAGAGGCATCTCCTGCAGTAAAATCCAGCTCTCCGGGATGGTTCTGACACTGACCTCTTTACCTGTAACCGCGAAAGCCATCAGGCAGGGAGGCCGGGCAACAATCACCGCCCTGACAGCAGGAAACCTCCGATAGATCTCAGCATGCAGCCTTTCACCGGGAATGGTGTGGTTTCCCGGGCTTCCGTAAACATTAATGTCACCTTTCCCGATATTGCATCTTAAAACCTTCTCACGGGTAACGAGCCAATTGTCTCCTGCGCTCCTTGCAGAAAGAGTCCCGCAGAAACCGTAAATCAGTCCCATCCTGCATGCCCGTGCTGCCGTACGGCAAATTTCCTCCGCCAGCAGTTCTTCATCAGGACTCATCTCCTTGTCTGTTACCCCGGGCAGCATCCTGCCGGTTTTCGGAAGATAATTTCCGGAGTTGAATTCAGGATTCGCTCCACTGGCATTTTCAGTGATCACTGGCTTTCCCGGAAATCCGGCAGCATGTATTGTCATGGCGCATTTTTCCAGAGTCTCGAGTCGCGCCTGCGCTTCTGCCAGGTCCCTGCCGCCGACAACCACAGCATGGTTTTCCATAATAACGGTATTGTGACCCTTCATGAACTCCCGGGCCACTGTTTCTCCCATAGCCTCGCTGCCCGGAATTGCATACCCGGCATACCCAACGGCTCCACAGGTCTCCCTCCACGCTCCCACCACCGATGTGTCAGGAACCCGGTGCGCAATGCTGAAAGAGGTCAGTAACGGCGGGTGGGCATGTATCAGAGCCCTGATGTCAGGTCTCACAGCATAAACGCTACGGTGCAGGGGATATTCCGAGGATGGTCTGAACGGACCTTCCCAGGTCCCGTCATGGGTGACACACACCACCTCACCGGGCTTCAGTGATCCCTTGTCGGTGCCTGACGGGGTGATCCAGAGGTTTCCAAGGCTGTCAGTGACAGATATATTTCCCCCTGAGGTGGTAGTCAGCCCATACCTGTAAATATGGCTCATTGTACAGGCTATCTCCTTCCGGATATAATCCGGCTCATCCCATAGTTCAGGATGTCTGAAATCAATGCCATTATCCCCGGGTGTCTCCATGCTGCAGGTTATTTTTAATCCGGAGAAATTATTCTCCGGAACAAGGTATAAAGATAGCAAGAAGATTGCTCGGCATGTCGTGGACATTCTCTGAATATGATCTTCCCTATGCCTTCCTGCTCAGCAAAGACTTATTCCTGCATCATCTTCAGGTAGTCCACAATCCCCTCAAGAATCTTGACCGCCATCAGCTGGCGGAACTCCGGGTCGGCAAGTTTCTCTTCGTCTCCAGCATGACTCATGAAGGCCTGCTCAACCAGTACTGCAGGCATCTGTGATGTACGGGTGACGGTATAGTTGAATGATCCCACCACGCCAAACTCTTCCAGTCCTGTCTCCAGCATCCTGTCATAGATGAACTTTGCCAGCGGTGCCCAGAACGGATTATGCCAGTAGGTGCTGGTGCCTGCCACCGAGAGATAACCGCTCCCTCCCGCGTTGGCATGAATACTGATGAGCATATCTGCGCCTGCCTTTATGGCCTTGTCGCGCTTATCCGGCAGGGTCATGTCCACATCACTCTCCCTGACCTGCAGCACCTCGGCGCCCATGGAGTCGCAAAGCTCTCCGAGCCTGAATGACAGGTCAAGGTTAATCTCCTTCTCAACGAGACCTGACAATCCGATTGCGCCTGAGTTTGATCCGCCGTGTCCGGCCTCGATGGCAATCTTCAGTCCGGCCAGCGGCTTCTCCCCTGCCGGATCAAATACCGGGGCATACCTGATGGTCAGGATCAGGCTTCTGCCAGCAGGTCTTATGTCATAACCCCAGATCTTTTCGCTCTTCAGGTTCACGTAAACCCGGAAGGTTTCCGGGGTGCTCTGCTCCCATGTGAGTTTGTCAACCACACGGCATCCGGTGCGGTGGGTGACCCAGGTGGCAGCCGACTCCACCCCGAAAAGCGTAACAACAAGACGTTTACTATCAGGATCGGGACGGACCTCATAAGGCACCGGCACGAGATAAGGTATGGTCACAACATCACCCCGGGCCGATGGTCCGCATGACATGCTGGTGACATTGTACAAAGGCTGCATTTTGCTGCCACCCTGAATCTCTACATCATCCTCGCTGATGAATCCTGTTTCGGTATTACTGAGCCTGATCCTGTAATTGCTGCCAATCTTGCCGCTGGTCTTGAGAATCACCCCGGGTCCCAGCTCTGACCTTATCGGTCCGCCCAGTCTCGGGGCCCCAAGGTTATAAACAAGCCTCGAATAATCATTTTTCACCCGGACAAGCGGAAAATCCTCGGGGTTCCGGACTGTCACCCTCCTTGATAAATCAGGCCTGAAGACGCCCTCCGGGGCTCCTCCGGCTGCAGGCACCAGCCTGACAGCAAAGGTATGCGGCACGCCTGCGGCGAAGTCCCTCACCGGCACCTCTGCACGGTAAAGGCTGTAATCATTATAATCCTCACGCAGACATTTAATTCTCTTCCTTCCCGGTTTGATATCCAGCCATGCCTCCTGCCCCTTCGAGGCGCGAAAGCTCACCTTCACCACCTCGCCGGGAAGCACTTCCATATCAGCAGACGGCTCGAATGACCTCTTCTCGATCCATAGCGGGAATGGCTGCCGGCTCAGGTCTCTCTTTTCATAGATGACCACATGCTCGCATACAGCTTTCCGGCCATCGGGCCAGACCGCCTCTGCCGTAATCCTGTTCACTCCTTCATCGAATGTAACAGTCTTAAAGAATATTCCTGTTTTGTACTGTTTCACGACCTGACCGTTTATACTTACGGTGGCAGGGTATTCACTCTTGCACAGGATGTCGAACTGAGGCTGGTGCGTCAGTGGCTCCGGAAGCCTGAGAAACTTAACCATAGGCGGGTTGTTTCCGATGCTGTCGCAGCGGCATGGTATTGCCGCAAGCGTTTCCGCAGCCCTGGCTGCAATTTCAGCCGTATTCTCAGCTGTGGGCCTGGCAGCAATTGCAACTGCATTCTCAGCTGTGGCCGCCGGGTCCTCAACCCCACTCTTCCCTGTCCTCCCGGTAGTGCCGCATCCAATGAGCAACATCGTTGCCAGGGCTATAACAAACAGGTTCTTCGTCATCTGTAGAGCAGGTATTTCTGTCTTGTCTCCATGAACTCCCTTATATCATCCTGGCAGGCTTTCACCACCTCCTCAACGGTGACCCCGGGCTCATTCAACCGCCTTATCAGTGTTGGTGGATTCCATACCAGCGAATCGGGGTTGGTTTTCCTGTAGGCATCAATTATATGCAGTGAAGCCTCCACCGAACGGTAAGCAGCAGGGTCAGTGAGTATTATCTCAACACCCCCGCACATCTCGTTCCATGGCTTACTGGTGCGGGTAATGACAGGACCTGATGACCTGGGAATGAAATAGAGAGGCCTGAAGTATGCCCCCGCTATTCCTCTCGCGTTCAGGTCTGCAGCAGCCTGTTCGGCATTGACCCATGGGGCACCTGTTACCAGAAAAGGCTTGGTCATGCCCCTGCCTTCAGACATATTGGTTCGCTCGAAGAGGCACTGGCCCGGGTATACCACTGCTGTCTCCCAGTTATCCATATTGGGTGACGGCATCACCCACTGAAGTCCCGTTTCGCTCCACATCATACTCCTGTTCCATCCCTTCATCCTGATGACAGTGAGGTCAGCTCCGTAGCCTTCAGTCTCATTCCACATCTTCGCCAGCTCGCCGTAAGTCATCCCATGCCTCAGCGGAAGGCGATGGCGGTAGATGCTTATTGTATCGTGCATCGGGCCCTCAACAATACGGCCACCGAGAGGATTAGGCCTGTCAAGGACGATAAAGGGGATGCCCGCCTTTGCACATGCCTCCATGGCATGAGACATTGAAAACTTGTAGGTGTACCATGCCGATCCCACTCCCTGGATGTCAAAAAGCATCACATCTATACTGTCGAGCCACTCACGTTTTGGTGCCCATGATTCGCCATAAAGGCTATAGACGGGAATCCCGGTAACAGGATCCTTTTCGCCGTCAGTGAAGATGCGCCCGTGCTGTGCTCCCCTGACTCCGTGTTCCGCTCCGAAGAGAGCCACAAGGTTAACTCCCGGAGTGGCGGCAAGTATGTCAACTGTGCTTCGCATATCAATACCAACCGCGGACGGGTTGGTGATGAGACCCACCCTTTTGCCCATGATCAGGTCGGGATATTCGTCCAAAAGTACATTTATTCCCGGAGTCACTGCCGGCACAGGTACCGGTGGCTGTTTCATCCCGTCATAGAACTCTGCCAGGCTTTTTTCAGGATCAGGCGCATCGGCAAGGGTGAATTCATTGACTCCCATCGTGATAATGATGCTTTCGTTCCCGAAACGGTCAACTGCTGAAACGGCTACAGAGTCAAGAGCAGTGAAAGCCTGATCTGCCCCTGTTACCTTGTCACGGGAGGTGCGGGCCAGATATGTGCGGTTAAGTGTGAAAGCCGGCAGGGAATCTTCAGTTGTGGCGCTGCCATGGATATGCTGGTTCCATTGCGTACCGTATTTGTAGTATACCACCCAGCGTCCTATGTCAGCAGGATCAGGATGGGTCCATGTCAACTTCAGGGTACCGTTTTCAGCCTTCCTGCTTACCACGGGAGGTGCCGGGGCTTTCCTGTCGAGCCATGGCATCGGAGGCACCAGTGCAGGCCTGCGGTACGGCCCGTCAGCGACAGCCCTGACCAGCCCCGGCGTTCTGACCAGTGGCCCGATGCTCCAGTGAATCACGCCCGGACTTCCGGGCAGGAGACCCCGCGTGACCATGATCTGGTTTATGGTCTCGTCGGCAGCCCTCGATGCAGGCGACAGCCCAATGTTGATCCCCGGCCACAGATGACGCCCCTTGAGGTTCTCATCCTTCCACCATCCGAGGAGCACCGGAAAACTCTGGGCAATCTGGTTGATTGGCCAGTAAAGCTGAGGCGAGTAATAGTCAATCCATCCCTTGTTAAGCCATAGCTTCGCATCAGCGTAAAGTGTCTCGTGCTGGTTAAAGCCACTGCCGATGGCAGGAGGATTGTAAGGCTGCCAGATGCCGAAGGGACTGAGCCCGAACCTGACCCATGGCTTCTCGGCCTTGATGCCCTTATAGAGCCGTTCGATGAAGGTATTTACAGCCTCCCTGCGCCAGTCAGAGCGCGAAAGCTTCCCGCCTGAGGCCTGATAGGCCTGCCAGCTCTGGTCATCAGGGAAATCCTTATAGTTGTTGTAGTCGGGGTACGGATAGAAGTAATCGTCGAAATGGATGCCGTCGAGATCATATCTGCGTACCAGATCCATCACCACATTGTATGAGTGATCCTGCGTGCCCTTGAGGGCCGGGTCCATCCACCAGTAGTTCTCCACCTCGAGCTTAAGCACCAGGTCAGGGCGTTTTCTGACAATTGAGACATCTGTTAACGGTCCGCCGGCCGGGCTGTGTGCACGGTAAGGGTTGAGCCACGCGTGGAGTTCAATGCCCCTTGCATGAGCCTCATCTATCCAGAACTGCAGAGGGTCATAGTAAGGATCAGGGGCTTTGCCCTCCTCACCGGTCAGGTAGTATGACCACGGCTCGATATCGCTGGGGTACATGGCGTCACAATGTGGCCTGACCTGGAAGATGACCGCGTTGAAATTGTTTTTGTAAAGCAGGTCAAGGAGAGCTATAGCCTCGCTCTTCTGTTCCTCAACTGAGAGGCCTGGTCTGCTGGGCCAGTTGATATTGGCAACGGTGGCTACCCAGGCTGCTCGAAATTCCCGCTCGGCGCCTGGTGTACGGCCTGAAGGATCACCTGTTACGGTCTTCTTCGAGGTTGCACATCCGGCAATGGCAATTGTCATCACCGCTGCAAGTACTTTGAATGAGAAATTACCTGTCATAGAGGTTGAGGTTTTGAAGGTGTACTGATACAAATATAAAAATCATCCTGAAGGTATTGATATTGCAATTAAATCAGGTTCACCGGGACACAGATACAAACACAAAAAACCTCTCCGGCTGACAGACAGCCTGATAAAAAATAATGGGAGATTATACAAATTCAGCAGGCAGCAGCAGTCCGCAGTCAGAAGCATGACCAGGATATCCTGTAGGGCTTAAAGCATTATAGGTGTTCAATCGGGAACCACCAGGCGTAAGCTGAGATCATGCAATCTCATATAACCGTTCTTCTCAGGTTCCGCCACTATTATATTATGGTGCCACGCCAGATTTCTCAGAATCACAGAACATAAATGACCAAATCATTGCGCTCTGTTGCTTAATATTCTGCTTTGATTTAAGAAATCAATGTCATAGTTTTGACATGTTTTCTGAAAATAATCATATTTAAGCCACTATAACATTGGAAAGAGAAGATTTTTTAAAGGATCTGAAAGACAAAAAGCATCAGTGGGATTTCATTATCATCGGAGGAGGTGCTACCGGTCTTGGTGTGGCAGCAGATGCTGTCACCAGGGGTTACAAGACCCTGCTGCTTGAACAGAGTGACTTTGCAAAGGGCACATCGTCGCGCAGCACCAAGCTTGTTCACGGAGGTGTTCGCTACCTTCAGAAGGGAGATGTAGCCCTGGTCAGGGAAGCACTTCGCGAGAGGGGTTACCTCCTCAGGAATGCCCCACACCTGGTTAAGAACCAGCGTTTTATAATCAGTAACTACAGATGGTGGGAGAAACCCTTTTACACTATCGGGCTCACCTTTTACGACTTGCTTTCGGGCAGGATGAGCCTGGGACGCTCCCTGCCCATGAGCCGCAGCAGAGTCATCAAATCCATCCCGCAGATTGTCCGTAAAGGGCTCAAGGGAGGTGTCGTTTATCATGACGGCCAGTTTGATGACTCCCGGCTGGCAGTCAACCTGATGCAGACAGCCATCGAAAAAGGGGCAACAGTTGTCAATTATACAAAGGTGATACAGTTGCTCAAGAGCCCTGACGGCCAGGTTTCAGGAGTGGTGGCCGTGGATGAGCTTGACGGCACCCAATTCACCGCCGAGGGGAAATGCATTGTCAATGCCACCGGCATCTTTGTCGACAGCATAATCAGGATGGACAACCCGGAAGAGAAGCCTATGGTGAGACCGAGCCAGGGTGTTCACCTTGTTGTTGACAGGAGTTTTCTCGGAGGTGATGACGCAATCATGGTTCCAAAGACCAGTGATGGCAGGGTGTTGTTCGGCGTGCCATGGCACAGCCGCGTTATCATCGGCACCACTGATGTTCCCGTGAAGGAGTTCGTACTTGAACCCAGGGCCCTCGACGAGGAGGTTGACTTTATCCTTGAGACAGCGGGCAGGTATCTTGAGAAAAAACCTCAGCGCAGTGACGTGCTGTGCGTCTTCGCCGGCCTGCGACCGCTGGCGGCACCCAGGCATGACAAAGACGGAGCCAAAACACAGGAGATATCGCGCAGCCATAAGATGCTTGTATCACCTTCAGGCCTGGTTACCATCACCGGCGGCAAATGGACCACCTACCGCAAGATGGCGGAAGATACGGTTAACGCCGGTATCAGGGCAAAGAAGCTTCCGTTCAGACCGTGCCGCACCAGGGACCTTAAGATCCACGGCTGGTATGAAAATCCCGACAGAACAAACAGGATGTACATCTACGGCAGCGACCTTGATGAACTGATGCAGATGCAGAAGGAGAATCCCGAATGGGCTGAGAAGCTTAACGGAGAGTCAGACTTCACTGCCGGCGAGGTTATATGGGCCGTAAGAAAAGAGATGGCGCGCACAGTTGATGACGTGCTGGCCCGCCGGGTAAGGGTCCTCTACTTTGATGCAAGGCTGTCGATATCCCTCGCTCCGGCGGTGGCCGGAATCATGGCCCGGGAACTGGGACGCGACAAGGATTGGATCAGGCAGCAGGTTGAGGAATACACGAATCTGGCATCAGGGTATGTGATGTCATGATATCTGACAGAAAACCTGACAAAGCAACCTGACAAACAACTCACCGATGATAAACTTTTTAAAACCACCCCCATACAAGGAACCCCTGCCTGAGGAGAAGATTGACAAAACTTACAAGCGGCTTCGTCTGCAGGTCTTTTTGGGAGCTTTTATTGGCTATGCAGCATATTACCTTGTCAGGAAGAATCTGGCTCTGGCCATTCCCGGGATGATCCAGCCAGTTGAGAACGGCGGTCTGGGTTACACCAAGCTGGAGCTCGGAATAGCCCTCTCGGCCATATCAATTGCCTATGCTTTCAGCAAATTCATCATGGGAGCTCTTTCTGACAGGTCAGATGCCAGGAAGTTCCTCGTAACGGGTCTCATCCTCTCTTCACTCCTGATGATGTCAGTCGGGGTTTTTCCCTTCGCCACCAGCGCAGTATGGATAATTTTCCTCTTCATGCTTGTCATAGGCTGGCTTGGCGGTATGGGCTGGCCACCATGTGGCCGCATAATGGTTCACTGGTTCTCGCACAATGAGCGAAGCTTCAAGATGGGTATATGGAACACCTCCCACACTGTCGGCAGCGGCCTGATGGGTAACCTGGCAGCCTGGGGCACCATGCTCCTTGGCGGCCTCTTTCTGGTTGACCTCGGAGGAGGAGTAACCGTTGAGCAGAGCTGGAGGGCAGTCTTCATCTTCCCCAGTGCAGTGGCACTGCTGCTGGCGCTCTTCTGCTGGCTGACACTGCGTGACACACCTCAGTCATGCGGCCTTCCCGCCATAGACAAATACAGAAATGATGTGCCGGCACAGAAGAATATGAGCTCCGACAAGAAGATCCCGGTGAAGGAGCTCTTTGTTAAATACATCTTCACCAACAAAATTCTGTGGCTTATTGCTCTTGCCAACGTCTTCGTCTACCTCATCCGTTACGGCATAGGCGACTGGGCACCCACATACTGTGAGGAAGCAGGGCTGCTTACCAGCGAACAGAGCAAGATGGCCTTTTCACTGCATAACTATGCCGGTGTACCGGGAATGGTGCTCATCGGATGGGTCTCCTCAAAGGTGTTCAAGGGTCGTTGTGCTCCGGCAAACGTCATCTATATGGTACTGGTGCTGCTCAGCATTCTGCTCTACTGGAAGGCCCTGCCCGTGGCTTCATTTCTTGCAAATGCCTTTGGCACTGATCCTGATGCCACAAGGGTCACGGTGGTCTATTCTGCCCTGATAGCCATCGGATTCTTCATCTATGGCCCGGTGGCCCTCATCGGAGTGCAGGCCGTCAACCTCGTACCGAAGAACGCTGCAGGGACTGCTGCCGGCTTCGTAGGCCTCTTCGGATACCTCCTGGGCGATGCCCTCCTCTCGAAGGTGCTGATAGGCGCAGTGGCCGACAACGTAAGCCTTGGCTGGGGTGCAACCTTCCGGATCTTCATTGCTGCCAGCATACTGGCTGCCATCTTCTCGGCAACAACATGGAAAAAGGAAAAGGAGACATATCTCGGACACTCAAAATGATTAACATGAAACCCACATGTATCAAACAGTCAAACACCTGTCTATATGATTCTCAGTCATATGGGTTCCATAATACCTTTAAAATCAAAATTTTATTATAATGAAACGACTGATAGTAACTGTTCTTGCATCAGCATTCTGCCTTAACCTGACGGTTAATGCACAGACCTACCGGCATATTTCCGGCTGGTCACAGGATGTCAATGACCAGATTGAAGGGTTCCTCAACTCAACCATCACCATGAACATCAGGAAAGTGGCGGTGTTTGACAGTGACGGGACCACCTTCGGCCAGGTGCCTTATTACCTTGCTGACGAAGCACTCTACCGTTATGCTGACGAGGTTCTGAAGGAGAGAAAGGACCGTGAGGCAAAGGAGAAACTGAAAATCCTGGAAAGAATGGTCAAAGACGGCAACAACGTAGGGAAACCCTACGTGGAAAACAGGATTCATTTCCTGGCAGGTCTGACACCCGGAGAGATAGAAATGATAGGATATGAATGCTACCGGGAATCATACAGCAGTAAAACCTACCCGGAGATGAAACAGCTGGTTGCAAACCTGAAGGAATATGGTTTCGAGGTCTACATACTGACAGCATCGCCTGAGTTTCTCTACCAGAAGTTCGTGTCAGAGGAATATGGCATTCCTGTCACCAACGTTGTGGGCGCCAAGTGCGTTGTAAAGGACGGTGTCACCACCGGCGAGATCATCCCTCCCCTCCCGCAGGATGACGGTAAGGCTCATACCATAGAGACCTTTATCAAGGCAAGGCCCCTGATTGTAGGAGGCAACAGCCGCGGCGACATGGATATGCTGAACGAGTCGGCAGGACTGAAGATTGTTGTCAATCCGGATGATGTTACCGTTCGCGGCCCGGAGGACGGCCCCATGAGCGGCTATACGGTGAAAGCATACTGGGAGAAGGAAGGGGCACTGATTGTCAGGTGCAATGATGTGCGTGACCCTAAGGTCAGATTCCACACTGAAGAGTGGAAGATCAGAGAAAACAGGGCAAATCCTAAATGATCAGTCACAATGAAAATAAGAGTACTTTTCTCAATGGCCGCTACTGCTGCCCTGCTGGCAGGATGTGCCGGCAAAAACACTCCCGTAACGGGAGGAGTGCAGGAATACATGCCTGACAACGCGGTCATAGCGCATCGCGGAACCATATACTGGGCTCCCGAGCTTACCGAATCAGCCTTCCGCTGGGCACGCAACACCGGCGCTGATTACATGGAACTCGATCTGCACCGGACAAAGGACAGTGTACTGGTAATAATGCATGACAGAACCTTTAAACGTACCACCAACGTGGCGGAGATCTTTCCCGGCAGGGAAGATGATAACATAGGCACCTTCACCTGGGAAGAGATTATGCAGCTCGATAACGGGAGTGCTTTCAACAAAAAGAACCCTGACCAGGCCCGGCAGAGCTTCGCAGGTCAGGAGGTACTGACATTTGAAGACGTTTTCCGCATCGCCGAAGGCAAACGGATAAAAAGAAATCCTGATGGCAGCCGCCTCTTTACAAAAGATGAAACCGGAATATACCACTTTGAGTATGAGGATGATCCGGCAGACAACGGTCACAGGCCCGGAATATATATTGAATTCAAAATACCTGATGAATACCCTCTCATCGAAGAACAGGTTTACGATGAACTGACCAGGATTGAATGGAATCCGCTTGAGGGTGCTATACCGTCAGCTGATGAACCATTCCTGAAGGGAAACAGGGTCAACGTCGGCAACACCAGGGGAAAAATCCTTGTGCAGACATTTTCACAGAAGGGAATGATGAACATCAAAAGGGTCTTTCGCGAACAGGTACCGGCAAGCTATCTCATCGGCAATACAAAAGCCAACCTCTTTGCACAGGAGGCTGTGACTGACAGCATAGTGGCTTTTGCACGTGAGTGCGGCGCACAGTTTATAGGCACCAATCTCGGGGATGAGAATGACGGCCTCTCGCCGGAGTTTGCTGCAAAGATCCGTGCCGCAGCTCTTAAATCAAACGTATACTCATTCAATACAGTTGAGCAGATGGAGAAATATTTCGGCCAGAGTGACGGGGAGAATGCCTCCCCTCTCACTGACGGCATGATCACCAACCGCACTGACCTGACAGTAGATTTCTATCATGCACGGAAGGTTCGTGCCTTTAAAACTGAAAAGAGCCCGCCGGAGATACTTGCTGACCTGGGGTATAATCAGTAAAATGAGAATTGCATGCCTGCCATAAAGAAACTGTTATTTCTGCTTTTGATTGCGGCAATAGCCGCCTTCACCGGGTGCAAGGAAGATCCGCCTCCTCCGGATGAGGGAGGATTGAAGATCACAAGGATATCCATTTCTGAAAGCTTTAAAGTTCCTGCCGAAGGCACAGGTTGCCATTACAGTCACAGCGGATTTGCAGTAAGTGACCAGATAGTGTTCATGTTCGTTACCGATGCCGGAAAGGTCTATACCGCCACGGTAACCTCAGTGACAGGAGCAGGAGCCGGCTTTACCCTTCCAATCCGCAGGGGAAAAATCACCTGGCAGGTGCCCTTTGGGTAGATTCACGAATAATAAGGTCTGTCTCGATGACTATTGTCTGAGATGATACAAAGTCACTCTTGTCTTCAATCTGCTGAAGTAAGAGTTTCGCAGCTGCCTGCCCCATCTCAATGGCTCTGTCGTCAATAGTTGTCAGTGACGGTTCAACAATAGTTGAAACCGGATAATTACTAAACCCGACCACTGCACAATCCTCAGGTACTTTTATTCCAAATGCCTTGGCGCCCTGAATGATTCCAACAGCAGAATCATCATTGGCACAGAAGATACCGTCAGGTGGCGGGTTAAGGGCAAAGAGACTGCCTGAATAATTATAACCCTCATTATAATTAAGATTTTTCATCTCTTTCACATAGTCATCAGAAGACATTGCATCGTTATCTCTCAGCGCTGCCTTGTATCCTTCAAGTCGTGCCTTGAAAATACTTGTTCCCTGATGACCTGCAATGTGGGCGATACGTTTGCAGCCTATATTTATAAGGTGTTGAGTTGCTTTATAGGCTGCTTCAAAATCATCAATAACCACCTTGTTACAGGCAAAATCCTGGCATACCCTGTCAAAAAACACCAACGGGGTATTGAATTTGGAAAACCGCAAGAAATGCCGGTTGTCTTCTGTTTCAAGTGCCAGACAGGCAATAACTCCCCCGACTCTGTTCGCCAATAATGCCTCAGTATTGGCAACCTCACGCTCATATGAATCATTCGACTGGCAGATGACAACATTATAGCCATTCTTAAACGCCACCTCCTCAATACCGGAGATTACCCTTGAATGAAAGTAAATACTTATCCGTGGAACGATTATGCCAATCAGATTTGATTTGCTGCGTCTCAGGCTTGATGCCATTGAATTCGGGAAATACCCAAGCCGCTCAGCCTCTGCAAGGACTCTTTTTCTGGTCTTTTTACTTATCGATTCACTATTCTGCAAAGCTCTCGACACGGTGGAGAGTGACAGGTTCAACTCTCTTGCCAGATCTTTTAGTGTTACATTCGGTTTAGCCATTATCAGCCTTCACAAACGTTTGAATAAATCAATTCTATTTGAGGTGCAAATATAACAATATATTTATCAAATCATCCTTGAAATCAGGCAGGAAAATTGCCCTGCCGGCAGAGCCCTGCCCGGAGAGCGCTCTTAATGGCAACATCCTGTTTCTCTGCTTCTTAAGCGCATCAGACAAATTTACATGATTCTGAAGACACTTCATGGATACTCCCTTAAAATCCCTGAACCATGTTTTTTACCGGCTCACTTTACTGTTAAGAGTCTGTTTATGTAATTATTCAGACCCGGTCTGCCTGAAGCCTGACATTAATTCTCCTGCCCTGACAGCCCCTTGTTGTATAAAAAACAGAGAATACAGCCCTGTTATTGAACTGAACAATTCCAATTTTCTGATGTAACATATAATGAATTAATGATATAGGCAGTCAATTATGACGAATCCGGCCTATTGTGTCTGAATAACATAAAAAATATTTATGAAAACGTTTGCTTTTTAATTTTCTTAAACATAACTTTGTATTGAAACGTTCTTTGAAGTACTGGCTGCGCAGGAAGACTTTCGTTATATTTCTTGTTTACTTATTCTTTTTCAATGATATATAATTACTGCCATTACCTGATCATTAAAACGAAAGGGAAACAGTAATATGTTGAAAGAATAAGCCGGAAACATAGATTATAGTTTATTTTACCATCGTTTTCATAATGTTATGGTATCAGTCAGATAGTCTTGAATTCCCTTTTAGTTTGGAAAGTGACAGGCCGGAGAACTCTCCAAGTACTCTGATGGCATTTATGCATTGAACATGACAAAGCTTAATAAGAAAAGGAAAGCAGAATGTCACTTGATTTTTATGGC
This sequence comes from Bacteroidales bacterium, assembly GCA_009881065.1. Taxonomy (GTDB): domain Bacteria; phylum Bacteroidota; class Bacteroidia; order Bacteroidales; family VadinHA17; genus SR-FBR-E99. Next base: position 45,688 of record WXFE01000052.1, on the reverse strand, counting down.
ATAAGGATGCTCTTCTTACTACCTCAGAATTACTTAATCATGATGAGCTATTATATAAACCTTTAATCCTAATCAATCAACATTAATCTTTACAAAATGAAAATCTCTAAAAGGCAAACATGGAAAGCATTTCTTGTTTTCACGATGATGGCAGCCATCTTTGGTCTGCTCGCTGAGAACAAACTGCTTGCCGGTCATTCTTTCCCGGATGGTATTATCCAGCAGGAAAGGACTGTTACCGGAAAGGTTACAAGTGCAGAGGATGGTCTTCCCCTGCCAGGAGTCGCTGTAATCATTAAAGGTACAACAACAGGAGTAAGCACTGATCAGAATGGAAATTATTCGATCAGCGTTCCTGCCACAGCGCAAACATTGGTCTTCTCATTTCTGGGAATGGAGACTTTTGAAGCTCCGATTCAGCAGAGATCAGTCATCAATGTAGTAATGCAGCCTTCTGTCACCATGGTTGAAGATGTAGTCGTTACTGCACTCAACATCACAAGGCAGAAAAAAGCACTTGGTTATTCTATCGGAGAGTTGTCTGCAGAGGCAATAGAAAGGACAAAGGAGAACAGCGTGATCAATACCCTTGCGGGAAAGGTTCCCGGGCTCCTTATCCAGCCAAATGCCTCCGGTCCGGCAGGAACATCCCGCGTCCTGCTTCGTGGTTACAACCAGTTGAGCGGCAGCAATGATCCTCTCTATGTCATTGACGGTATTCCTTTTGACAACATGAAATTCGGAGAATCAGGCATGTATGGAGGGATTGACCAGGGTGACATACTGTCAACCATCAACCCGGCAGATATTGAATCAATATCTGTCCTCAAAGGGCCAAATGCGGCTTCTCTTTACGGCTCGCGGGCAAACAACGGTGTGATTGTGATTACAACAAAATCCGGCAAGGCCAGGAAAGGTATTGGTATAACGGCCAGCACCTCCTACACTGCTGACACACCTCTTCTCTTCCCTGATTTACAGAATGTTTACGGGCAGGGCTCCAACGGTACTCTTGATGTAGGTCTTGACGGGATACCTTACACCTCAAAGGGCATGCCCTATAGCTGGGGGCCGGAAATGAAAGGACAGAGTGTTCTTGACTGGTCAGGAAAAGTTCAGCCTTTCAACCCGCAGCCTGACAACATGAGAGATTTCTACCAGACCGGTCATACATCATCAACATCCATTGCACTGGTTGGCGGAAATGAGAATGTAAATGCACGCTTATCAGGTACTTATGATGACATCTCCGGCATTCAGCCGACAAATGACATTACCCGGTACGTCATAAACATGAGAACAGGCGCCAAACTGTCAGACAGACTCAGTGTTGACGCCAAAGCCACCTTCGTGAAACAAAGAGTCACCGGCAGAATGCAGATGGCTGATATGCAGGGTAACCCGGGCTATGCCCTTACTCTGATGCCCCGCAATATCAGAACTGTTGACGCGATGAACATCATGACACCTGAGGGCAATGAAAATCTCTGGACATCAGATAGATATAAAGGGAACCCATATTGGACAATCAACAAGCAGGGTACCGACGAGACTATAGACAGGATCACGGCTCTTGTCTCGGCAAAATATGACTTCACTGACTGGCTCTCACTTCAGGTCAGGGCTTCACAGGACGAGTATTCCAAGGACTACCTCTACTACAGGGCTAAAGGAACCCAGGTTTACCCCATGGGTAACATCACGCACATCAAGTACTTTAATGAGGAGTTTAACAGTGACTTCCTGCTTACTGCCAATAATAACATTACCAGTAAGATTACCTCTTCGATAAGCTTCGGCGGAAACTATTACGATGCCAAATTCAGCTATATATCGCAGAACGGAGCCAATTTCAAAGTGCCCGATTTTTATCATATCAGCAATTCCGGGAACGTTCCCGGCACGGGCTCTTACGAATCACATAAAAGAACCCTTTCCCTTTATGGTACGGCTCAGTTTGTATATAATGGCTTTTTGTTCATTGATCTTACCGCGAGAAATGACTGGTCTTCAACTCTGCCGGCATCTGACAACTCATACTTCTATCCTTCGGTAACGGGAAGTTTTGTGTTTACTGATGCATTCAGAGATGCCATAAGTCCTGCCATTCTGTCGTTCGGGAAAATCCGCGCATCATGGGCACAGGCCGGTGGTGATCCCGGAGTGTACCAGACCAATCTGTACTACAACCTCTATACAGATACTTACAACAACCTTCCGGTAGGGAGTGTCTCTTCAACCACCCTGCCAAACATGAACATCAAGCCCTATATTACAACCTCAATTGAGCTGGGTACTGACCTGAGATTCTTCAATGACAGGTTAAGTCTTGATTTCACCTATTACAGCAAGAAAACAATAAACCAGATACTGTCTGCATCAATACCAAGGTCAACAGGCTATTTCACCCAGGTAATCAATGCCGGCGAGCTTGCCAACAAGGGTTTTGAGGTCTTGCTGACATCCAGCCCGGTAAAAAGTGCCAGCGGATTCAACTGGGATATCTCACTCAACTTTGCCAAGAACAATTCAGAGGTTGTTGAGCTTTATGAAGGTATCCCGACATTACTTCTCGGTCAGGACAGGAATATTCAGATATATGCCAAGCCGGGCAGACCGTATGGTGATCTCTATGTGGCAAAGTACCTGCGTGACAAGAATGGCAACCGTATCATAAATGCTGATGGCCTGCCAATTGCTGACGGCGGCACCTCCAACTATCAGCATATTGGCAACTTTAACCCTGACTGGACCGGAGGTATCGGAAATACTTTCTCATACAAGGGTCTTTCATTCTATTCACTGATAGATGTCAGGAAGGGAGGCGAATTCTATTCAGTCGGTACCAGATACATGGTTATTTTTGGTACAACGGCTGAGACTCTGGAAGGCCGCAAGGAGTGGTACGCAGGAACCGGTGGATATATTGCAGAAGGTGTTAAGGGCGAACTTGTTGAAGGAGAATGGGTCTCCACAGGCGAAAAGAATAATATTCCCGTTAACCCGCAGACTTACTGGGGTACCGGTGGTGTCGGGAACATCGGTGAAGAGTTCATTATGGACGGCACCTTTGTTAAAATGAGAGAGGTGGCGCTGAGCTATGATCTGCCGAAACGTTTTATTTCAGGCACACCTATCGGCAATGTTACAGTATCACTGATTGGAAGAAACCTCTTCTTCATCTACCGTGCCTCGAAGCACTATGACCCGGAAAGCTCTTATAACAGCGGAAACTATGGAGCAGGTGTTGAGAATCACGCTCAGCCTACAACTAAAAGCCTTGGTTTCAGCATAAAGATCGCACTGTAAACAAACCAATAAATGCTGAATAATATGAAAAGCTTAAATATTAAAAAAATTAGTGCACTTGTAACAGTCATAATCATGCTGGTCTCCTGTGAGGGTTTGTCAGACATCAATGACAATCCAAACTCACTCACTAGTATACCTGACCAGTATCTGTTTACCAATATGTGCAAGTATACAATATCAGATGCCAGGCAGTTGACCGCAAGGGCACAGGTATTCTTCTGCGGCACCTGGTCACATCTTTACTCTTCAAGTTATCCTGAAGACCGCTATCGTATCAATACTGATACTGATGATGAAAACATAGTATGGCAGGACCTCTATTCAACAACCACAGTGGGCCTTGCAGCTGATCTGAAAAAGAAACTGGGGCCGGAAGGCACAGACCCAAATCCTGTCAAATATGCAATGGTTGACATTGTTGGATCAATAAGGATTCTGAAAGCCTCCGATCTGTATGGAGACGTCCCTTATAATGATGCAGGCAGAGGAGCTGAAGGTGTGCTTCTTCCACAATATGATACCCAGGAAGCAATCTATAAGGATGTCATTAGTAAACTTGGTACCTATATTGCACTGTTTGAAAGTTCCACGGATGCTGACGGCTACGGTGCTTCAGACCCGTTTTACGCCGGCAGCATGGAGAAATGGATCAAATTTGCCAATTCACTCCGTCTCCGCCTTGCAATGAGGATTCGCTACGCTGACCCCGCTACTGCTCAGACCGCCATCACTGCATCTCTTGCAAAGCCCCTTATGACGAGCAATGATGATAATGCGCGAATTCTGAATTTCGACACCTCAGTATTATATCAGTACAGTGGATGGTACGAGGCATTTATAAATGAGGGTCGCTTCAGCCTGAGCAAGTTCCTGGTTGACATTATGAATGCATCCAATGACCCCCGTCTGCCAGTTTTTGCACTGCCCAACTCTCTCGGATTATATGAGGGATACCCAAACGGACTGACGTCAGAAGCCAGGACTTCCTATGATGCAACAAATGTATCAGTCACTGCCCCAATCCTTTATGCAAAGGATATACCATCTTATTACCTTACTTATTCCGAGGTCTGTTTCCTTCAGGCTGAAGCAGCACTTTACGGACTTGGCGGCTCTAACCCGAATACCCATTTCCGGAATGGTATTATTGCTTCCATGAAGCAGTGGGGAGTCAGTGATGCTGATATTGAAACCTTCCTGGCAGATGAAGAGGAAGCTACACTGACCGGCAATACAGAAGATGACTTCAGAAAGATATGTACACAACTATGGATGTCATGTATCAGCAATAACTGGGAAGCTTATAACGTGGTAAGAAGAACAGGATATCCCGTAATCCCTGTCCGTACCGGACTTGAAACACCCCAGCTTGATGTGGGTTTGACAAATGGGACAATGCCCAGGAGGATACAGTATCCTGTTACCGAGCTCACCCTGAATGTTGAAAACTGTGAGGCAGCTATTGCACGCCAGGGTCCAAACCTGATGACTACTAAAATTTGGTGGGATGCCAAATAGCATGTTGATATACCGGAATTATTTATGCTAGATTAGGTAATATTGACTTGGTTCCGGGGTTGTTAACTGGTTTTAGGTTGAAGTGTCCGGCCGAAATACCGGACACTTCTTATAAAGTCCGACATTTGAATTCTTATGGTATTTGTAATCCTGCAACGCGATAAATGGTTATTTTAGACAGGATAAGCAGTGATAATTTATCGGATAAACATAACGCGTTGATAAACATAGTCTTATTGTTAAACCAACATATAATGCAATGGACAAAAACAAAAGAATTATCGCATCACTCCTTTTTCTGACCTTTTTTTATTGCTTGCATACTTTTGCCCAGGAACAGACTACCGGGTGCAGGGTTTTATTGCCGCAGATAGCCGGTCAATATGAAGGAGAATGTAAAAAAGGGCTTGCTGACGGAATGGGCAAGGCTCAGGGAACAGATCAATATGAAGGCTTCTTTAAGAAAGGCTTGCCGGATGGCCAGGGCAAGTATACATGGAATGACGGTACCACATTTGAAGGTGAATGGAAAAAGGGCCGCAAAGACGGATACGGTGTTCTAACCAGCCACCTGGCATCACGTGATTCAGTCCTGAGTGGTTATTGGATCGATGATGAATATATTGGCACTGAAAAAAAACCCTACAAGATAAACAACAAGGGAATAAACATTATCGGTCTGACACTCTCGCGTGTCGGGTCTGACAAGGATCAGATAGTTGTTGAATACAACAGGAGCGGAAGACCCCTGTCAATATACTCCTTCCACGTGACCGAGCTTATGGGAGGTTATTCCACAATCTCAAAAAGTGATTTCTCGAAAACACTACTTAATGTCAGGTACCCCTTCAGAGCTGAAATAACCGGTGATGCATTCGTGTTTGATGTTACAATATCACAGAGGGGCTCATGGAAAATAATTGTAAACGTTGCAACCAAATAAGAATTATCCCTAAGATTAACTTAAAATTATACTCAATTATGCGTTTCAGTAAATTGTTTTTATTAAGGATTACCCTGATTCTCTGCCTCGGCATCTTCGCGGTTACAAGCTGCAGTACCGCAAAGGAACCGGAAACGGAATTCAGGGGGGTATGGCTCCATCAGACCCTTTTTGACAGGAATGAAACAGAGGGCAAGGATCAGATAATATCTCTGTTTGACAGGTATGCCGAAATAGGAATTAACAACCTGTTCTGTTATTACACTCTTCCGGAAGAGAACAATCTTGAATGGGATTTTCTCACATTCGTTATTGACGAAGGCAAAAAAAGGAATATAGGAATTCACCCGGTATTCTGCCCCGGACACGAGGTCGATCTTGAAAAAGCCATGGAAGAACATCCCGGGTGGCTTATCCGCAAAAAGGATGGCGAGGCTTACCCTGCTTACAACATGGCTTTGCCTGAAGTGAGAGAATACTGGGTTTCTGTTATTTCCAAAGCAATGGAATATGATATTGCCGGTATTCACCTTGATTATGTCAGGTACCCTGTCAACCAGATGTATAGTTATGACAGCATAACCTGTGACAACTTCAGTAAAAAATATGGATTCACCCCTTTTGAAACCGCGAATGATGGCGGAAGTATAATCTGGTGTGAATGGATTGAATGGAATCAGGAACAGGTATCTGCCCTTGTCAGAGATGTACATAAAATGATTAAAGAGTCAGGAAAGAATATACTTCTGGGAGTAGATGTATTCCCTGACCCGGCAGAATCAGAGATTGAGATTGGTCAGTCTTGGGAAACATGGGCATCTGAAGGTATCATTGACTTTGCATGTCCCATGCTGTACACTGACAGCATTTCACTTTTTGGCAAATATCTTGACAAGGCATTAACCACCGCAGACAACCGCTGTAAAGTTTACCCGGGGATAGGTGTACGCACATCCCACAACAAAGCTACCGCGGAAGTCCTTATAGATGAAATAAATATAGCACGTGATAAAAATACAGGCGGAGTTGTTTTCTTTTCAGGCTACTCATTAACTGATGAGATGATGGATGCCCTTTCGAAAACAGTTTTCAAACCGTCAACAGAAGAAATGAATTAGATTATTATGGCAAAAATATATTACGTTGGAGACTGGGCCGTGCTCACAGGTCCGACATTTGCAGAATCACCATTTCAGCATGCTCCAAAGGGACTTGAGATATTCAATTACGGAGTATGGTTGAAGAACGCACTGGAATCAGATGGCAATCATGAAGTGAATTCAGTTCCGTCATGGGATTTTTACAAACTCGGGCCGGGAGAGTATGAAAAGATCATTGATGAGTATGATGTTATTGTGTTCAGTGACGTTGAAGGCAAGTTGTTTCAGCTCAATCCGGACTTTTTTAACAGGGAGGAATTCGGGAAAAAGATACTTACATACCCTGACAGGCTGAGGCTTACACTTGATGCTGTCAAGGCAGGAAAAGGACTGATGCTCCTGGGCGGGTGGTATTCTTTTACAGGAGAAACAGGCAAGGGAGGATGGGGAAGAACTATTCTCCGCGAGGCAATACCCGTTAAGTGCCTTGACTTTGAAGACCTTGTGGAAAGCACCGAGGGTTATTACCCTGAGGTTACTCCCGAAGGCAGAAGAGTATTTGGTGATTCACTTGGAGACATCCCTCCTATTCTGGGGTATAATCAGACCACTGAGATACCCGAGGGCAAAGTTCTCTTGAGAGTAAAGGGAACAGGTGATCCTCTCCTTGCTGTCCGTCAACTTGGGAAAGGCAGGGTACTGGCCTACACGTCTGACCCGGCGCCTCACTGGGGTCTGAACTTCGTTTACTGGAAGCATTACAATGATTTCTGGCTCAAATGCCTCTCATTGGTCACTGAAAAGTCATAATCCTGACAAGTTCAATGTTATGATCAGACTGATTGGAATAAAACTGTTCCTGTTACTGCTGATAATCATTCAGGCCGGATGCGGGAATGGCACTTCACCGGGCAGCAATGTTCAGGATGGCCGTTATTGGAAAGATCAGGCAATAAATGACATTCTCCCCTATTGGACGGAAAATGCCATGGACCGTGATTCGGGAGCCTTCATTACAAACCTTGATGCAAAATGGAAGCATGGCTCTGATAGTCATAAATATCCAAGTATGATTGGCAGACATATTTTCAGTTACTCTGCCGCCTACCTGATGACCGGTAATGAAGAATACCTTGACATTGCGGAACAAACAAAAGACTTCTTGCTTGAGAAAGCATGGGACAGTGAACATGGAGGATGGTACGACGTTCTTAACCGTGACGGCACTCCTGCCATCAGAACCAGGAATATGTTCATACAGACATATGCCCTGACAGGCCTGGCCATGTATTATTTTGTAACTCATGACCGTGAAGTCCTGGAATATATCATTGAGTCAGACCGTCTTCTTGAAACTGCTCTTCTTGACACTCTGAATGACGGTTACTATAATGTGGCGGGAGATGACTGGCAGATAATTGATTCAAACAAATCATTCGCGTCACAGGTTGCCCCGGTCTCGGGATATCTCCTATACATGTATCTTGCCACGGGTGATTCTGTTTATCTTCAAAGGTCACGGAGAATAATGGATTGGGTGTCTGACAGGATGAGAGACCCCGGGTCCGGCTGGATACTTGAGTATTTTGACCGGAACTGGAACATGCTTGAATCTGATCCGGATATCATTAATGTCGGGCATAATATCGAAGTTGCCTGGATGCTATTAAGGTTAGCCATGCTTAATGGCACCGGCGAAATGCCGGAAACGGCCAGGCAACTTGAAGATTCGCTTTATGCGGCAACTTTCAGGAAAGAGACAGGTCTGTGGCTCACAACGCTTGGAAGAAAAGACCCGGGCATTACTGATGACTTTACCTATTGGTGGATCCAGGCATATGGAAATATGTATTCACTCTGTTCATACAGGTTCTCCGGCAATAAGGAAAGACTTGATCATTTCATAAAGGGTGCGGAGTTCTGGGACAGCTATTTTCTTGACAGAGACAACGGCGATACCTTCACAAGTGTCTGTCACAACGGCGTTGCCAAAGACTCAACAAAAGCCAATCCTTACAAAACCTCTTACCACAGCATCGAACAATGCCTCCTTAACTATTTGTACCTGAGCTTCTGGGTGAACCATGAGCCGGTCAGGCTGCACTTCAGAATCATCCATCCGCGTGAAGGTGATCTGCTGCTTCCCGTGCTGGTTGAGGATATGGACATAGTGGTCAGGGATGCCAGATATGAAGGAATATCAGGTAATGAAACACTGACTTTTTCCGAACGAACGGTCACTCTTCCTGAAGCTGATATTGCCAGGATCACAGTCACCTTGGGCAACAGGTCAGTTACAGACAATTAGATAATAATCGCGATTGAGTATTTCAGACAGGCCGAAAACCAAACAGATGAACGGGAAGAATAAACAAGTGGCAATGCTTAAAAAGCTGATATATACAGGTATTATCCTGATCGTATTCACCTCGTGCAATGGTATGCTCAAAGAGTCTGACGGAGGTCTTGTGATCAGCATCGATGCGAAGCGAATACCTTATGGCGGCACTGCCCTTGTCATGATCGAGTCATACAAACCGGTAAGGGCAGAGGATCTCATGGTCACCGTAACGGTTCCCGGTGAAGGAACAAAAGAGCTTACACCGGAGAGCCGTGATGCAAAATCTTCACTCTTTCATATCACGGTCGGTCCTGACATGAATTCTTCTGACGGCATGCGGATCATTACCGCTGTTACCGGTCACGGCACCCGGCAGGTGGTTGCCAAGGCATCCTATCTTGCAGGGAGTGTCATAGCTGATTATACCATCATGACTCACTTCCCCGATATGGGAACAAAGCCGGCCATGAATGATTACCTGGAACAGTTCACCGGCCTTGGAGGGAATCTGGTGGTGTTACACGCGAATATAGGCGCGGAGGCTGTCTGGGGCGGCAGCACCGGAATAAAAGCGGTCTGGCCTTCCAAAGTATGCATAAAATCAGCATCTCCTGAACATGACAGGATTGAAATGATGCTTGACATTACCGATTCCCTTGGCATCCCGGCTTTGATCTCCGTTTCATGGGATTTGAGCAACCCTGATCTGCGATATGAGAATTACATGCAAAGTATTGAAGCAATCATTGATGAGCAATGGAAGATGTATGGTCATCACCCTTCACTTGCAGGCTTTTACTCATACCAGGAGGGCAGTGGCACATACCTTGCCGGCTATATTCGGGAATTCTGCAAGTCAGTAAAGAAACAGAGCCGTGGATTACTGACAATGTGCTCTCCAAATATTGATGATCCGTTGCTTGCAGGTTATCTTGCAATGATTGAAGACCTTGATATCGTGAATTATCAGGCGCCAATAATGACATCCTACCGCTCTGATAACCGCCAGATGTATCCCAACTGCAGGGTCAGGGATATTACATCACTTTCATCCGGAGCAACCCGGATCACCGATAAGATAACACTGTCACACGTTGAGTTCATGGGCTATCATGAAAACAAGACCGGTGATTCATATCTTACCGGTTATGATAATATCTTCAACCAGTTCCCCTCTGCTGCTTCGGCATACGGCCCTGATGGTACTTCATTCTTTAGCTACTTCTCATGCATATTCTTCAACCAGGCGAAGCTGCCTGAAGAGACAGCAACGGCCGTACAGGCAATAAAAGATGGGTTAAAGGCCTATAACCTCATCAGGGAAACAACATCAACAGAGCCCTCCCGTCTGGCCGTTTACATACCTTATGCAGACTGGTGCATTGAGAGGTGGCAGAATTGCATCACTCCTGCACTTGACGCTTTCAGACAGCTGGGTGTCAGCTATGACGTATTACCCTTTGTACCGAAAAAGGGAGAAGAGATACTTCCCTTCTACCCTATGAATAAAAACCCTGAGCAGGCTGACTACCTGTTACAGAACAGGTATGTTGTAATCCTTCCTGACATTTCCGGCATGCAGGAAACTGACAGTGAGATGATTGAAGATTTTGTCAGGAGGGGAGGCGTGGTTATTGCTTTTGGTCCGAGGATACCCTATGGCGACCGGTTTGACCGCGAAAAACTATGGGGTGCAAGGGAGAGCGTACCTGTTCAGTCATCACGGTATTACAACAGGATAACTGTCTCAAAACCAGGTGCCAGGACATATAAAGGCCAGTCATGGTCATTTGGCCCCATTGCGTCAACTGCATGGATTCCTGAAAAAGAAAACATGATAGCCGGTTTTCCTGATGGAACTGCATCTGTCTTTTCCAATGAATATGGTGAGGGAAAGACATACGTTGTGACAATGAGCGCCCGGAATGCAGTGAGTATCTGTCCTGACCTGGTCAGGGATATACTTGATGATGCCCTTGCCTGCCGTGATGTTTACAGACCCTTTGATGTTTACGGAGCCGCAGGAAACATGGATATTTCAATGAATGGCGGACAATCATCGTACACCATTTCAGCAGCCAACTATAACTCCAGACCGGTTGACCTGGTTATTAAACCCCTGCTTCTGGAGCCTGATAAAAAGTATAAGCTCATTGATCTGAAGTCAGGTGAAGTGCTTTCAGAAAAAACCGGATCAGGATACCGGTCAATTCCTGTCAGGGTTGAGAGTAATGATTTCAGTGCGTTTGGCATTGAACCAGAGAGTGAACAGAATTAAACAGTCTGGCAAGTATCTGAAATGAAAACAGGCAGGTGTGACAGTGGCAGAATAACAGAATCCGGAAGGGCAGCATTTCTTGTCTCTCTTTTATCTGTTTTCATCTTCTGCAACACCAGCTTCAGTCAACCGGAGCCATTACCTGATCTGCGCTATGCAATTGTGATCAAGCAGGGCACCTGGAATATAACCAGGTGGAAGCAGGTTTGTGATACTCTTTCTTCATCTTATAAAGGTCGCCTCTTCACATGGGAAACCTCTTTGTCTGAAGTGAAGGACGCAGTCATTTCCTATCGCCCCACTCATATCTGCTTTGTCTGTGACATGAGCACGGCATTACCTTCATTTATATCAGGCACACTTCATCCCTTTACCCGGTCACTCGATGATGATCCTTATACAGATGTTATCTGGAGTGTTCTCACGGGATATCCGGAAGATGCCTACAGGATTGCTGCAGACACGGTCACGCATCTTACCAGAACACTCCTCAGCGGGACTGTCAGCAGTGACCTTGAGTACTACACCCAGGGGCTGAGTACCCATGAGGCAACCTCCGGGCTTTTTTATGTCAAACACCCTGATTCAATCCTTGTAAGGTCATATACCTCCGCGCCAACTGACCGTACATCATGGCTCGTTTCAATGATCAATTCCGGGATTGACTCACTTGACAATGCTCCTGTTGATATATTTATAACCAGCGGACACGGAAGCTATAACCTGTGGCAACTACATTATCCCGCCAAAAGCCCGGAAGGTTTGTTCAGGTCCGGGAGCCATGTCCTGACAGGTGCGTCAGCTGCCGGCACTTATCACCCGATCAGTTCTGCCAATCCCAAAATATACTTTGGCCTTGGCAACTGTAACATCGGTCAGATATTGAATGATGGCTGCATGGCGCCTGCCTGGATGAATAAAGGCGGCGCGTTTGCCTATACCGGATACGTGATTGATGAGACAGCCAATTCATATCAGCATGGCGGTACCAGAGCCTACTACTACAGGATGTCAAGGGAAAACACCTGGTCTGAATCATGGTTTCTGTCAAATATTGCCCTGCAGTTTGATCTCCTCAACAACACTCCGGGAGTTTCACCTGTTGATCTGAACGGTTCTGCCTTCTATGGTGACCCGGGGAAGATCTTTAAAATGAGCCATGAAGGTCAATACCGGCAGCCGCTTGTCACAAATGAACTGATCATCACTCACGGTCCTTTGAAGGATACTGTAAAATACCGTGTGACCATGAACGATGACGGTGAACCGGGAACCAATGGCAAATGGGGCAACAGGCATCCCGCGATGATCCTCCCCTTCACTGCAACCGGCATAGACATACTGTCAACCGATGCCATTACTGCTGTTGTACAGGAAAACTTTGTTCTGTTGTATATATGGTATAAAGGGCTTGATCCCTTAAAGAAAGGCGACACCCGCGAAGTGGTGTTTACCTGTAACAGGCTGACTACAGGAACAGGTAAACCGGTTGACGGCAATGAAAAGACCGGTATTATTGACAAGATATACCCAAACCCGGCTTCATCAAGAATCACCATCAACTACAAGATTACAGGAAACACGAATGTTATTATACGACTGTTTGACTATAACGGTGCCCTGATTGACAGGATAAATTATCCCTCTCAGCCACCGGGCTCCTACTCTGAGGATTTTGACGTTTCAGGCCTGGCTGACGGAGTTTATCATTTTCTGATTGAAACCTCTGAAAGCCATGAATCACGAAAATTTGTACTGGCAAAGAATTAACCTCTCCGGAGTGGCATTAAACACGGCATAAACAATAATGAAAAGAGAATGAGACTTACATGACTGGCAATTTTCAAAATGAGATGATTTTTTATTTCATATAACTTACAGACCGACAATGAAATATGCATAAATAAACAAATGGAATTCACATGATTGATCCTGAACAGGAAAAATTATGAACCCAATTCATGCTCAATCATGCACGGCTCCATGCAACCCTATAAAAATTATATCAGGGATGAAACGAAGAGGTTTTATTGGTACATCGGGAGCGCTTGCTTTTTCTGCCATACTACCTGGTTGTTCCGCCGGCGGCACTCCGGAAAGAGTATCTGACAGGAAAGAAAAACAAAAAAAAATGACAATCTCTGCTATCGCCGGATTAACTGTCCGGGAACTGCTTGAAAATTACAGATCATACCTGTATGATGATTTTCTTCCTTTCATGGATAAACACGTTGTTGACCATGAAAGAGGAGGCTTTATGACCCATGCTGACCGCAGGGGGAATCTCCTTTCAACCACCAAGAGAGCATGGTATGATGGAAGGGGATTATGGGTTTACTCCTTTCTCTACAATAACCTGGGCAATGATCCCTCCCACCTGGAGATTGCCCGCAAAACCACGGAGCTGTTACTGGGGATGAGACCTGCCGATGGTGAATTCTGGCCGTGGTCATATACACGTGAAGGTCAGCCGATCACAGGCACATTACCGGATATTTACGGAAACCTGTTCATTGCAGAAGGGCTGGCAGAATTCTCAAAGGCAACCGGTGACCAGAAATATTATGACATATCAAAAGAAATTGTCATATCATGTTTTAATCTCTATGACCGTGCAGATTACCTGCATGCGGTGACCTACGGACCTGATGCTGATCAGTTAACCGGGCCAAGAATCCTCGGACACTGGATGGTATTCCTGAAAGTTGCAACAACATTACTCTGTGTAAAGGAGGACCCTGCCATTGAAAATATTGCTGACAGGTGTATTGACGCATTGATGAATAAGCACTATATGCCGGAGTTTGACCTGATGATAGAGGTGCTTAATCATGATATGACAGTGCCCGAAGGACCCTTCTCGCAGTTCTGTTATGCCGGACATATAATTGAGGTGCTCTGGATGGTAATGGATGAAGCCTTGAGAAGAAAAGACAAAGGGCTGTATGATCTTGCCGTGAAAAGGCTTAAGCGCCACACTGAAGTTGCGTGGGATGATGTTTACGGAGGCCTGTTCAGGTGTCTTGAGAACATTGACCTGAATATCTGGCAGGTTGACAAGGTCCTTTGGGAACAGGCTGAATTGCTTATCGGAACAATGAACATGATAGAGCATACTGCTGATCCATGGGCTTTCTGCTGGTTTGAAAAAACTTATAATTATGTGATGGAGAATTATCCTCTGAAGAAGCACGGATTCCCGCTGTGGAACTTTAGCGGAGACAGGAAGATGACCTTCGTTGAAGAGTATGAAAGAATTGAAAACTATCACCATCCGCGACATCTGATGCTGAATATCTTAAGCCTCGAAAGGATTCTGAAGAACGGGAACAGACCATTATTCCCCGGAAACAAGGATTCTATTGATACCTGAATATTACGAATACTGAACCTTCAAACTGTTTTAAAAACATATAGTCATGGATCATGGTTTTGGAATAATAGGTACGGGAGATATTGCGGCAGTGCATGCAAGGGCAATAGGCACAATTGCGAATGCTCATCTGGCAGGCGTTACTGATATCGTCAGGGATAAGGCACATGCATTCGGCGAACAATTCAACTGCAATGTATTTGATTCTGCCAGTGCCCTGGTCAACTCCCCGGAGATTGAAATAGTATGTATCTGCACTCCTTCCGGAACCCACCTGGAGCCTGCCCTGCTGGCCATTGATGCAGGCAGGCACTGTATAATAGAAAAACCCCTTGAGGTAACGGTAAGTCGCTGCAGAACCATTATTGAGGCAGCAAAGAAAAAGAATGTCCTTGTGGCAGGTATCTTCCCCATGAGATTCCTTGACATAAACATGGAGGTCAGGAAGGCTGTTGAGTCCGGACGCTTTGGCAAAATGATTATGGGTGATGTGTATGTGAAATGGTTCCGCAGCCAGACATACTATGACCAGGTTAAATGGAGGGGTGATCCGGAAATAAGCGGAGGAGGAGCTGTAATGAACCAGGCTATTCACTCGGTTGATCTCCTCAGATGGATGATGGGAGAGGTTAAAGAAGTGAGTGCATTCTCAGCCATGCTGGGACATCACGATCTTGATGTTGAAGATACTGCTGTTGCAACCCTCCGGTTTGAGAACGGAGCTCTTGGCGTTATAGAAGCATCAACTGCTGTTTTCCCGGGTTCCTACAAACGGATGGAAATCCTTGGCACAGGCGGCTCCGTGATAACAGAGGAAGAGACAATAGTAAAATGGGAATTTAGTGAAGAGAGCGACCTGGACAATGAAATAAGGCTTCGCTTTTCAGGAGAGGAGACTGTAGGAGGAGGTGTTACAGACCCGAAAGCAATAAAGGACACAGGCCACATCAGGCAGATATCCGATATGGTTGAGGCTTTGGAAACGGGCCGGCCTCCGGTGATAGATGCTGAAGAAGCTGCGAAAGCAGTTGAAATAATAGAAGCAATTTATAAAAGTGCGCGGACAGGAATGACTGTTTCGCTGTAAGGGAACAAACAATCGCTTAAAAACAGATAATCAGATGGGAAAAGAGAAACTTGCTTACTACGGTGGCAACAAGACAATTGGCAGGAGTTTTCCATGGCCGGTTTATGGCGAAAAAGAGATTCAGGCTTTAAAAAAGGTGGTTGAAAGCGGTGTCTGGGGGATCACTTCTGACCCTGAGAGCAGTGTCTCAAGATTTGAGAAGGCATTTGCCGACTACCTGGGTGTTAAACATGCCGTTGCCGTAGTGAACGGCTCAGTTGCCCTCAGGCTGTCACTCATGGCTGCCGGAGTAAAACCGGGTGATGAGATCATTGTTCCTCCGATGTCATTCATAGCAACAGCATCTGTAGTGATTGAGGTGAACTGCGTTCCGGTCTTCGTGGATATTGATCCTGACACATATAATATTGATCCTGACAAAATTGAAGAAGCCATTACACCCAGGACAAAAGCCATCATTCCTGTCCATTTCGCGGGGAATGCATGTGCCATGGATAAGATCATGGAAATTGCCGCCAGGCACAACCTTTATGTTATAGAGGATGCATGCCATGCCCACGGCGCTGAATACAGGAACAGAAAACTCGGTTCCATAGGCCATACAGGATGCTTCAGCTTCCAGTCATCAAAAAATATGTGCAGTGGTGAAGGAGGCATAGCCGTTACTGATGATGACACACTTCATGAAAAAATTTCATCATTGCATAATGTCGGCCGTAAGCCCGGCGGCGCCTGGTATGAACACTTTAACCTGGGATGCAACTACAGGATGACACAATTCCAGGCAGCACTGCTGCTCATTCAGCTCGAACGCCTTGAGGAAGAAGTTGTTAAACGTGACAGCAATGGGCTCTACCTGAGTGAACTGCTGAATGAAATAGATGGGATAACTCCTCTCCTGAGGGCACCTGAGGCGACAAAGCATTCATATCATCTATTCCCGTTCAAATATGACAGATCAAAGTTCAATAACATCTCAAAAAAGGAGTTTGCTGAATTACTTGCCGCTGAAGGTGTGCCCTGTTTCATGGGGTACCCTGAACCAATCTACAGGCAACCGGTATTTCAGAAAAAGAACTTCTTCTCCTATGTAATTCCCGATTCTGTTTCCTACACTGATGTCTCATGCCCCGTATGTGAAGAAGCCTGCCATGAAAAAGGCATGTGGATAACGCAGAACGTGTTCCTCGGTGAAAGAAAGGATATGGAAATGATTGCTGAAGCTATCCGTAAAATAAAAGCTAATCTTCAATAATCAGCTGCCGTAAAATGATTCACTCTGATCAAAACAGAAATATGACTGATCTCCTGTTCAATTACAATTTGTCAGACATCACACCGAAAGAACCTCTTCTTCTTGGAGGATTTGCCAATCGCAAAGGCCTCTCCGGAGAGGTTCACAGACCGCTCACAAGCCGGTGTCTGGTTTTAAGGAAGGAAAACACTATTGCATGTCTCATTGTCAATGATCTGATGGATGTATACCCTGCAATTATCAGGGCTGTCACTGACCGTATAGCCAGCGCGACAGGAATAAGCTCTGACAGCATCCTGATAACATCCATTCATACTCATTCGGCTCCCGCGATGGAATACGGGAAGCATGAAGCAAATGACCGTTATATTGAATATGCATCACAGCAGATAGCTGATAATGCGATAAATACTATAATAGATCAGCAGGGCTTCCGGGTTGCCAGATTAAAGACGGGCAAAGGCCTGTGCAAAATAAATATGGCACGGCGTGATGTAAAGCCCGAAGGAGGAGGAATGGCATATCGTGTTGGTGACCCTGACGGGCTGCGTGATGAAGAGGTGGGAATAGTGCAACTCTCAGATGAAGACGGAACCCGCAAAGTCACGCTCTTTAATTATGCATGTCACCCGGTAACACTCGGGTATGAGAGCCTGTTCGTCTCAACCGATTACCCTGGCAGTGCACGTGAGGCAGTTGAAAAGAGCTTTGGAGGAATGGCAATTTTCGTAAACGGTGCAGCCGGTGACCTGAATCCCCGCGAAGCACATTTCAGTGACCCGGCAAATACTGACCGCGTAGGTGAACAACTGGGAAAAGCCGTCATTGAATCAACGCTTTATGACGCTTCAGGAGAGGCAGACCTGAAAACAACTGCCGGTTTTATCAGTGTGCCATTCAGAGATCAGAATATCACAAAAGAGCACATAGCTGCCGAAGTCAGAAGAAAGGCTGATGATATCACCGAGTTCTTTACATGGAAAGATATGCTCAAACACTGGGAAGAGGAAGTTTATAAAATGATTGACCGCGGTGAGGTTGAGAACTCTTTCCATATCAGGGTAAATGCCTGGAAGATTGGAAATACAATATTCTTCTTCACACAGGGAGAGTTATTTGTCAGGTATCAGATTGAACTGAAAAAGAGATTCTCAGATTACAATCTTATCTGTATTGCCTATGCCCACGGGACAGGAGCTTATATACCCACGGCTGATGTCTTTGAGAAAAAGGGTTATGAAGCAGATCAGGCATATATATATGA
This sequence comes from Bacteroidales bacterium, assembly GCA_009881065.1. Classification (GTDB taxonomy): domain Bacteria; phylum Bacteroidota; class Bacteroidia; order Bacteroidales; family VadinHA17; genus SR-FBR-E99. Next base: position 27,217 of record WXFE01000052.1, on the reverse strand, counting down.
GATATTACCCTCGCCACTTACTGATAAGATTGAAGAGATTTACATGAATGAAGCGACTGAAATGATCAGCAGGCTTATTGAAGCATAAATTAAATATCCCTTTGTCAAAACATTAATGAATTGAGAATGAATACGGCTGACTGGATAATACTTATAGTGCTCACTCTGGCCACGATGGCTGTGGGAATGATGTTTACAAAATCAGCAGCAAAGAAAGGTCAGGAAGGATTCTTTACCGCCAACAGGAATCTTTCATGGTGGTCACTCGGCATTTCCAATGCTTCCACCTATCAGTCCGGCCTCGGCGCCTTTGTAATGCTCATATTCATGTATGGTTTCGCGGGCAACTGGCTGTGGTGGGCTCAGTGGATCATCTGGATGCCACTTGTGGCCATTATCTGGTCAAAAATGTGGCAACGGATGAAAATAGTCACCACTGCTGAACTGATATCGCTCAGGTATGGCGGGAGAATGTCAGTAATTGCACGAAGATTCTATGCTATTGTAATGTGTCTGTTTGCAATAATAAATATAGCATACATTACAGCCTTTTTTGGCAAGACTGTGGCACCGTTGTTACCGCTGTCAGTACCTGCAATACTGATCATATTCGGAACAATAACGCTGATTTACACATTAGCGGGCGGACTGATGGGTTCGGTGATGGTATCAGTGATACAAATGATCATAATGCTTGCCGGCAGCCTCCTGTTCCTGTTTATTATCATCCCTCAGTTTGGCGGATGGAATGCTATCCTGGCAAGGGTAGCCGAAATAAGACCGGAGACATTGTCTCTCAGTCCGGTCTCTCAGGTCACTCCTCCCCTGACATTGCTTATGTTCGTGATACTTGGCCTTTTCTTTGCAGGCTCACCTACTGCAGGCGAAGGGATGACTGCGCAGCGGTTCATGGCTGCCAAAAGTGAAAGGCATGCTATCGGGGGGCAGTTTTTCAGCGCATTCATATCGCTAAGTGTCAGAATAATACCTCTGGTAGGGCTGGGTACAATATGCATTACTTTGTTTACCACCGGCGATATGAATATAGACCCGGCACGGGCAAAAGGGACATTGAAAACAATCGCAGATCCTGCTTACGCGTGGGGCGAGCTGGTCAAGGCAAGTAACCTTCCGATAGGTTTCGTGGGGCTTCTTATTGCCACGGAGGTAGCTGCTTTCACCTCCACGTTAAGTGCACTGCTGAACTGGGGAAGCAGCTTTATAGTCAATGATTTCTACAAGCAGATTCACCCTGAGAGCAGCCGGAAACGAGAGATAATCATCAGCCGGCTGACAACAGCTGCAATATTCATAGCATCAGCGCTCATTGCAATCTTCTTTGTTGATAATATGGTAAGCTGGTTTATCTTTATCAATTCTGTGGTTGTGATATTCTGGCTGCCACTGGCATATTTCAGGTTCTTCTGGCCAAGGTTCAATGCATGGGGAGAGCTTGCTGCCACGGTTCTGGGACTCCCTCTTGCAATACTGTTCTGGTTCATCCTTGATTTCCAGAGTAAACCCATATGGCAGGGAACGGGAATGCTGTTTCTGATAGCCCTGGCAACAGTTGCCGGGATAGCCCTTCTTACTCCCAGAGAATCAGACAAAGTGCTGGAAACTTTTTATCAAAGGTGCGCACCTCCTGCCGGATGGAAGAAATTCATAGCCGGCAGGCCTCACCTGAAACCCCCTTCCGAGAGCCTGAGAAGACAGATATTCAATTGTATCTGCGGTATCCTTGCCTGTCTCGGAATTGCAATGGCTACAAACGCGGTATTTGTAAAAAACTGGATCATTGTTTCCTCAGGTCTTTTGCTGGTAATAATATCAGGGTATTTTCTCATTAAGTATTATGGCACTCCTCAAACCGGCAAACAGTCACTCTCATGAGCATAAAGAATGTCATATTAAGATTCACTCTCTGTCAGATTATTTTTTGTCTGGCACTTCCGCCCGTCTGGTCTCAGCCGGAAGTGACGGCAAGCTTCAGGGTGACCCTTCCCGATACCATCATACAACTGCCTTACCACATTGAAAAAGGCATCAGCCCGGGTTTTAAAATCAGGGGTATAAAGGGTTATGCATGGACTCCCGAACAGTATCTGGCTGAGATACCAACACTTGTCGCCGGCAAAGCCAATTTCCTGATGAACTGTTATCTTTCGATGTTCTCAACCAGGGAAAAACCTCATTATAAGTATGGTACATTCCTGGATTCAATTGAGAACAGATGGTGGAGTCCGTTACCTTCTGAAATCAAGGCAGAGTGGATCAGGGTGATAAACGCATGCGCAGAGAATAATATCAATTTCTGCTTCTCGATGAATCCCCAGCTTTTCTCTGACAGACCCCTTCAAACAGACTCTGATGATGATTTTGAACTGCTCCTGAAGCATTACGAGTGGGCTCAGCAGAATGGAGTAAGATGGTTTTCCCTCTGTCTTGATGATTTGGATGAGAAGATGGTTGAGATTGAAGGAAGGAAACATGCACTTCTTGCCAACCGCCTCTTTGAAGCGCTCAGGGCCAACGACAAAGAGGCCTCCTTCGCCTTTTGTCCTACATGGTACTGGGGCACGGGGTCTGATCCGGTCCACAGGCTCTACCTTGAAGCACTCGCAGCAACACTGTATCCGGAAGTATATGTTTTCTGGACAGGCCCTCACATTGTACCAGTGAAAATAGCAACCGCTGAAGCACTGGAATTCAGGAATATCGTAAAGCACAGGATCATCCTGTGGGATAATTACCCGGTAAATGACAACCATCCGGCAATACATCTGGGACCATTAACCGGAAGAGACAGAGACCTGTGCAAGGTTATTGACGGTTACATGTCAAACTCTTTGGGAGCACAGAGTGACATAAACAGCATTCCTGTTCTCACTTCCATGGACTATGCATACAATCCGGATGAATATGACCCTGACCGGTCAATAGGGCAGGTAATTGCCGGCGTGACGCCTGACAGAGCTGCTCAGATGGTTCTTGCAAGACTGGTTGAGACATATCCGGGCTCCCTGATCCTTGCCGGAAACAAATCAGCAAAAGGAAAAGTAGGTCTAAACCCGGTACGTGACAATCTCATGGGCTTACTTACTTCCGGAGCACAGCCCGGAATCGTTGAAGATTATATTAATCAACAGCAGTTGCTTCTAAAGGAACTCAGAGGTTCATTTCCTGACAGATACCAATCAGTTATCAATTTCCTGAAAAATGACATCAGGTGGATGAGAGAACAGCAGAGTAACTTCCTTGAGGCTTTTTCAGAAGTGGTAAACCGTTCACCCAGCCTGCAAGCGTCTCCGGCAAATCAGCGAAACAGTGAAGGAATACAGGCTCTTCAGGTCACCCATGGGCCGGATGACTTGTTGTACTCCTCTTCAGGCAAAGACACTATACAGTGCCCCGACACTCCGGCAGACAACACAAAAGGGAGTCCGGAACCGATAGTGGCAGAGATAATCTCAGTGGAAAAAATATGGGACAAAGCTCCCCATAATGCCTTTACAGGTCTCATCAGGTACAAAGGAAGATGGTATTGTGCGTTCCGTGAATCCACAAAACACGTTTATGGAACAAACGGTAAAATAAGGGTGTTGACAAGCCGTGACGGAAAGAAATGGAAATCAGCAGCTCTGCTTGAGAGTGAAGGAATTGACCTTAGAGACCCTTCTTTCGTTATAACCCCTGATGACATTCTCATGCTTCATATAGGTGCTTCAATTTACGAAGGGGAAAAGCACATGGGGTACAAACCTGCTGTTGTATTCACGGAAAACGGCAGAAAATGGAGCGATTTTTATTATCTCAATTTCAGCAACAAATGGCCATGGCACCCATTCTGTGACGGCAAAGAAATATATGTAGTTGCCTATGGAGGTGGCCCTTCCCTGTACAAAAGCAGAGACGGGAAGCAGTATGAACTGATCTGCGATTTCAAGCTTGAAAACTTTGTGAATGAGGCAGCTATCTTACAGAAAGACAATGACACACTTATGGCACTGATAAGGAGAGACGGAGGGAACAGACAGGCATTGATCGGCAAAGCTGCCTCTCCGTTCACTGAATGGCAATGGAAAGAGTGTGGGCATTATGTTGGCGGGCCTGCTATGGTGTCTCTGCCTGATGGGCGGGTCATGGCAGGTGGAAGGAGCTATATCGGTGGTGAAGCGAAAACAGTGATTGGGGCTGTCACTGACTTGGGGTTCAACCCGGTGTTGATCCTGCCAGGCGGTGGCGATTGCAGTTACCCGGGAATGGTCTGGCATGAAGATATGCTGGTGGTCTCCTATTATTCTTCACATGAAGGAAAGTCTTCAATCTACATCGCCAGAATCAGGGTAAACGAATCTGATCAGGATAAAAAAGAAAGGGAGTCGGAATAGATGCAACCCATTGATTATACCATATTGATTGTTTATTTCCTCCTGCTGATTTCAGTGGGGGTCTGGGCTGCCACCAGGGTTCGCAACTCAGCTGACTATTTCACCGCCGGAGGAAGGCTGCCATGGTGGCTGACAGGCATTTCACATCATGTATCAGGTTACAGCGGCGCCGTGTTTGTTGCTTATGCCGGAGTAGCATACACGCACGGATTCAGCCTTTATGTCTGGTGGGCAGGTGGAGTATTCATATCAACTGTTGTTGCCGCCTATCTGATAGCACCAAAATGGTCACGTCTGCGCACCCGCTTCAAGATACAATCACCTACCGAATATCTTTCTGTCAGATATAATCTGGCCACACAACAGATCATGGCCTGGTGCGGGGTGATAATAAAGATCTTTGACGTGGGTGCGAAATGGGCTGCTATTGCCATCCTTCTCTATGTCTTCACTGGTATCCCGATTCTCGCGGGTATACTCATCGCCGGGAGCGTCTCCCTTATTTATGGTATACTGGGAGGTCTGCTGGCTGATGTACTTAATGACTTTGCACAGTTTATCATCCAGCTTATTGCCGGGTTCACAATGTTTTTCCTGATCCTGAGAGAAATCGGTGATGGGCTGGCGGGGTATTTTACCATGTGGGACCGGTTGCCCGAGGCTCATTCGCGATTATTCAATCCCCCTTATACAATCGGGTTCTTCGCTGCTATCCTGATAATTGATTTTTTCAGCTACAGCGGAGGGACATGGCACCTGGCAACAAGGTTTATCTCATCTCAATCCGGGAAACAGGCAAAAAAAGCGGCATTGCTTTCATCATTTCTCTACCTGCTGTGGCCATTGGTATTATTCTTCCCGATGTTTGCCGCACCCATTTTCATCAAAGACCTTGCCGATCCTACCCAATCATATGCTCTTATGGCACTCAAATTCCTGCCAACAGGATTACTGGGTCTTGTCCTTGCCTCTCTTTTTACCAATACCCTTTCTATGACATCCTCTGATGCAAATACCATATCAGCAGTCATTACGCGGGACATTTTGCCAAATATTTTTCCAAAACTGAAAACTTCGAGCCCCCGGATCATGCTTATTCTTGCAAGAGCGTCAACATTCCTGTTTACTGCCCTTACAATCATTATCGCTATCTACTCAGACTCGTTCGGAGGAGTTTTCGGACTGATTATAACATGGTTCGCCGCGCTGGTCGGACCTATTTCCATACCCATGATCCTCGGACTGTTGCCATGGTTCCGGAAAAGTAACAGCAGTTCGGCCATTATTTCAATCATAGGCGGGGTGATAACTTTTGCAATACTGAAAACCATGGGAGACGTTTCGCTTGCACTTGAAATTGTCAGCCCCATGTTATGCTCACTGGTGATATATATCTTCTCAGGTCTGATAGCGGGAAATAAAGTCCCGGAAAGAGTTGACAAACTGCTTGAAGCTATCCGGCATGAGGACGTGATGACAGTTGAAGCAGAAAGAAATAAATAACACGGAAGTAATGATATCAATAACTATATACAATCATTCCTCTGAAAGATCATTCACAATCATGAATGCTTTGCCAGGTCTCAGATTCATGGATGTGAAATTCAAACGTATATAAAAACCAACTTACTATGAGTAACAAAGTAGTAAAAAGCCTTAAGATAGATTCTCTGGAAGTCTTCGTTTACCCCGACAGGTTGGAGATGGGAAAGGCATCCGGGAAACTGATAGCTGACAGAATCAAGGCTTTATTAAGGCAAAAGGAACGCATCAGGATGGTTTTTGCCGCCGCACCATCCCAGGAAGAGACCCTGAAGTTTCTCAGAAACGATAAAGAGATTGACTGGTCAGGAATAACGGTATTCAATATGGATGAGTACATCGGCCTGCGGAATGATCATCCGGCCAGCTTTGGTTACTTCCTGTCAGACAGATTGTTCAATCATGTTCATCCTGGCGAGGTAAATCTTATTGATGGCATCAATGACCCTGCAAAAGAATGTGAACGCTTCTCCGGACTATTGGCTGAAAAAACAATAGATATCGTGCTGCTTGGCCTGGGAGCCAACGGACATGTGGCGTTCAACGAACCATTAACTGCAGATTTTAACGACCCTGCAGTAGTGAAGACCATAGTTCTTGATGAGATAAGCAGGCAACAGCAGGTTGACGAAAACTGTTTCAATGATTTGGATCAGGTACCCAAAAAGGCAATTACCATAACTATCCCGACTATTATGTCCGCATCCTGTCTTTATTGCATGACACCCGGAGCAAACAAACAAAATGCTGTAAAGATGGTTCTTGAAGGCACTATTACGAATGCAGTGCCAGGTTCAATCTTAAGAAGACATCCGAATTGTATCCTCTTCCTTGACCGGGAATCTTATGGCAAAGTCAGACAATAACAGCTGTCAAAGAGTTGAAGGAATAGATTATATATCTGGAATACCTCTTTCTATTGATATCTCCGGAGGGTATATTGCAGATATCTCCTTTGAAAAGTCAATGGATAGCAGTGACCTGCCATTCATTGCACCCGGATTGTTTGATATCCAGGTCAACGGCATTAACGGCACCGACTTTAACACCTGCCCACTGTCTTATAATGATATCCGTACGGCTCTTGTCGCCCACCACAGGCATGGTATCACGAGCTTCTTTCCCACACTTGTTACATCTGACAGAAAAAATCTGAAAGAGAGCCTCTTGCAGATAAGCAGTTTCTGTACTGATTACCCTGATGAAGGCAGTTCCATTGCCGGAATCCATCTTGAAGGTCCCTTCATCTCAGGGGATGATGGTCCGCGTGGAGCTCACAGCAAGAAATATATTACCCTTCCGGATATCAGTCTGCTTGAGGAATGGCAGCATTGCTCCGGGGGAATGGTGAAACTGATCACTCTTGCCCCGGAATTGCCGGGCACATTGGAGTTTATCAAGCAATGCAGGAAAAACGGCATCCTCGTTGCCCTGGGACATACCAGTGCCAACACTGACCAGATAAGGAAAGCAGTTATGGCAGGTGCAAAGCTGTCAACACATCTTGGCAACGGAGCCCATCTGATGTTGCCAAGGCACCCAAATTATCTCTGGGACCAGCTTGCTGAGAGAAACCTGTGGGCCTCCATAATTGCTGACGGTTTTCACCTGCCTGACAACTTCATGAGGGTAGTGTTCAAGGTTAAAGGTGATCACACTATCCTGATAAGTGATTCAACAAAATTTACCGGCATGAACCCCGGCAAATATCATTCTCTGATAGGTGGCCCGGTAGTATTGACTTCCGACGGCAGGCTTTGCACGGCTGAAAACCCGGATATTCTTGCAGGTTCGGCAATGACCCTGCTTGATTGTGTTAACTATCTGACAAGCAAGAATATCTGCACTATACCCAAAGCCTGGAAAATGGCATCGGTCAATCCGTCAAACCTTCTCTTCCCGGCCATTCCCAATGGCCTGAAAACAGGGGCCAGGGCTGACATTGTATTGTTTGCAAGAGAAAACGGCAGAATCATAATCAGACAGACTATTAAATCGGGGAAAAGGGTATATGACATGCGAAAACAATAAGACCTTTCAATACCATAATGAAACCAACATATATCAGATAGAAAAACACCTGTTTCTATAATTTTAAGTCATGTGGGTTACATCATACCCTTAAAAACAAAACTGAAATATGATGAAAAAGAATAAGTTCCTGATTTTCCTGACTATTGCAGGTATCATGCTCAACCTTACATCATGCATGAATGACTATAAAATGACATGGTCAGGGGAAAATGCTTTCAACACGGAAACCGTCAGGGGCATTTTTGGCAAAGCAATCTGGTTCAACGGGGAAAATGCATTCATAACCGGCCCGGCGCCGGTGACTTTTGAAAATGAAATGACAGTCGCTGTCTGGGTCAGGTGTGACGAATGGGAAGGAGGAGACCGTGGTATCGTGGGAAACATCTCCTTCCTTTCTGACAGGGGGTTTCTTATCTATTATAACGGGTATGCCAATCAGCTGAAATTCCAGCTGAACATCGACAACATTGTTGAAATCCTGTCAGTTGCCCCACCTCTTGCCGGCACATGGCATCTCCTGGCCGGAACCTACAACGGATCAGAACTCTGCTTTTATGTTGACGGCAGGCTAAGAAGCAAAAAAGAGGTTTCGGGTAAAATCATCAATGATAATAATAGCGTGGTTGCCGGGAGATTTTATAATGACCTGAACGACCGTTATTTCCGGGGGGCTCTTGATGAGATAATGATCCTTGACAGGGCCCTTTCATTGGATGAACTTCAAAAAATGTGTGCAGAGGCTGGTGTTGAACCGCTTGAACCGCTTCCTTCAAACGCCTGTGGAGAAAAAACAGGCGGATTCCCTTCTTCACTCTATGTCAGGACTGCTGAGACAACACCACCGGATGACTGGTTTAAAAATATCAGATCATACGTGTGGGATGATATACCTGAAGTGCTGACAATGGATGAAGCCAATAAGATTGCTGCCGGCTATGCAGATATCGGAATAAATGTCATATTTCCTGAACACTACAGGTATCTTTTTGCAGGCCCTGATGATGGTGTCTCCTGGTTTAATTCTCCTCCCATAGACTTGTATATCAGCAATATGAAGGTTTTGGTCAGCGCCTGTCACAGAAACAATATAAAGGTTGTTGGCCATCTCACTGCATGCTGCGTGCTTGATACCTATTTCAGGAATCACCCTGATCAGGCCATGATTGACCTCCGGAGCGGTGAGCCGGCCTATTTCAGGAGATACGGCACATATATGATGTGCCCGAATAACCCTGATTTTAAGAAGGAGTACCTGAACAGGGTTGAAATGGTTGTAAGAGAGACCGGCTATGATGGCCTGATGGTGGATGAGACTGAATGGCTGCCGGCAGAATGGAGCATCTGCGGGTGTGAGCACTGCCGTCGCCTCTTTAAAGAACAAACGGGTTATGATATCCCTGATTACCGTGATTCATTGGTGTTCGGGAATTATGAGAGCCCGGTCTTCAGGGCATGGCTCCGGTTTCGCATCGAAACAATGGGCAATTTCCTGTCAGAGATAAGGGGTGTGCTTGATAATATAAAGAAAGATATGCTCTTCACGGGCTGTTACTGTGAGGCTTTATCTCCATTTGTTGCAAGCTATTATGGCATGGACCTCGAAGATATGTGCAGAGGCCATAACGTGTCATTCTTCGAGTGTGAACCGGCCAACCCATGGTCTTTCAGGTACGCTGTGGCAGAAGCATCCTATTACAGGGCATTCGGGCCATCGTTCTATCTGGGTTACTCTATCTCTCCCTCGCAACAGTTTTATAACTGGGCCTTTGCAAAGACATGTGGCCTTCATATCTGGATGTTTCCGCAGATAAATATTGTTTTCCCTCTCCTCTGGGAGAAAAAATGGGAAAAGGTCTTTATTGATGACGGTCTGTTATGCAACACTGCCATTCTCTTCTCTTCGCCGTCAAAGAATTACCTGCGCGAAGCATATGAAACAGTGAATGAGTACCAGGGATGGGCACAAGCCTTACTGGAAAACCATATACCATTTGAAACGGTGATAGCATCAAAGCTCGGAACTACTGACCTGGGCAAGTATTCAACGCTTATTCTGCCTGATGTAACCTGCCTGTCTGACAATGAGATTAATAAGATCATCGATTATGTCCATGACGGGGGTTATGTTGTTGCCACCGGGCGCACATCACATTATGATGAGACCGGAAATCAACGGGCAGAACCTGGCCTCGCAACATTGTTCAACGATGATCAGGGGAAAGGTAAGGCGGTGTACATGGAGGAAATGCCGGGGCTGAGATACTTCGTGCCGAGAATAGGCGGGGGAAGGATTGGCGAAGGTGGAGTCTGGAAAGATAACAGGAATGAAGCCATGAGAGACCTGATAATTGAAACGGCTACCGCCAGACAGCCCGATCCGGTTATCAAGACAACAAACATTGACCCGGAAATTGTGCTTATGCCATATTACCATGCCTCAGGGGAATACAAAGGCATTTCGGTTCACCTGCTGAACTGCCTCGGGACCAGAAATGACGGAATAATGATGATACCTGAGGATATGGCATTTGAATATACTGCCTACCCTTCACCCTATGACTATATTGAGGATGATGGAAAAATGAAAATTGCCGTCAGATCGGAAGATGTCAGCCAGGCATACCTGATATCCCCCGATTTTGAGGAAGTCCTCACTCTTGACTTTACAGTGAAAGATGGTTACTGTGAGGTTACAGTTCCTGGTCTTGGCAGATACGAGATAATCTACCTGGTTACCGGCAAAAAGGACCTCATTTCAGACATAATGAAAGGCGGTGCTGTAACAAAAGAGTTCCCGGCCATTGTGCCTTTTCCGGGAGTGGATGACAGCACGTCGGTTCAGAAGGAGACACAGGCAGGGGTAATATAAACAAAACCCTGAAGGTCAATGAATGAATGATTAAACCTGACAACAATACATTTAAAGCAATTCAAACAGGTCTCAGGCATGCAACCCACATGCACGAAACAGACAAACACCTGTTAATATATTTTTCAATCATGTGTGGTTCCATCAGACCTTTAAAACATAGTTTACAAGGATGAAACAAGCATATTCCCGCCGCCGTTTTGTCAAAGTTTCCGCGTTGAACACACTGGGGATCGGAATTGCCCTGCCCCTGACAGGCAAAACCTTTTTGGTCCATGCACCCTCCCCTGGCCCTGATGGCATGCCAGTCGGCAATTCATCATTTGTTCCTGTTCGTGCAGCCAGCTGGTGGTGCAATATTGAGGATCTGCTATGGTCTCAGAAAAAAATAGTTGACAAAATCAGGTTCAGGGCTGAAGCCTTCGCGGAAGCCGGATTTGATACTGCAATTAATTTTGGCTTTCATATACGGTTTGACTTCGCCAATTATTTTGGCCAACTCCATGGATACTATGCAAATGTGTGTGAAGAACTTCACAGGTACAACATAAAATTCATGGATCATTATTCATGTAACCATGTTGAACGGCCCAGGGGAGAAGAGGAGTTCAGAAAACTGCACAGAACCCAGCGGCACCACGTTTTGTTGTTCAGTGACCCGGTTGCCGCCAAACATGCTCAATATGAAGGTCATTATTTCAATGATATCTGCCAGGTAAACCTGCGTGACGGAAGCAGGGGATATGCCAAACAGTATCAGCTTGAAGCTTTCTGCCACAATAATCCCGACTTCCTTGACATGCACGGGAAATATCTCCGGAGACTCATAAAAGAGGTGCCTGTTGATGGCCTCATGGTGGATGATATGTGCGATTATGCCGGGCCTCTTGTATGCGGATGCAAACATTGCCGTGATCGCTTCAGGAGGGAGTACGGGCTTGAGATTCCCCCTCTTGATGATGTTGAATTCTGGGGTGATACCATAAACATATCCGAGTTTCAATGGGGCAACTATGAAAACCCCGCCTTCAGGAACTGGTTGAACATGAGGGCTGACTCCGTTGCTGACCATCTGAAGATGGTGAAAGGTGTTATAGGCGATATACCGCTGATGACCTGCTGTTCATCATCCGGCCCGATATATCTCAATGCCGTCAATCTCAATCTCGAAAGAATGTCACCCATGCTCGACTTCATTATGCTTGAGAATTGCGGTATAAACATCAAAAGTGTGAACTGGACGAGAATGGACTCAGAGGCATTGCATCAGAAGGATATTGCATTCCGGAGAGGAAACAAACCAGCCATCGCGTTGAGTTATACCATTTATGAAAAGGGTGGTTATCTCGGGTGGTCACTGAGCCGTTTCTGGGGAGTGGCGAACTGGAGCAGTACACTTAACCACAGACTGGAAGAGGACCCTGAGGATATGATGGAGATTGAAGACATTGCCAAACCTTTCAATAAGTGGGAAACAAAACAGAGCCCTCTGAACTGTCATGAAGGAATTGACCTGGCGGAGGTCAGACTGGTGAATAGCCGTTATTGTAAAGAAAACGGATGGCGGGGAGAGGACGGGAAGGAACAATGGGACAAGTCAGCTGCCTGGTCAGAACTGTTGCTTGGGAAAAATATCGGATACAGATTTGTCCGGTGTGAGGAACTCTCAGATCCGGTTGCATTATCGGAAGAGAAAACTCCCCTGATTCTCGACAGCATAGCCTGTGTTTCAGATAATCAGGTTGATGCCATCAAAACATACCTTGCAGGCGGAGGTGAAGCCTGGCTTGCTTTACCATTCGGCACACATGATGAGAAAGGAAACAAAAGGAAATCACCTGTTTCAAACACACTTCTAAAGTCAAAATATAAAAACCTTATCTTTATCAATACTGTTACAGACTCTGATCCCCTGGAAAAGCTCATTAAGAAAAAGAGGTTCCACCCGGTTCTGACACAATTGGCAGGTGATGAAAGATGGGCGGCAAGAATAAGATTCCATGAAGGTAAAGCAGTTATTCATTTCCTGAGCAGGGGACTTGTGGCAATCCCTCATTCTTCCATCAGAGATAAGGATAATATCCCTGTATTAAAGGATATCGAAACTACAATAAAAGACAACCGTCTTTCTTATGTAATAAATACCTCAAAGGTACCTCTGCACTCCCTGTCAGTCATGAGCCCTGAACTAACTGAGGAAAAAAGAAGTGTCACCATTCATGAGCTAAAACCCGGATATGCAAGGATTGATTGCAATCTTGAGGGAATAATGATATACGCGGTGGCTCAGCCTGCTACGATTAGATAGGCGGGTTTGCAGTAGTGTGATATTCGCGGTGGCTCAGCCAGCTCTGCCCGGACAGGTGCGTTTGCAGTGATGAATCTGTAGGCAACTGTTGACTTATCGTACGGCCATTTACAGTAGAAACACATATTATCGACCAGATATCCCTACATTTAAGTTTTTTTAATACTTTTACGGCGCTTTTACGCATACTGCACAGTAAAACTCAAAATGTGTAATTAAAAAAAGAAGTCAATGAAAAGGATCTATTCAGTTATTTCCGCACTCGTTGTCACAGGCTCACTCTTCGCAGGCGGCCTGGTCACCAACACCAACCAGAGTGCCCTTTACACCAGGCTGCAGAGCCGCAACGCATCAACAAGCATTGATGCTGTCTATTACAACCCGGCAGGTCTTACAAAACTCTCTGACGGATTCCACTTCTCGCTCAACAACCAGACCATTGGCCAGACGCAGCGTGTTACCACAGCTTACGATCCCCTGAACGGAAGCCCGAAAGAGTATGTTGGAAAGGTCAGCGCCCCGGTTTATCCCGGCGTATATGCTGCATTCAAGACCGGCAAACTTGCCCTTTCACTGGGCTTTAACCCGGTAGGTGGCGGTGGCGGCGCAACCTATGAAGATGGTTTGCCTTCATTTGAGATGCCGATATCCAACCTGGTCCCAATGCTCGTACAGCACCTCACTCCACTTGATCAGTATATCTTCGCGAATACAGGAACTGATCCCAATTTCAATGGTGTCACCGGTTATAACTCCAACATTTACTTCAAGGGATCATCTATCTATTTCGGCCTTCAGGCCAATGCTTCCTACAAGATCAATGAGATGCTCTCGGTAGCAGTCGGCGGCCGATATGTAATGGCCAGCAACAAGTACGAAGGATACATTCAGGATGTAACCATCACTGCTCCGGAGGCTCACGGAGGAGTCCAGACACCCGGCAACTACCTGAGGAGAGTGGCAGCTACTCCGGGGCTTCCTGCACAAAATGTAGCTACTCTCAACGGTGTGGCAGCCCTTCTTGACGATGCAACTTCAGTTGAAGCAGACGCAACAATGAAAGGCAGTGGTATCACCCCTATCCTTTCAGTTAATTTTGCTCCCGTTGGTGATCTTATCAATATCGGACTCAAGTACGAATTCAAGACTAAGATGACCCTCACCACCACCGTCAATGAAGGCAAAGATGGTAATGGATTGTTTATTCAGGACTCAACAGCTATAGCTGACATGCCAGCCATGGCAGCACTCGGTGTTGACATCAGGCCTTCAAACAGACTCCTCATCTCCGGCAGCTTTAACTACTACTTTGACAAAGGGGTTGACTATGACGGACAGGCTGATGTTGAAATCAATAAGATTGACAAGAACTTCATAGAGGCAGCACTTGGTATTCAGGTAGGCATTACCGACAATCTCTTCGTCAGTGCCGGATGGCTCACCACCGTTACCGGGGTCAATGAAAACTATCAGAGCGACCTGAAATACAGCCTTAATACAAATACCTTCGGTGGCGGGTTGGGCTTCAAGGTTAATAACATGATTGACATCAACCTGGGAGGCTCATACACCATATACCAGGAAGGTTCAAAAACATATGCAGGAGGAAACGCAACCGATATATACAACAAAAATACATGGGTTGCAGCCATCGGACTCGACTTCCATTTCTAGGAACTGACCTTAACCTATGAAAAACAGGGGCTGCCGCAAAAGGGGCAGCCTCTCTTTTTTACACTATACAGAGAGCCCTTACACGGGGCTCCCTCTTTCACACTATAAGGAGAACCCTCGCACGGGGCTCCATTTTTCACACTACGGAAAGCCCCTTTACGGGACCTTTTCTTTATACTATACAGAGAGCCCTTTTACGGGGCTCTTTTTTTATTAGGTGACTGCCAGCCTGAGGCCTGTTATCCTGATCCGACCGGGCCCGGCTGACTGATATCCTTCAGCTTTCAGAATTCAACTCCCTGTCGCTTCAGGTTATCAAGGTAGAGCTTAAGGTCAGGGGTATCGGCTGTCATCATCCTGTTGTACCATCGTCTGGCGCTTTCATTCCGTCCCATACTCCGGTCAATCATTATCAGGGATGTGTAGATTGAACCCTCGATGCCCAGGTTAAGGCTGTCAATCTCATTGATGATCTCCTCGTAAATGCGGTATGCAGCCATCGGGTTGTCTGCATCTGAAAGCGCGAAAGCCTCGTTCAGCTTTTCGTTCAACCCGGCATCTGTCACAACTCCCCTGAAGGAGAGGCAGCCACCCATGCACTCCTCAACAATTGAAAACCAGGGCAGCACTCCAGTGGGCGGGAAGGTCAGTGAGAAAGAAGCTTTCTCCCCGGGGCGCCTGAACTTGTACGTTGCAGGACAGTACGGCAGTCCCTTCAGTCCGGTTAGCTTCAGTCTGACACCGTCTGGTCTCACGAGAAAAGTGTTCCTCTCTATGCAAAACCATGCGTTGTTGATGTCACTCATTATCGTCAGCCAGACAACGGTGGCATCTGCATTGAAATCAACCCGCACTATCTCTGCCGTAAGAGGTGATTTCAAACCATAATTGGGGCTCTCAACGCTCTGCCCGGCGGCACTGTTCATTAATGCTGCAACTATAACTGTTAGAACTATCTGCTTCATTCGTATATAATTTATTTTAAAGGCCGGATGAAATCTACATGACTGAAAACAATATTAATACATGCCAATGTATTTGATTCATGTGTGCTTCATATAATAACCTGACTTGCAATTATCATACCGTAAAGTTAATGATTTGCACCGGCCCGGTTTTCACTCTTTTGATTCCTGCTACATAACCGGTATATTGGCATGCTTGTAACAACTTTGTCACATTTGTGTAATCTGAATGTAACAAATGTGTGAGATTTTTGTGTAGTCAAATCGTCAATTATTAATCAGATGAGGATGAAGATTTTACCTGTCGTTGGCGGTATTATGACGTTAACGGCAATAGCAGGCGCCGCCCGGGAGAGTGCAGATCTTAAATACACTGGCAATGGAAAGAACCCTGCAAATAGATGAATCAGAAAAAACATAAACTTATAATAAAACAAATATGAAAAAAATTGTTTTTATCCTGATGGCTGCAATGGCACTGCTGCTCGTCTCATGTGGAGGCAGCGGTTCAGCCACCGGCAAGCAGAAACAGATCACCCTATCGGCTGCCGGGGCCACCTTCCCGCAGCCATTCTACAACCTCGCCTTCAAAAAATTCAATGAGGCAGGCGGTCCGCTCATCAATTACGGAGGTATAGGTTCAGGCGGGGGCATCAAGAGCCTTCGCGACCAGATAGTTAATTTCTCGGCTACAGACGCATTCCTTTCAGACGAAGAAATGGCAGAGATGCCCGGTGAGGTTGTTCATATCCCCACCTGCATCGGCGCAGTGGTAATAGCATATAATCTGCCGGGTGTCACAGACCTGAAGCTCACCCCTGAACTTCTCGAAGGGATCTTCCTGGGCAACATTAATAAGTGGAATGATCCGAAGATTCTTGCATCCAACCCGGGTCTTGCCCTACCCGATATGGAAATTACCGTTGTCTACCGTTCTGACGGCAGTGGTACCACATTCATCTTCAGCGACTACATGTCAAAAGTCAGCCCGGCCTGGAATGCTCAGCTCGGGACAGGTAAAGCTCTCAACTGGCCTGCCGGCATAGGCGCCAAAGGCAATCCGGGCGTTTCAGGAACCATCAGCCAGAGCCAGGGCTCCATCGGTTACATCGGTTATGAATATGCTTTCGCACAAAAAATACCAATGGCTGCAGTGATGAACAGCGCAGGTTTCTTCATAGAACCTACCCTGGAATCATTCACCGCCGCTGCCGATGAAGAGATACCGTCTGACACCAGGGTGATGCTTACCAACTCGTCAAATCCTGCTGCCTATCCCATCACCAGCTTCACATGGATCATCATGTACAAGGAGCTGGCATATGGCAAGCACAGCAGCGAGGCTGCCGAAGCAGCAGTCAAAACCGTCAGATGGCTTATCAGCGAGGAGGCACAGGCCATTGCCACCAGTGTCCATTATGCTGCCCTGCCGCAGAACGCATCGCTGCAGGCCGAAGAGCTGCTCAGGGGAATAACCTACCAGGGTCAGACCGTTCTCAAATAAACTGATGTCAGGAGACAGGGTCACAAAGGCACTACTGTTTATCTCTTCACTGACAATACTTCTTCTCAGTGCGGGGATAGTTATCTCGCTTTTGGGAGGGGCTCTCCCTGCCTTTAAGGAGTTCGGGGTCAGATTCATCACCTCTTCAGTCTGGAATCCAACCGAAGGCAGCGAAGAGTACGGAGCCATGGCGTTCATCGCCGGGACGGTTATCACATCAATCCTGGCGCTGATAATATGCATACCCATGGCCTTCTCCACCTCCCTCTTCATTGCCGAATACTACAATGGTACCCGCACCTCCAGGATACTGCGGAGCCTGGTTGACCTGCTGGCCGGAATTCCTTCGATAGTTTACGGTTTCTGGGGCTTTTACGCCCTCCGTCCCCTGCTGGTAGCCACAGGCCTGACTGACCAGGGCTTCGGAGTATTCACCGCCTCACTGGTGCTGGCTATTATGATTGTTCCGTATGCCACCTCGCTCAGTGCGGAGATCATCTCGATGGTTCCCGCCGAACTTAAGGAGGCAGCCTATTCACTCGGCGCCACACGGCGCGAGGTGATCTTCAGCGTGGTCATCCCCTCTGCCCGGTCAGGCATTATCGCCAGCTTCATCCTCGCCCTGGGAAGGGCTCTGGGAGAGACCATGGCCGTAACGATGCTGATTGGCAATGCCAATGTCATACCAAAAGGACTCTTTGCTCCGGGAAACACCATGGCTTCAGTGATTGCCAACCAGTTTGGTGAGGCATCAGGACTGAAGATGAGTGCACTGATAGCCATCGGCCTGCTTCTCTTTTTGATAACGGCCCTGGTGAACTACCTCGGCAAACTGATAATCAAACGCTTCGCATGACAGAGATCAATACCGCACTGACTGACAATATTGGCAGGCGTAACCGGACCAACGTCCGCTTCAGGTACCTGGTGATAGCCGGTGCGGTCATAACCGTCATTCCCATCTTCCTGATTGTGGGCAGCCTGGCCATCAAGGGATTCCGGCAGATAAACCTCGCATTCTTTACCCAGCCGGCGCCCGATACCTTTCAGGCGATGATGGCTGCCTCAACGGGTGATATCATCCCGGGCGGTATAGCCAACGGCCTCACCGGATCACTGCTGATGGTTTTTCTTGCGTCGCTCTTCGCCATACCACCCGGACTGATGACCGGAATCTATATCTACGAAAACAGCAGTCAGAAGTATGCCCGGTTCATCAGGAGCCTTGCCGAGATACTGCAGGGTGTACCCTCAATCATACTTGGGATCATAGCCTATATCTGGATAGTCAAGAACATCACAAAAGGTTATTCGGCACTGGCAGGGAGTGTTTCGCTGGCCATCATGATGCTGCCGCTTATAATACGTTCCACCGAGGAGACGATGCGCATGATACCCGTTTCAATCAGGGAGGCAGCATTTGCACTGGGGACTCCATATTACAAAATGATTTACAAGATACTCATACCTGTCAGCTTCAGCGGTCTGGCAACGGGAGTGCTCCTGGCACTGTCACGTATACTTGGTGAGACGGCTCCGCTGATGCTTACAGCCCTTGGCAGCCCGGCCATCAGCTTCGATATCACAAAGCCGGTCAGTGCCGTACCGCTGCTGATATGGGATTTCTACAATGATCCGAACATGGTCAGTCTGGTCTGGAGCGCCTCGCTGTTCCTGATGGTATTCGTGCTGTCAATGAACCTCCTCGCGCGCAGTGTGGCATCAAAACATAAATACATCTGAACCTGATGAACAACACCTCCCAAAACGATAATGTACTGGAGATAAAGGATCTCTCTATTGCCTATGAACCCGGGAAGTATGCCGTGAATGGTGTTACCGCTTCGGTGAAGCGAAACAGCATTACTGCCATCATGGGTCCCTCGGGTTGCGGCAAGAGTACCCTGCTGCGGGCCATAAACCGCATGCACGAGCTCTATCCTGACATACAGACAAAAGGTGACATTCTCCTTGACGGTCAGAGTATCTTTTCAATGTCAGTTATAGAGCTTCGCCGTAAGGTGGGAATGGTCTTCCAGCGCCCCAACCCTTTCCCGAACATGACTATCTACGAAAATGTGGTGGCCGGATTCAGCCTCAACGATATACGTATGAAAAAAAGCCGGCGTGACGAGATAGTTGAAAATGCTCTGCGCAACGTTACACTCTGGGACGAAGTGAAGGAGTCGCTTTACAGAAAAGGAACATTCCTCTCCGGCGGGCAACAGCAGCGGCTGTGTGTAGCCAGGGCCATCGCTTTTAACCCCGAGGTGCTGCTCCTCGACGAGCCCACCTCAGCCCTTGACCCTATTGCCACATTGAAGATTGAGGACCTGCTTGGCGAGCTGAAGAAGAAATATACCATGGTGCTGGTGACCCATAACATGTCACAGGCAGCCCGTATATCAGATGACTCGATGTTCATGTACCTGGGAGAGCTGGTGGAGTCGGGCCGTACCGGGACGCTCTTTACCACCCCGAAAGACCCGCGTACTGAAGCATATCTGACCGGAAAATTCGGATGATTAGCGAGGTTTTTTATACATTTGCTAAAACGCTTGATTATGAGTGAGAAAAAAGAACAGGCACTGAATGAGATAAAGAGCAGCTTTGACGAGATGGCAAGTCTTGTACTGAGGCAGCTGACCCTCCTGGATAAGCTTATGGGCGCAACTGAAGAACAGGCATTCACTGATCTGATAGTTGAGATGGACAAGGCTGAGAGCCGCATTGACAACCTTGAGGTGGTTATTGGCGAGCAGTTTACCAGTACCATTGTGCTATATCAGCCGGTGGCCTCTGACGTGCGGCGCCTGGTGGCCATATACCGGATGTCTATTAACCTCGAGCGCATCGGAGACAGGATACATAACCTCTGCCGCATTATTCGGGATATCAGAAACACAACTGAGTTTTCCTCAACTGCCTCTCTGGTCACAAACATGCTCACCTCGGGAACCATCATGGTGGAGAAGGCGCTGCTCTCATTCACCAACTCTGACCCTGATTATGCCATATGGACAATCAAGAATGACACGGTGGTTGATGAGATGAACCGCAAGCTGCTGCTTTGCCACCTGCGCAAGGAGAACATTGACAACAAAACACGGTCAATGGTGCAATGTTATATTGAGCTGAAGGATATGATATCCAATATTGAGCGGATAGCTGATCATGCCACCAACATTGCAGAGGCATCGATCTACTCCCTGCAGGGAACAGATATCAGGCATACAGGTATCGGGAAGGAGGAGAAGTGAAGCCGGCTGTCAGCAATACCAGCCGGCAATTCAAGACTGCGCTGAAGACTCAGTCACGACCCGCCATCCGGCGAAGGGGGACGGCAGTTGAAGGCTTGACCGAAGGGCATACAGCACAGCATAAGGCATTGTAAATGAATGAACGAAGGAAAATACTGGTTGTAGACGACGAGGAGCCCATCCTTGAAATCCTCTCATTTAACCTTGAGGGTGAAGGCTACCAGGTTGATACCTGTCTTTCGGCCGAAGAAGCGATGCGCAAAAACCTCCGCAGCTATGACCTGTTCATCCTCGATGTGATGATGGGCCTTATGTCCGGCTTCCGCCTGGCGGAAAAGATAAGAAAGGAAAATGACCTCTCAACCCCGATAATCTTCCTCACAGCAAGGGACACGGAGAATGACAAGATCACCGGCTTCAATCTCGGAGCTGATGATTACCTTGCCAAACCATTCAGTGTCAGGGAACTGATGGCACGGGTGAAAGCCGTCCTCCGCCGGTCTGCACCAGCCCGGGTGACCCTGGAGACAGTGGCCGGCTCCTTCACCGTTGACACTGAAAACAACCTCATCCTCTCAGATGGCAAGGTGCTAGAGCTTACCCGCAAGGAGCACGATATTCTCTCACTCCTCATCCGGAATGAGGGCAAGATTTTTCCCAGGCATGAGATACTGTCAAGAGTCTGGGGCGATGACGTCATTGTTACAGACCGTACCGTTGACGTGACCATTGCCCGTATTCGTAAAAAGCTGGGCAAAATGGGTAACATGATCAGAAACAAATCAGGGTACGGTTACTATTTAGGCGAATGAAAAACCAGTCAAATGACAAATCCGATGAGCTTCAGGCGTAGACTGTTCCTTTACTATTTTGGGATCTTCCTCCTCTTTACGGTCCTTATCCTGGCATTCCAGTATCACCGTGAAAAAGACATCAAAATAGCAGCACTTGACAACAGGCTGAATGACATAGCTCAGCTGACAGACAACTACATAAAGGTCAATTCGTTAAATGTAACAGGCAACTATCACCTGATTGACTCGATTTTCAACCTCATTCCGGTACCGGACCTGCGGATCACGATATTGGCAATTGATGGCAAGGTGCTGTATGACAGTTCGGTAGACAACTGGCCGGCAATGGAAAATCATCTCGACAGGCCCGAGGTGGGAAAATCGCTCTATTCACCCTACGGCACTGCAATCCGGCACTCGGAATCGACCGGCAAGGACTATTATTACTTTTCGAGGTACTTCAATACACACTATATCAGGATAGCCGAAGAATACAATATCAATATCAAGGGGTTCCTGAAACGTGAAACGACTTTTCTCGTTTTCATGGTCATTATCTTCGCAGGTATCTGGGCGCTGCTTGCTGCAGTGACGAAGCGGATGGGAAAAAGCATTACCATGCTCCGGGACTTTGCAGCAAGGATGCGTCGGGGTGAAGGCAATGACCCGTCAATTATCTTCCCGAAGAATGAAATCGGCGAGATAGGCAAGGAGATAGTCAGAATCTACAATAATCTGGCACTCAACACCGCTGAACTGTCACTCCAGAAAGAAAAGCTCATCAGGCACCTCCATGTGCTAAATGAGGGAGTGGCATTCTTTACTCCTGAACGCACTGTAACACTCTCAAACAGCCATTTTATGGTGTTCCTGAACACCATTACCGGAGAACTCTCACTGACACCCGAGGGTTTCCTTGATCACCCGGAATTCGCAAGGATCAAGGCTTTCCTTAACAGCAACCTCGAAACCGGGGCCGGGAAACAGGAGAATCCGTCCACCGAGATGCGGATAGAAAAAGGAGGCAAATACTTCTCCGTGAGATGTATCCTTTTCAATGATGAAAGCTTCGAGGTTGTCATTACAGATATTACCAGCACTGAGCAGAACAAGGCGATGAGGCAGCAGATGACATCCAACATCGCCCATGAGCTCAAGACTCCGATTGCCTCGGTCAGGGGTTACCTGGAAACACTGATTGTGAACAAAGACCTGGATGAGCATAAACGTAATCATTTTCTCGAAAAAGCTCTTGGCCAGTCTGCCCGCCTCACTGATCTGATCAATGACATTGTTACCCTGAACAAGCTTGATGAGACAGGCACCTACTTCCCGTTTGATGAGGTTGACATTGCAGATGTGGTAAAAGAGGTCTGTGACAACCTTATGGCTGATATAAGGAGCAAACAGATTAAACTTGATAATGCCATTGAACCGGGCACCATGGTCAACGGAAACAGGTCGCTTATCGTATCGGTATTCCAGAACCTGCTTGAGAATGTCATTGCCTATGCCGGTGAGAAAGTCACCGTTACGGTCAGGACTCTTCCCGGTGAACCCGGTTTCCGCGCCTTCTCCTTTGCTGACAATGGCGTCGGTATTCCCGCGGAGCACCAGGAGAGGATTTTCGAGCGGTTTTACAGGATTGACGACGGCCGTTCACGCAAAAACGGAGGCACAGGTCTCGGGCTGGCCATTGTCAAAAATGCGGTATTGCTGCACAGGGGAGAGATCTCTGTCAGGACACGCCCGGGTGGCGGAGCAGAATTCATCTTCTCGCTGCCGGCATAGAGAGGACCTGTTCAGCCTGCAGACGATGTCACTCCGGAAGCATCAGATGTCGCCCACTGCAGCCTCTTGTTGTTACTCAGAAGTAATCTGAACGCCGGGGGATAGGTCAGCTATCACTCACTGCAGCCTTTTGTTGTTACTTATAAGTAATCTGAGCGTGGGGGTGCTGCGTCAGTTATCACCATTGCTGCAGTTTTTGTTGTTACTTGTAAGTAATCAGAATGCCGGGGGATGCGTTGGTTCTCACGATCACTGCAGTTTTTATTGCAGCACAACATCAGCCTCCCTCTTCCTGATTGCTTTGCCGATGAGTGCCGCCCCTCCGTAGCCTGACTCATGCAGTTCCTTCAGCAGTTCACGGCTCTTCTCCGGAGAAACAGCCATAAGCAGTCCGCCGGAAGTCTGGGCATCATGAGCAATCATCTTCAGGTTATAATCAAGATCCCCGGCAAACAGCGTTCCTCCCTCGGTGTAATCCAGGTTGCGGAACGCCGCACCTGGTATGCAGCCAAGGTCAGCCAGACTGTAAGCACCCTCCAGCAGCGGCACGCTTTTCATATCAATAGTTATAGTCACTCCGGAGCCTCGTGCCATTCTGAGGGCATGGCCTGCAAGGCCGAAGCCGGTAATGTCAGTGGCACCCCTGACACCGTATTTCTGCATCAACTCTGCACCGCGGGCGTTGAGCTGCTTCATGAGGCTCACAGCATGTTCATGCTGCAAAGGTGTTATCATCTTCATCCTCTGTCCCGCCAGGATGATGCCGGTACCAAGTGGTTTGGTCAGTATCAGCTCATCCCCCTCCCTTACCCCGGCATTGGTGATAACCCTGCCGGGATGCACAGTGCCAATCACTGCCAGCCCGTATTTCGGAGGCCAATCATCGATGGTATGCCCTCCGATGATGCTGACGCCGGCCTCGCGTGCCTTGTCAAGGCCTCCTCTCAGAATGTTTTTGTAAACCTCCATCGGAATCCGGGTTGAAGGAAACATCATTATGTTCAGCGCTACCAGGGGTGTTCCGCCCATGGCGTAAACATCACTTATTGAGTTTGCTGCAGCTATGAGGCCAAATTCATAACCGTCGCTCACCATCGGCGGGAAGAAGTCGGTTGTGATAACGAGGGCTGTCTCGTCATTGATTTTGTAAACACCCGCGTCATCATGGGTTGCAATATCCACCATGACACGCGGATCTGCTGGCAGAGGCATATCCTTCAGCAGTTCCTCAAGCTGTCGGGGAGGAATTTTTGCCGAACAACCCCCCGTCTCTACCGTTGTAAGAAGATCAAATAACATTGTATACTCCTCTGTTTAAATTGATCAGGCTGCAAGCAACCAAAAGCATTCACCGCTATTATTGTCTGTCACAGCTAAACTGTTCCTCCTGACAGACCCAGGCACCAGGATGGACGAGACTGCCCCTGAGAAGTCACAGCTGAACTGCCCCTTCCGACATGCATCACGGACGAATTATATGATCCGCATCTCTCAATATATTGACAATCTGATACATATCACTGAAACTGCCCACCGGCAGGCGCTCCCTGATACCGAAGTGATTGATACAGGTAGTGCAAATGAATATTGATGTTCCCTTTTCTGCCAGCTCTCTGATATGCTCAAGCGCCGGTGAGTCGTCCATTGCCAGCTTTACTCCCGTGTTATAGAAGACAACCGCTGCCGGTGCCGGCTCAAGCATCACCAGGGTCCTGAAAAAGGAAAGCATCAGCTTTGTCCCCAGATCATCATCGCCGCTGCCCATTCTGTCCGATGCAACAGCCACTACCGTTTTCCTGCCTCCCGGTGCCGGCTCCTCAGCACTTGCTGTACAGTATTCCTTCTCGTTCGGACTTAACTCCGCTTTTTCGCCTCTTCTGACCGTCACAATTGACAGGCTTCCCTCCCCGCGGATGGTGAACGGAAGTTTGTTATCCGACAGGTACCTCTTCACATTACTTAAGGAGGTGGGATTATCTATCAGTATCTCCACATCCTCGTCCGGAGCTGCCTCAACAAGCCCTTGTCTCGTTTTTATCAGCGGGGCCGGGCATGTAAGGCCCCTTGTATCTACAGTTTTCATATGCTCTTAAAATTACTTCAAATATAACCAGAAATAGTACCTTTGAGTTTCAACTGGTATGGTTTGGTGAAACCAGTATAAACAGGAACCCACAGATTGTTTTGATTGAAAAGTCAGGGTCAGCTTCACCGGACCGGTACTCTAAAACTCATAAAAGGATGAAAAGAACAGCTTTGCTAATTGGTTTGTTTATCATAACCGGAATGTTACTCTCAGGCCAGCGGACATCCAGGGATCTCGAAGGCGCCTGGTCAGGGAAACTTAAAACACCCTCTGTCGAACTCCAGATAGTATTCCGTTTCACAATTACGGAAGCCGACTCCATCAAGGCAGTACTGGACTCCCCTGATCAGGGTGCTTTTGATATCCCATGCGGGGAAGTCACATTTCAGGAAGACACGCTGTTTGTTGACATTCCGATAGTCCAGGGTAGTTACCGGGGTGGGTTCGGCAGCGACACGCTGATATCCGGAACCTTCACTCAGATGGGCATAAAATATAAGCTGTCAATCACTAAAGGAGCAAAGCCGGTCGTTTACAACCGTCCGCAGGAGCCGACGCCTCCCTACCCCTACCGTGAGGAGGAGGTCACGTTCATGAACACTGTTGAGAACTTCAGCATGGCGGGAACACTCACCCTTCCGCAGGGCGAAGGACCGTTTCCTGCCGTGGTGCTTATCTCTGGCTCCGGGCAGCAGGATCGTGATGAGACACTTTTCATGCATAAGCCTTTCAAGGTGCTGGCTGATCACCTGACCAGGAATGGAATTGCGGTGCTGCGTTATGATGACCGGGGCATGGGAAAATCAAAGGGCAACGCACTCAAAGCTACCTCTTTGTCTTTCGCTGATGACGCAGAGGCCGCGGTGACATACCTGATGGAACACCCGGAGATAAATGTCAGTAAGATAGGTCTTGCAGGCCATAGCGAGGGCGGACTGATTGCCCCGATAGTAGCATCACGCAACAGGAACATTGCCTTCATCGTCTCCCTTGCCGGCACGGGTGTGACGGGATATGATATCATCCTCAGACAGACTGCCGATATCATGAAAGCCTCGGAAACAGCACAGGCTGAAATTGACGAGACCCTGGCTGTCAATGGCCAGCTCTTCCGCATGCTTGTTGACGAGCCTGATCAGCGCAAGTTTCCGAAGGACGCCATGGAATGGTATGGCCGGGAGCTGGACAAAAAAGGCCTTACTCAGGAGGAGCGCCAGCAGAAAATGGCAGAGTTCACCAGAGGATTGCTGTCAGTAAATAATCCATGGATGCGCTGTTTCCTTGCCACCGACCCGGCCCTCTTCTGGTCTCAGGTGAAATGTCCGGTTCTTGCCCTCAATGGAGATAAGGACCTGCAGGTGAGCCATGAGGTAAACCTGCCGGCAATCAGGTCTGCATTGCGAAGCGGCGGTAACCGCAAGGTAAAGACAGTTATTCTTCCCGGCCTGAATCACCTGTTCCAGCATTCGGAAACAGGCTCACCGAATGAGTACGTCACAATTGAGGAGACCTTCTCACCTGAGGCAATGGAACTAATTACATCATGGATCAGGAAAACCATGAAGATGAGATAGAGTTAAAAGTGGAAAGTGGAAAGTGGAAAGTAGATCAGGCTCTCATAATCTGAACTTGTTTGTCAAAAAGCTCTGGTGCACGATCCGGAAACTCCTTCTTCCAACGTGAGCTCATGTTCGGAAGAATACCATACTTCACGGAAAGCTCACTGAAGGACTCTTGTTCCTGTAATGCTTCAATTACCACTTTCGCCTTGAAGGCTCCGGAATGTTTTTGTCTTTTCGATTTCATTATACACTGGTTTTAAGTTGTCAAATACAACCTTAACCAGTGGTCTTAATTCAGGGGAGTATTATACCTTGAGTCCCTGGTATAGCTCCAGACCGTCAGAGGGCAGTTTAATGTACACGTAATCATACTTGACAGACCTCCACAGCCTTTCAATGAAAATATTATCAATAGCCCGGCCTTTGCCATCCATGCT
>WXFE01000051.1 GCA_009881065.1 Bacteroidales bacterium | reverse complement strand
CCGATAAGAAAGGTCAGGGGCTGGTCATGGGAATCATACTGGATCGTGCAGGGTCTGTTCTCATGGATAATCGTCCCTCTCCTGTTTGCATGGATCACTGTTCCTGCAGGTACTCTCGGAGCTATCATCAGCCAGGCCCCGGCCTCCTCCAAATGGTGGGCTGTCTTCTACGGTGCACTGTGGGGTATAGGCGGGCTGACCTTCGGGCTGAGCATGAGGTACCTGGGAGTGGGCCTCGGACAGTCAGTGGCACTGGGCCTCTGCGCAGCGATAGGAACGCTTATCCCACCGGTGATAAGCGGGCAGAACCTCTTCGCAGACCGGTCAGGGATACTGATGCTCACAGGCGTTTCCGTCAGTCTTGCCGGTATAGCCATCCTCGGTTATGCCGCAACCCTCAAGAACAGGAACCTGACAGAAGAGGAGCAGAAAGCTGCCGTGAAGGATTTCGCCCTGAAAAAGGGTATATTGATTGCTGTCCTTTCCGGGGTCATGAGCGCATGCTTCAACTTCGGCCTGACGGCGGGACAGCCTCTCAAGGATGCTGCCATCAACCTTGGAGCAAACCCCCTCTTTGCCAAAAACCCGGTGATAATGTTCGTCACCCTCGGAGGTTTCTTTACCAACCTGATCTATTGCCTCTTCCTGAACATAAGGAACAAAACCTTCAGGGACTATCTGTCAGTGCCTTCCACGGTGCTGTTGAGAAATATCGCCTTTTCAGCGGCAGGAGGTACACTCTGGTACATGCAGTTTTTCTTTATGGGCATGGGAGAAAGCATGCTCCCGCCATCGATGGTGGCGTTCGCATGGAGTATTCTCATGTCAATGAACATAGCATTCAGCAATATATGGGGAATCATCCTGAAAGAGTGGAAGGGAGCCGACAGGAAGATAATTGCTTTCCTGGTAACAGGGATTCTCGTACTTGTTCTCTCGACATTTGTGATTAAATTGTAAGAAGATAAATCTATCACCGGAGATGAAAAAAGAGAAGGTACTGCAGGCATACCAAGATGCCCGCGAACAGTATGCGGCCCTTGGGGTTGACACAGACGAGGCTTTGCGCAGGCTTGACAGCATCAGTATAAGCCTTCATTGCTGGCAGACTGATGATGTCGGGGGGTTCGAGACACCCGATGCAACCCTTTCGGGTGGAGGAATACAGGCAACAGGCAATTATCCCGGCAAAGCAAACAGTGTCAGCCAGCTGAGGCAGGATATGGAGAAAGTGATGAGTCTTCTGCCCGGAAGCCAGAGAGTGAGCCTTCACGCCATGTATGGTGAGTTCGGCGGAACGAAGATTGATCGTGACAGCATCACCACCGACCACTTCCAGGGATGGATAGATTGGGCAAAAAACCTGGGGACAGGTCTGGACTTCAATCCCACCTTCTTCTCACACCCCCTGGCGGAAGATGGCTTTACCCTCTCCGGCAGGAATGAAAAGAACCGCCGCTTCTGGATTGAACACGCGAAACGGTGCAGGAGAATCGCTGCCGAAATGGGCAGACAGCTGGGAACTCCGTGCGTCAACAACCTCTGGATACCTGACGGCTCAAAGGACACTCCGGTTGACCGCTATGCACTCCGTGCCCTGCTGAAGGAGTCACTTGACGAAATCTTCAGTGAGGAATTCCCCGCTGAATACCTCAGGGATGCACTCGAAAGCAAGCTTTTCGGAATAGGATCGGAATCGATGGTGGTTGGCTCCGCCGAGTTTTATATGGGCTACGCAATAAAAAACAACAAGCTGATTACTCTTGACAACGGTCACTATCACCCGACCGAGCAGATAGGAGACAAAATCTCCTCCCTCCTGCTCTATGTCGATGAACTGATGCTTCATCTGACACGCGGGGTGCGGTGGGATAGTGATCATGTGGTAATATTCAACGATGAGATTCAGCTTATCGCCCAGGAGATTGTCCGCTGCAAAGCGCTGGAAAGAGTGCATGTGGGACTCGATTACTTCGATGCTAGCATAAACCGCATCGGCGCCTATGTTGTCGGCACCCGGGCTGCACAGCTGGCATTCCTCCATGCACTGCTCGAACCGACTGAGACACTCAGGAAATATGAGGAGGAGGGCAGGTACTTTGAAAGGCTGGCGCTGATGGAGGTGATGAAGACAAAACCGCTCGGGGCGGTCTACGACTATTGGTGCCTGACAGGCAATGTTCCCGTGGCGGAAGATTATATTGTTGAAATACAAAAGTATGAGAAAGAAGTGCTCTCTGAACGTACCTGAATAATCATGGATGTTATTGCAGTTTTCGATATAGGGAAGACCAACAAGAAGTTCCTGTTGTTCGACCTGAACCTTATCCTTATTCATCAGGAAGAGAAGGTGTTCGGGGAAATACGTGACGACGATGGTTTCGAAAGCGATGACATCGAAGGGATTGTCTCATGGATGAAATCACGGCTTGCAGAAGCCGTCCGGTCAGAAGATTATCAGGTCATTGCATTGAACTTCTCCTCTTATGGTGCCAGCCTTAT
This sequence comes from Bacteroidales bacterium, assembly GCA_009881065.1. Classification (GTDB taxonomy): domain Bacteria; phylum Bacteroidota; class Bacteroidia; order Bacteroidales; family VadinHA17; genus SR-FBR-E99. Next base: position 29,576 of record WXFE01000051.1, on the reverse strand, counting down.
GCACCTTGATCATCAGGGCGAAAGGGTCACCCCTCTCTACAATTACCTGAAACCCATGCCTGAAGGGCTGACGGACGAGTTCTATGAAGCCTGGGGCGGAGTGGAGGAGTTCAGCCGGATTACGGCTTCACCGGCTCTTGGGATGCTCAACTCGGGGCTTCAGCTCCTCTGGCTGAAAAAGATGAAGCCGGCTCTCTTCGCACGTATCAGAACCACACTCCATCTGCCACAATACCTCAGCCGTATATTTACAGGCAGGGAGGCGTCAGAATATACATCTGTCGGTTGCCATACGGCCATGTGGGATTTTGAAAAAATGCAGTACCATGCCTGGCTGAAGGCTGAAAAAATAAAGCTTCCTGATCCGGTGGTACCATCCGGTGTTGCTGATGTAAACATTGAAGGCCGGACGGTCAGAACCGGTATCGGTCTGCATGACAGCTCCGCCTCGCTGGTGCCCTATCTGAAAAGCAGTGACAGACCCTTTATCCTTGTCTCCACAGGTACCTGGTGCATATTCATGAATCCTTTCAACACGGAGCCCCTGACAGCTGACCAGCTACGCAATGACACCCTCTGCTACCTGAACATTGACAGTCAGCAGGTAAAAGCATCCCGCTTTTTCCTGGGGCATATCCATGATGTGAATGTTGCCAGGCTTGATGACCACTTCGGGGTCACCGACGAGCTGTACAAAACCATAAAGATCAAAAGCCAAAAGATAGAGAAGCTTCTTGCCTCAGGAAATGGGCGGGTCTTTTTCCGTCAGGGGATACCGCCCGGATACGTTGACGAGCAGGCCGACCTCTCTCATTACCTTACATACGCCGATGCCTATCACCAGATGATATGTGACCTGGTTGATCTCTGCATGGAATCATGGAGACTTATTATACCCGCCGACGACAAGACCGAGATAGTGTACGTCACAGGCGGTTTTGCACGGAATGACACCTTCGTGCGGTTTCTGGCTGCCCGGCTTCCTGACAAAAGGGTTTATGCCAGCCAGGTTGAAAACTCCACTGCACTCGGCGCTGCAATGACAATATACGAAAGTGCCGTTGGCAAAAGTCTTCCGCCTGTCTACCTGGGACTAAAGGCAATTATCGATAATGACTGACATATGAAAAGGAAAATTGTTGTTTCACTTGCACTGGTTACCCTTTGCCTGACTCTGCCGGCACAGGTTTCCGTAACCGGATTGCTCACTGAAAACATGACTAACCCCGTGGGCATTGATGCTGCTCAACCGCGCTTCTCGTGGCAGCTTGCCTCTGACAAAAGGAATACGGTACAGACGGCTTATGAACTCAGGGTCTCCGAAGGCACACGGCCTGTATGGAACAGCGGCAGGGTTAATTCAGACCAGTCAGTTCATATCGTCTATGCAGGAGAGCCTCTTGCATCAGGCAGGGATTACAACTGGCAGGTCAGGGTTTGGGATAACGGAGGGAAAAGGTCGGCATGGAGCCCGCCGGCAAAATTCAGAACCGGCATCATCGGCAAGAACGGGTGGAAGGCAAAATGGATCGAACCGGGCTATGCCGAAGATACGGTGATGAGACCCGGTCCGATGATGAGAAAAGAGTTTACCGTCAGCGGGAAGATTGTCAGGGCTACGGCCTATATAACAGCACACGGCTTATACGAGGCGGAACTCAACGGAAAACGCATCGGCGATGCCTTCCTTACCCCGGGCTGGACCTCCTACGGCAAACGGCTGCAATACCAGGCATATGACGTGACCCACCTGCTGAAAAACGGCAGCAACGCCATCGGTGTGATGCTCGGCAGCGGATGGTACCGTGGCAACATAGGGTTCAGAAGCAGCTTCAATTTCTATGGCAACGACATCGCCCTGTTATGCCAGATTGATATCACCCTGTCAGACGGCTCCACTGAAAGTATAATCTCTGACGGCTCCTGGAAATCATCCACCGGTCCTGTCCGCTACTCAGAGATCTATCACGGTGAAATCTATGACGCCAGGATGGAGAAAAAGGGCTGGACCCTCCCCGGATATGATGACAGCGGCTGGGACGGCGTGAAAGAGGCAACGCATAGCATGGATGTGCTGATAGCTACTCAAAATGAGCCTGTGAAGAAGCACGAAACCTTTGTTCCCGTTCAGATCATGGAGACCCCGGCCGGTGACCAGGTGATCGACTTCGGACAAAACCTTGTCGGGTGGGTTCAGATGAGGGTAAGAGGAAACGCCGGAGACAGTGTAATCCTCTCACATGCCGAGGTGCTTGACCGCGATGGAAACTTCTATACCGCGAACCTTCGGTCGGCAGAAGCCCGGGATATTTATGTCCTGAAGGGTGGCGGGGAAGAGTTCTTCGAGCCCCGTTTTACCTGGCACGGATTCAGGTACCTGAAGGTTGAAGGATACCCCGGCAAGCTCACGCCCGGAGACTTCACCGCGGTTGCCCTCTATTCGGCAATGAGGCCGACAGGGTCATTCGTCACCTCCGACAGCCTGATAAACAGGTTACAACATAATATTCAGTGGGGACAGAAGGGCAACTTCCTGGATATACCCACCGACTGTCCGCAGCGCGACGAGAGACTCGGATGGACCGGTGATGCACAGGCATTCTCGCGAACTGCAGCTTTCAATATGAATGTCAATAATTTCTTTGCCAAATGGCTGAAAGACCTGGAAGCAGACCAGGTTGACGGCAAAGTGCCCCATGTGGTGCCAAATATCCTGGGAGCCGGATCGGTTAACAGTACCGGCTGGGCCGATGTGGCAACAATAGCTCCCTGGAACATGTACCTGGTCTATGGCGACCGGCAACTGCTGGAGCAGCAATATGGCTCGATGAAAGCCTACGTCGAAAGTATCAGGAGCACGGCAAGGGATGACCTGTGGAACTCCGGCTTCCACTATGGCGACTGGCTCTTCTACAGGCCTGACGATGACAACAGCGGGATGGCTGCAGTGACTGACAAATACCTGATAGCTCAGTGCTTCTATGCCAACTCTGTACAGTTGCTGATAAAGGCCGCAAACGTGCTTGGAAAGAGAGATGATGCCGACTCATACGGTAAACTGCTCGAACGGGTCAGGGATGCATTCATGAAGGAATATGTGACTCCTAACGGACGCCTTGTCTCCGGTACACAGACCGCATACGTCCTGGCACTGAATTTTGATATGCTGCCGGTTGACCTCAGGGAGCAGGCTGCCAGACGCCTGGCGGAAAACGTCAAAAGCTACGGACACCTTACCACAGGCTTCCTGGGGACCCCTTACCTCTGCCATGTACTGTCGCGCTTCGGTTATACTGACCTGGCCTATGAACTCCTGCTGAGAAAGAAATATCCCTCATGGCTTTATCCCGTAACAATGGGGGCTACAACCATCTGGGAGAGATGGGACGGCCAGAAGCCTGACGGATCTTTCCAGACTCCCGGAATGAACTCGTTTAACCACTATGCATACGGCGCCATCGGCGACTGGATGTACCGTGTAATTGCAGGAGTGGACACCAGGGAAGAGGGACCCGGATATAAAAAGATCATCATAAAACCGCACATCGGCGGCGGACTGACATCTGTGTCGGCAAGTCTTGAGACATATTACGGACTGCTTGGCTGCACATGGAGGGTTAATAATGAGAGTTTCGAAATGGATGTGGTTATTCCTGCCAACACTACTGCAACTGTTTGCATCCCTGCCGAAGATCCCGCTGAGATATATGAGGGAGGCCTTCCCCTTGCACAGAAAAAGGAGATTAAGGTTGAGGGCAATGAGGATGGCTACGTGATCATGACAGTCGGTTCAGGAAAATACTCCTTCAGGAGGAACAGATGATTTCTATAAAATGTAACAGAACAATATGTTTTTACTGACAGGTACATAATCAATTAATTGGAGCGCCTGCCCCGGGAAAGTTGACCGATCCTGATAATCAGGCAGTTATAAGCATTCATTTATAAGAATACCAAACTATTGAAACAGATAACTTATAAATACTATTATCATGAACATTAAACGTATACTGTTCAATGTCACACTGCTGACAATCGTTGCGATATTCATGGCGGCATGCGGCAAAACCGGCCAGGAAGACAAGCTCAATCTCAGCTATGAGAAGTACACAATGCCGAACGGATTACAGGTGGTACTTCATCAGGACCATTCTGACCCGGTCATTTCCTTTGCCATCATGTATCATGTGGGCTCCAGCAGGGAGACTCCGGGCCGTACAGGCTTTGCACATCTCTTTGAGCACCTGCTTTTCAGCGGCTCGGAGAATGTTCCCAACGGGGTGTTTGACATGGTCATAGAAAATGCCGGGGGTTCGAACAACGGTTTTACAAGCCGTGATGTCACCGCTTATTTCGAAAGTTTTCCGAAAAATGCGCTTGAAAAAATACTCTGGCTCGAGTCAGACAGGATGGGCTTCTTCATCAATTCAGTGACACCCCGCAATCTGGCTATCCAGCAGAATGTGGTGCAGAATGAAAAGAGGCAGGGAGAAGACAACTCCCCTTATGGTTTTACCAACTACGTAATATCCAAAAACCTCTACCCGGAATCGCATCCTTACAGCTGGGAGGTAATAGGTGAGATGGAAGACCTTGCCAATGCCGGCGTTGATGACGTCAGAGAGTTCTATCAGAACTTCTACGGTCCGAACAATGCAACACTTGTGATTGCAGGTGACTTCGAGGCTGATTCTGTGAAGCTCCTGCTTGACAAGTACTTCGGGGAAATCAAGTCACACGGTGAGGTGACAGCCAGAACAGCCATGCCTGTCACTCTCACAGAGACAAAAAGGCTCTATCATGAGGATAATTTTGCCAATGTGCCGGAGATCAACATGGTATGGCCGGTTCCCGAAAATTATACAAAGGATTCCTACGCCCTGAGCTTCCTTTCAGAACTGCTTTCATCAGGCAAAAAAGCCCCTATGTACAAGGTTCTGGTGAAGGAAAAGCAGCTTACCTCCCGGGTATCTGCCTACAACAGCGCCGAGGAGCTGGCAGGGGAATTCACTATTTCTGTTACTGCAAATGAGGGAAAGAGCCTTAAAGAGATAGAAGAGGCCATCAATGAAGCGTTTGCCCGCTTCGAGGCTGACGGTTTCACCGACAGGGAACTGGAGCGTATCAAGGCTACCATGGAAAAGAGTTTTTACCAGGGACTGACCAGTGTAATGAACAAGGCAATCCGGCTGGCTTCCTACAATACCATTCTGAATGATCCGGGATTCTTCGCAAAGGATATTGAAAACATAAGGGCGGTCACCCGTGACGATATAATGAGGGTGTATGAAGCTTACATCAAGGGTAAGCCGCATATTGTCACCAGCTTCGTCCCGAAGGGACAGCAGGAGATGATGGCTGAGAATTCGGTCAGGGCGGCAGTCAGCGAGGAAGACATAACAAAAGCCAGCCAGGTGGCAATAGAAGAAATGGATGAAACACCTGTGGAAAAGACAGCTTCGGCTATCGACCGCACCATTGAGCCTGCTGCAGGGCCCGAGCCCGAAGTAAGGGTGCCGGAGGTCTGGAGGGCTACCCTGAAGAACGGCATCAGGGTTTACGGCACCGAAAACAGGGAACTGCCGCTTGTAAGCATGTCGGTGGTCATTGCCGGCGGAGCTCATGGCGATGATATTTCAATGCCGGGAGTAGCCTCGATGGTTGCGGCAGTGCTGCCGCAGGGAACCAGGAACAGGACGCCCGAAGAGCTTGAGGAGGAGATCGAACTGCTCGGATCATCCGTTGTCATGCGCGCTTCCGGCGAAGAGATCACCCTCAGCGGCAGCACCCTGTCACGCAACTTTGCCGCTACAGTTTCGCTCATGAAGGAGATACTGCTTGAACCACGCTGGGACACGGCTGAATTCATCATGGCTCAGACCCGCACCCGCAACGGGCTGATACAGGCGGAGGCCCGCCCGGCCAGTGTTGCCTCGGAACAGTTCATGAAGCTTGTCTATGGCCCGGAGCATATCATGGGATATGACCTCAGGGGCACAAAAGAATCAGTAGAGCAGATCACTCCTGAGATTCTGAAGAGTTTCTATGAAACTAACTTCTCCCCGTCGGTTACTTCGATTTATGTTGCAGGCAACGTGTCAAGGAAAGAGGTGCTTAATGCCCTGAAGCCCCTTGAGGCTGAGTGGCAGGCCAGAGAGGTGCCCGCCAGGAGCTATGAGTTACCGGCCGCTCCGGAAGAATCACAGATATATTTCTTCGATATTCCCGGCTCACGCCAGTCGGTTGTCTATGCCGGCTATATTGCAATGACCAGGAATGACCCTGACTGGGTAAAGGCCAATTTTGCCAACTACAGGATGGGAGGCGCTTTCACAAGTATCCTGAATCAGATACTGCGCGAACAGAAAGGCTTCACATATGGGGCACGCAGCAGCTTCCGCGAGATGAAAATCCCGGCACCTTTCATCATATCAACCAGCGTCAGGTCAGATGCCACCCTTGAGACCCTGGAGATAATCACCGGTGAGCTTGCGAAATACCGTGAAGGGATATCGGAGGAGGAGCTTCAGTTCATAAAGAACAGCATGATCAGATCAAATGCGCGCCGTTTTGAAACGAATGACGCAATGGCTGCCATGCTTACCTACATCGGGAAATACGGGTTCAGCGATGACTGGGTCAGGAAGGAGGAGGATGTGATCAGGAACATGACCGTTGAAGACCACAAGGCCATCACAGATAAGTACTTTGATCCCGGCAGGATGTACTACGTGGTTGTGGGTGACGCTGCTACACAGATGAAGCAGCTTGAAAAGGTAGGCTTCGGAAAACCGGTATTGCTCGAAAGATAACAGTGTATCAGGGGGGGTCGGTGCAGCTTGCGCACGGGCTCCCCGAACGCACTTCCGGCTGCCGTAACCGGGTAATGGTCAGACCTCCAGGCCCAGCCTGATCAGTTCCGCACAGCATTCAGACTTCCACGCCGAGTCTGGTCAGGTCCGTGCAACGCTCAGACTTTTTGCCCGAGTCTGGTCAGCTCCGCGCAGCGCTCAGACTTCCAGGCCCAGCCTGGTCAGTTCCATGCGCAACTGTTCCGGTGACCGGAAATGGATTGCGTTGAATCCCAGCTCCGCCGCCGCATCAGCGTTGGGCTTGTTGTCATCAATGTAAACAGATTTTGCGGGGTCGATGTTGTATCGCTTCATCAGAACACGGTAGATGGCATGGCCTGGTTTCAGCAGCTTCTCATAACCGGAGACTACCAGGCCGTCAAACTCCTTCATGAAGCCGTAACGGCTGTAAGCCACCGGGAAAGCTTCATGTGACCAGTTTGTAAGGGCGTACAGGGGCATTCCGGCCGATTTAAGCCTGCGAAATATCTCAACCGTCCCTTTTATCTCCCCGCCAAGCATCTCCTCCCAGCGGCCGTAATAAAGGGCAATTTTGTCACTGTACTCAGGGAACTTCTCCTGAAGCTCTCTGGTGGCTACACTGAACAGCTTCCCTCCGTCCTGCTGCATGTTCCATTCATAGGTACATACATTGGCAAGGAACCATTCCACCTCCTCTTCGGTTTTGAAAACCTTCCGGAACAGATACCTCGGATTCCAGTCAATAAGAACGCCACCGAGATCAAAGACAACACTGCTGATTTTTCCCATTGCACCTGTTTTCGGCGCAATATTAATCAAATTTCAGAGAGTGCAAAAGCCAAAACCAGGCGACTGAACATCGCTCCACCCGACATCCTTCTCAAATTTCAGAGAGTGCAAAAGCCAAAATCCGGATGGCCCTATCTCACGCTCACTGTTGCTGTCTCACTTTTCAGTGTACCTGAGGCGCTCCGGCACTCAGCAATTATTATGATTTCACCTCTCTTCTTTCCTGACTGGATTTCCAGGAGAGCCTTGCCTGTGGCATCCGTTCTTACTTCCATACCACGCAGGATTACATTACCTGACCGGGCGGAGGCTATGCTGTCAGCAGCATTCCCCGGAATCTCTGCTCCCTCTCTGTCTATCCCTGTGCCTGATCCCACACTCCTGACAGTACGTCCCGACCGGGCTGCTCCCGTCTTTGTCCATATCTCTATCACCCCGGTGGTGTTGAATCCGGTATATCTTTGAATATCTGCAAATTCAGTTGAGATATTTATCCTGTCAACATCTGACGGGCTCATGTTTTCAATCACCCTTGCATCCTGACCCAGCATGATTCCGTCAACCACTATGAGCGCTCCATCCTGTCTGCCGGGTGTATCAGGTGCCACATTCAGAAAGATTATCCGGCCGTCTGTCAGCCTGAAAGGCTTGATCTGCCGTATCATACTGAAGATATCACTATGTGAAGCATTTGTTCCGCGATAACCATCTGAGGCGCCTGACGGCCCTTTATGCAGACTGCGCCTTGAATGCACGGCAGATATGGCAATCAAGGCCTGTACGGGCTCACCATTTATATCTGCAGCATTTACGGTCACTGTTATAGTCTCGTTACGGCCCACATCTGTTCTGTCAGCAGTCAACCCGATATGTTGTCCGGTGAGAGAGAGTGAAGTCAGTGACATGATAGTCACTGCAAGCAGAATCACCTTTCCCTGAGCCATTTGTAATACTCCTCCATCAACAGCAGTTCATCCAGGTTGGGTACCTCTATTGGCATAGATTCAGAACCCTTGAGGTACATAACGCTCTCTTTGCCTTCCCCGAACAGAGGCCATTCCGGAAGACCCTCGCCATTCGGGTCACCATTCTTCGCAAAGTTGGTCCAGTATTTTATCATTATATCACTGAGAGTCAACTCTTCCTCAGTGGGCTTTGCATCAGGATTCTGGTTCAGATGGCCGAATACGTACGGTATTTCGGAGGCATGGGCAGCTCCTTTTGGCACGGGGCCTCCCGGAAAAAACGGCTCTTTTCTGAACTGATCAAAATAGTAGAGATATACCCTTGACTTACCGGTTTTTGACTGTAGTCTTGCCCATGTCCATGATGGCCATGCGAAAACCATGTCACGGAAGATGTCTGTCAGTGAGGCATGGGTTTCATATTCAGTATTGCCCGGATAGATCTGTAATGCCCTGTCGGCAAGGGGACCGAACCTCATTTTCATCATTCCGGTGTATTCCTCAGGTTTCATGGGCCCCATAAAGAGTGAGCCCTCGTCAGAGTTGGTCCCGATCATAACATTCACGTCGTTATAATTGCCTGCTTCATAGAGTTTGTACTGGTCGTCAGTGATGACATATCCGTCAGCAACAGGCCAGAATCCTCCCATCTGTGACTGCGGGTCGGAGAGCCATTTATCCGGAGAGATATTCCTCAATTCAGCGATTGAGCCTGCTCCCATTCTTTTTGCAAACTCCACACCGGTCTGTTCTGCGCCGGCAAGTGACTGCATGAATTCACCTGATTCCCTGCTTTCGCCTACCGGGCCGAATGATCCGCCGCTCTGGCTTATGGCCCCGGCGAACAGCCCCCTTGCCAGCGGCGAGGCACAGAGCATGCTTACAGAGATTGCTCCTGCGGATTCGCCGAAGATTGTCACCCTGGTGCGATCACCCCCAAAGGCACTGATATTCTCCTGTACCCATTTCAGTCCTGCAATCTGATCGAGCAGGCCATAATTTCCTGATACATTGTTCTCTGACTCAGCTGTCAGTTCAGGGTGAGCCATGAAACCCAGCGCACCCACGCGATAGGCTATGCTCACGAGTATGACGCCGTGCTTTGCAATCTGGTCTCCCCAGGTGACTGCACCGGCCGTTCCTCCGAAGGCAAAACCCCCGCCATAGATCCATACCATTACCGGCAGTTTCTCTTTTGCCGACTTTGCGGGAGTCCAGACATTCAGGTAAAGACAATCTTCCGAAGTCTGCTCATCTCCCCTCCACGCAACGGCAGGCTGAATGCTTGCCGGTGCAAATTTGTCTGTTGTCAGCACACCATCCCATGGCTCAACGGGCCGGGGTGCCTTCCAGCGTAAGTCTCCAACGGGCGGTGCGGCAAAAGGAATGCCCCTGAAAACGGCAATGCCATCCTCAACGGTTCCCTGCACAATACCTCCCCTGACTGTTGCGGTGGCCTCTGAAAGCCGGTCTCCGCTGCATCCTGCAAAAAACATAATCATTGATATTGCCAATAGTCCGAAAGTGGTTTTCATTGTATTTGGTTTTAGTTAAGTTTCACAGCCCCGTCGGCCTTCAGCGCCTCTGCCGCATCAGCCGGAAGTTTCCAGTTATTGTCAAAACAGCCCCGGGTAATTATATCGTCTGGCGTCTCCCTGAAGAGAACAAAATCCTGGTACATTTTAAGAATCTCAACGATTGTCCCGCTGAAGGCATATCCTGTCCGGGTTGTCTGCCCCTTCGGTGGCGTCCACCAGGGCAAGCCCGAATTGACAAGTATGTAATGCCTGTTCATGGGGAAGATATAGACAAGTCCATAATTCTCAGCCTTCGGATCAAGATGCATCGGGAGCTTGTCTGCAAAGTGTTCGATAACTGAATTTGTTTCGCGTGTTCCGAAAAGGATCAGATTTGACCTGACGTAGTCACTTGGCCGTACATCCCTGTCGGCCACCACCCTGGGAAATACCATTATCCTGCCTCCCATACCGTTCCAGTCGGCAGCGGCCATGGCCTGCCTGCGCCTTTCGGCCAGCACGTCAGCCGGAGGATTGTCAGCCGTGCCGTAAACATAGATGTGGCTTCCGGCCACTGCAGCATGCAGAGGCCCCTCGGCACCCTTCTGCTTTGAGGTTAGCCCCGGCGTAAACCTGGAGTTTATCCAGTTCCCTCCCGAAAGCATGAATGAGACTGCATCGGCGCTCCTGACGCTGAAAGCTTTCCCGTTTACGTTTACCGACACCTTTTTTGAGGAGTTGAATTGCGGGTGACCTTCAAGACGAAGGGTAAAGGCATTTATTCCCGACACGGTAACTGTAACGGCGTTAGGTCCGGTAAACTTAGCCTCTGCCGTCGCAGTTTTTCCGGGTATCATGTCATCAATCGTAACCCAGTAGGCGCTGTTGTATTTGAACCATTTTGTGGTGAATGACACTTTTTCGGGATACAGATCCCTTTTAAACTGCGAGAACCAGTCAAATATGAAGCCATCCTTATATGCCCACTCCCAGCTGTTATGCCCCACACCAGGGTACTCCGCGTAATCAAGCCTCAGGGCTGTTTCCCCGAGCTTGCCCTTCCATTCAATAGCGGTCTGGAAGAGAAAATCCTTGTCGCCTATAAAGAGATGCACCGGCAGGTTGGATGCATTGCCGGCAAGCTCCATGGTTCCCTCTGGCGGTGCCGGACAGACGGGAGCTATTGCCGCCCATACGTCCGGCCGGGTTAGGCCAAGCCAGAGAGTGCCGCCGCCACCCATAGAGAGGCCTGTGAGATATACCCTCTCCTCGTCAATATGAAACCGTGCCCTGAGGTCATCAATCATGTCATAGACATCCTGCTCCGCCACGCCCTGGTAGCCGGCGGTGCCACGTGCCAGCGGCGCAGCTGCTATGTAATCCACAGGCCTGAAAGGAGGCCAGTAGCGTGTGGCTTCCACGTCGTTCTCAAACGGGACGTTGCCCGGCTTGATGAAATCATATCCCTGGCTGTTGCCCACGCCGAAAAGACGTCTCATCCCAAGCCTGTGATTAGACCAGGCTCCATGCAGAAACACCACAAGCGGATAGGATTTCGATTCATCAAAATTCTCCGGGATATAGACCGAGTATGGCTGGTCAGTGTCATCTACCGATGAGAAAAAAGATAGATCCTGAGGCCCGGGTTTCAGGCGCTGGGCATCAGCAGCATCGGGCAGAAGCGCTATTAAAAGTGTCACCAGAATTATGCTCCGGATTAAAAAGATAATTCTTCTCATTATGCGTTCAATTCAGTTTTTGTTTAACATCATGTGACCATAAAAGTAGTTTTTTAAAGTGATTTTTGTGATACTATCACCCCAATAAAGTCAGTATATGCCGGTTCATAAGATTCAGATCAGAGGAGCACCGTTTTTATGAGTTATCTGATTATATTTGATGCAATGCAATTTCCTGTATGTGAATATATCGGAGACTGAACTGGTTGAAAGAGTTAAAAAGGGAGATCCGCAGGCATTTGACATGCTCTACGGCATCTATGCCGGCCGTTTGTATGCCTTCAGCATGAAGTACCTCAAATCACAGGAAGATTCTGAGGAACTTGTTCAGGCTGTCTTCATGAAAGTATGGGAAAATCAGAAAAAGCTGGACAGGGACCTCTCGTTCAAATCATTCCTTTTTACCATTGCCTATAATGAGATCTGCAGGCTCTTTCGCCGGAAAAGCTATCTCAGGAAATATGTTGAAGAATCAATGTACACAGCAAGCAGTTCTGACAATTCGGTGGAAGAGAGTGCAGGTTTTCATTCGGTGCTGGAGGAAGTGGAAAAAATAATCACCCGGCTTCCGGATAAACAGAGAAAGGCTTTCATAATGTGCAAGATTGACGGTAAACCCTCGAAAGAGGTGGCGGCTGGTCTTGGTCTTTCACCGGGCACCATTGACAACTATGTCTCGTCAACAGTGCAGTTGATCAGGTCGAAATTGTCAGGAGAGAGCCTTGCTATCCTGCTTTTCGCTTCCCTTTTTCTTATCTGACTGTCTCCGGGAGGTCTGTCAGAAATATTTTCATCTTTTTTATATGAGAATTTAGCCCGTCACGGGTATTACTGTTGTGGAAAGGGTAAAAACTCCGGGTAACACAAAAAACTTCTGATGACATTGATGAATAAAAGAGAGCGGGAGATACTTACAGGATATATTGACGGCACCTCCGGAGAGGCTGAACAAAATGAGGCAATCTCCATCATGGCTGCCGGAGCAGGCAACAGGAACCTGAAAAGGATGCTTGAAGAGGACTGGAATGTTTTTGCTAAGGGCGAAGGTGACCCTGAAGTGGATTTATCACCTCTCCTTGACACTATACACCACCAGATCAGACTTAAAGAGTATGACGAAGTCAGGAAACCCGCAATAAGATTCATGGCACTCAATACAAGAATTGCCGCGGCCATTATGATTCCGTTGCTTGCAGGGGCAGGCTTCCTGCTTTTCCATGACAAGACCGGCAACGATGGTATTCTGTCAACTGCCTCCATCTATGCGCCTGCCGGCTCGCGGGTATCATTTCTGCTTCCTGATGGTACGGAAGGGATGCTCAACAGCGGGTCAACCCTTGCATATTCAATGCCCTTTACAAAAAACCGGTCCGTTGCCCTGACAGGTGAAGCATGGTTCGAAGTGGCGCCTGACCAGAAACACCCCTTTACTGTTAATGCAGGAAACCTTGACCTCACTGTTCTGGGCACAGCTTTTAACGTAAGCGCCTACCAGGAAGAAAATTATACCGAGGTGGTGCTTGAAAGAGGGAAAGTGCTGGTCAGATGCGGGCATTATAAGGAAGGAGTGGTAATGAATCCTTCAGAAAGACTTGTTTATGAAAACGGCAAGGTGACAAGGAGCTCAACCGATCCTTCCAGGTATTCTTCGTGGACCACCGGAAAGCTGGTCTTCAGGGGTGATGTCATGTCAGAAGTGGCAAGGAGAATAGAAAGATGGTATAATGTAAAGGTTGAGCTTATGGACAAAGATCTTGAGAAGTACTCCTTCCGCGCTACTTTTGAGGATGACTCACTCGAAGAGGTTCTTAAATTCCTGGGAATGACCTCGCCTATAAGGTATGAAATAACACCCCGGTATCTGGCAGAAGATTCAACATATACCAGGAGCATTGTAAAAATCTATCTTAAATAATAACCCTTTAACCAAATCACTGAGCCCATGAAAAAAACAGAGAGCCCTTAACCTGAAAAAAAAGGAAATCGCGGCAACGATTTCCTTAAAAAACATCCTTGAATGATATTTTTTAACCTGAAAACTTTCAAAGTTATGAAAAAAAACAACCCCGGGGGGTGGGTGCTTAACCGGCCCCTGAAAAAAATCTTTCTAACAATGCGCATAGCAATCGGACTTCTGCTGCTCGGTATCATGCAGGTGTATGCAACTGACGCATATTCCCAGAAGACAAGAGTGACACTGAACATGACCGATACCAGGCTTGTGACAGTACTCGACAAGATCGAGGAGGAGACGGAATTCTTCTTCCTCTATAATGAAAAGCTTCTTGACACTGACCGGATAGTTTCTGTTTCAGTAGATAATCAACTGATTGAAGTAGTTCTGGACAAATTGTTCGCCGGTACTGACGTTACCCATACGATCATAGACCGCAAGATAATCCTTGCCCCTGGTTACCTGGCCGAAACAACTGCTGAACTACAGCAGAGAGTAACAGGAAAGGTGACAAACCCGAACGGCGAACCGATTCCCGGTGTTACAGTGACCGTTAAGGGAAAGATACTCGGAACGGCAACCGCCATGGACGGCAGTTTCTCACTTGACAATGTCCAGCCAACTGACATCCTGATCTTCTCATTCATCGGTATGAAAACCGAAGAGATCCTGGTCGGATCACAAACTCTGTTCAACATAGTTCTTAGCGAAGAACTCATAGGGTTGGATGCGGTCGTCGTAACTGCCCTCGGTATAAAAAGGGAAGAAAAGGCGCTGGGCTATGCAGTTCAGAAAGTCTCCGGCGATGTAGTCTCAACCGTCAAAGGTGTTGACATGGGCACTTCGCTGACCGGAAAAGTGGCAGGCATGCTGATCAAAAACAGTTCTGAATTCAGCGCTGAACCTGAAATACTTGTCCGTGGAGAAAAACCGTTGCTCGTTATTGATGGGGTCCCATACGGCAATATGTCCCTCCGTGACCTGCCCTCTGATGATATTGAAAATATAAGTGTGCTCAAGGGAGCTACCGCTACTGCACTTTATGGATCAAGAGGCTCCGGCGGAGCAATTATGGTTACAACCAGACGGGGTGCCGACAAAAACGGACTCACTGTTACTCTTAACAGTAGTACTATGTTTACTGCCGGATACCTGGCAATCCCGGAGACTCAGTCAACCTATGGCCGCGTAGTAAACACCTCTACAAACACTTATGCCCGCTCCGGCGACGGATCATGGGGTGTGCCCCTTGATGGCAGGGAAATCATTCAATGGGATCCGGTTTCGAAATCATTGAAGCTTCTGCCCTACCTGCCAGCCGGCAAGGACAACTTCAAGAACTTCCTCGAACAGGGCTTCGTGCTGAACAACAACATAAGCATTGTACAGCAGAGTGACCTCGGCAGCCTCAGGGCATCGGCAACAACCGTGCAGAACAAAGGACAGTATCCGAACTCCATGTTCAACAAGATGACATACACCATTGGCGGTGATATGAAAATTAACAGATTCTCGCTTTCTTCCTCAATCGCATACAACAAGCAAAACTCCCCTAACGTTGGCTTCAGCGGATATACCGGATATGACCCGATGTACAACATCCTGGTATGGTCTGCTCCTGACTATGACATAAGGGATTACAAAGATTACTGGGTAGTGCCTGATGAGGTGCAGAACAGCAGTTATACCAGCACCAACAACAACCCTTATTTCGACAGGTACGAGAGGATTCGCAGTGTCAACAAGGATGTCTTCAATGTCAGCCTTGACATGGGATATGACATCATGCCATGGCTTAAGGCAATCGTCCGAGCCGGATATGACATCTACAGTGACCGTCAGGAGGTAAGGATCTCCAAGGGCTCTTTCCAGGGCGGAGGAAGCTCTACTGTCATCCCGGGAGGAAGCCAGATATGGGGTGAATCCCAGAGAGGATCATACAACCTCGGCCTCAGCAGGGGCTATAGTATAAACAATGACCTGATGCTGACAGCTGACAAATCTTTCAATAACTTTACTGTCAGCGCCCTGGCAGGTGGCACAATCTTCTTCCGTCAGGATGACGGGATTGAGGCAAGGACACAGGGTGGCCTCTCTATCCCCGGATTCTATTCCCTCAAGGCCTCCATCAACCCTGCAGTGGTGGGATCAACTCTCAGCCGCCAGCAGGTAAACAGCCTCTACGGCCGCCTGGCTCTCTCATGGAAAAGCCTTGTTTACGCAGAGGCAACCCTGAGAAACGACTGGAGCTCAACCTTATCGAAAACAACAAGGTCCTATCTCTATCCCTCTGTTTCAGGAAGCTTCATTGCATCAAACCTGTTGCCGGAGATAGAGTGGCTCTCACTCTGGAAAATCCGCAGCTCATGGACCTCCTACAAGAAGCCGGCCAATGTGTTTGATATCAATTCAGTCTATTCCATCACCAACAATGCGTGGGGTTCTCTCAGCGCGGCATCCCTGCCAACAACTATCAGGGGAGCTGACCTTCTTCCCGAATCAGCAGAAACCTTCGAGATCGGAACAATGGTTAACATATTCAATAACAGGGCCTCGGTTGATGTCACCTGGTACAGGAAGAGAATGTATGACTTTATAAAATATGCACCCATAACACCCGCCTCAGGATTCTCCAACAGGCTGCTGAACATAGATGAGGAGTGGGCCAGAAAAGGCCTTGAGATTGAGGCAAAGGTGACACCGGTCAGATCAGAAAACTGGCAGTGGGACATGGGTTTCAACTGGTCAACCTATGCAACATATTACCTGCAGCTTGACTCTCTCCACTCCGCTGACAAGCCATGGGTACAGGTAGGCGCCAGAACAGACCACTATGTGCTGAGAGACTATCAGA
The DNA here is from genome assembly GCA_009881065.1 of Bacteroidales bacterium. GTDB lineage: Bacteria > Bacteroidota > Bacteroidia > Bacteroidales > VadinHA17 > SR-FBR-E99. Next base: position 12,925 of record WXFE01000051.1, on the reverse strand, counting down.
AAGATCCTGAAGGAAACATTATTCATAATAACGGCCTTCCCCTCTACTCAGGGTACGATTCCAAATTTGGCAACTATGATCCTGACTGGATATGGGGCCTGAGCAACACCGTAAGGTACCGGAACTGGACACTTACGGTCTCTGCCGACGGAAGGGTTGGTGGTATAGCACAAACCACTACCGAGATGTACATGTGGAGAGCCGGCTCACATCCCGGTTCATTGGCCCCTGAACGCTACCTTGATGCCACACAGCCCGGCACAAAAAATTATATCGGTGCAGGTGTCAAAGTTGTAGAAGGATCTGTCACATATGACACATACGGTAATATTACAAGTGACACCAGGGTGTATGCCCCCAATGATGTTGCAGTTACTTATAAAACCTACACCGAAGCCCTGCATAAGGGTACAGCCTGGGGAGGAGCACCTTCAACCATAGATGCATATAACACCACCTTCTTCAAGATAAGGGAAGTGGCCCTCACTTACCGTCTGCCACAGGAACTCTGTAGCAGGCTGGGCATTAACGGAGTTTCCGTCTCTGCCATCGGCCAGAACGTGTTCCTTTGGGCAAAACAGTTCAAGTATTCAGACCCTGACGGAGGCTCAGAAAACTTTATTGACCCGGCAGTGAGATACCTGGGGTTGAACCTGAAGATTGGTTTCTAATCATTTAAAAAGCAGAATGATGAAAAAGATGAAAAAGATAATGCTCCTCGTGATGGCAATGGCCCTCATTTTCGCCGGTTGCAACAAATTCGAGGAATACAATACTGATCCTAACAAAACTACAAAAGCGAGTGCATCCATGCTATGCACCCGGGCAATCCTGAATGTAACCTCCTTCAGCGGCCGCGACGGCAAGGTCATGATATCAGACAATGCCCTGCCCAAATATGTCGGCTATGCCAATGAAGGACAGCTGGGAACACAGTATAACACAATTGGTGCAACTGACTTCGGCGGACTGCTGATTCTTCCCAATATTGAACAGATGCTTGAAGAGGCTAAAGGCACAATTATGGAAAACTCATACAAGGGTGTTGCAAGCTTTGTAAAAGCCTACAGGTTCTTCAGGCTGACAATGGAAACCGGTGACATGCCCTACTCTCAGGCCAATAAAGGAGCTGAAGGGCTGTACAGGCCGGAATATGATACCCAGGAGCAGATATTCCTTGGAATCCTCGACGACCTGAAAGCTGCCGACCAGTACTTTGCCCAGGGGGTAGCCTTCAACGGCGATCCTACACCTTTCAATGGTGACCCGGATAAGTGGCGCAGGGCTGTGAATGCAACCGCACTCAAGATACTGATGACCCTGAGCAAGAAGGAGAATACCAGCATGCTCAATGTAAAATCACGCTTCGCCGAGATCGTTAATGCAGGTTATCTGATGCAACCTTCCACAGGTTTTCTGGGCGTGAATTATTCAACCCAGAACAAGCACCCGTTATCCGGCACCAATGACCTCTTTACCAGCAGAACTGTCATGAGCTCACTGCTGGTTGACAATCTCAAACTCCTGAATGACAGGCGCATGTTTTATTATGCAGAGCCTGCGGCAGCCCAGATAATTGCCGGCTTTACTCAGGATGACCCGGAAGCCTACACCGGTGTTGATGTTTCAATTGACTATGCCACAATGAATGCCGGCCACAGCGCCGGAATCTATTCCCTGCTGAACAAACGCTATCTTCAGGAGGAAGCCACTGAGCCGCGCAGGCTTATGACCTACGCAGAACAACAGCTGATCCTCGCTGAGGCCAGAATCCTCGGATGGATCACCTCAGGTACGGCACAGGAGTACTATGAACAGGGAGTCAAAGCTGCTCTGGGGCATTTCCTTGCGGTTAACAGTAACTATGCACACACTATGCCGATCAACCAGGCATATATTGACGGTTACTTCGCCGGCGAAGCTGCTTTCAAGGCTGATCCTGCAGATCAGCTGAAGCAGATCTGGATGCAGCGTTACCTCCTCAATTTTATGCAGGATGCACAGTACAGCTACTTTGAGTACAGGAGAACCGCTTATCCCGAATTCCCGATTAATCCGGCAACAAGCCTTAACGAGAACAACCCGGACGGTCTCCCGATGAGGTGGCTGTATCCTTCATCGGAAACCAATTACAACAGGGAAAACCTCATTGAAGCCCTTAACAGGCAGTATGAGGGTTATGATGAGATCAACAAGCTTATGTGGTTACTTAAATAGGTTGGTTAGTGATTTGAGGGATACCTTGCCGGTGTTGAGTTCCGGTTATCAGGTAAAAGCCCCGGGTTTTTGTTCCGGGGCTTTTTTTCTACATGGGTGTTACACCCTTGATGAGAATAATATTCCCGTATTTGGCAATCTCTCCGGTCATTACCACGGCAAAAGCTTTGGCTGCACGTTCATAGAAGGCGAACCGGTCAATCCTTTTCACGGGCGGAACAACCGGTACTTCTTTCATGATCCGTTCCAGGTATGAAATCTCAACACCGGGATCAAGTGAATCGCCCGGAACAGGTTCCATCATGATAAGCGGGTGTGGCACATAACTGTCAAGCTCGAAAAGCGGCATGATGGCCTCAAGAAGATCGGCAATGCGGAGGCCGTCGGCCCTGACAACCCTTTTAGCGATACTTTCACCAGGGAAGTGGGCATCAGCCAGAACCAGCTCGTCACCGTGACCCATCCGGGCCATCACATTAAGCAGATCGGGAGAAATGAGGGGAGAAATACCTTTAAGCATAATACCTGTTTTTTGTTCCGTGAATTTACAATTTTCCGAGGAGCGGGGGAAATTGCCAGACAGTAAATGCATCTGATATTCAGTTTTTGATAAATTAGCAAACAGGAGATGGATATTTTTAAATACAAGAGACTGAATTACCTTCTGTAACAAAAAAACTGCATCATGAACAACAACCGTCGTGAATTTCTGAAGAAAGGCTTACTGGGTGTTTCCGCAGCAGCATTGATCCCCGGTGTGACAAAAGGCTCCCCCGTTACAGCTGCAGCAACAGCCTCCCAGGCTGACCTGCCGGCAAGAGTGCTGGGCCGTACGGGAATAAAGGCACCGCTTATCAGTCTTGGTGCAGGTGGCACAATTACTCCCGGCTTTGTCAAAGGGGCATACAATGCAGGTATTAAACTATTCTTCTCAGCCACCTATTATGGTGAGGGGAATAACGAAATCATCGTCGGCGAAGCACTTAAGGATTTCCCCAGAGACTCCTTCGTTGTGGCCACTGCAGCTCCATGCAACGAGCACGATAACCGCACAGGCCTGCTAAGTGACAAGTTCAATGCCAGGGCATACCTGGAGAAGGCGGAAGGCAGCCTCAGGCGTTTCGGGCTTGAACAGATTGATATCATACTCTTTCCCTTTGCTTCCAAAAAGGAGACTGTGTGCAACGAGGAGATTCTCAGGACAATGGAACAGCTCAAAGAGTCGGGTAAAGTCAGATTTACCGGCATAGCCTCACACGGCGGCATTGAGGAAACACTCATCGCAGCTGCCTCAACCGGCATCTATGATGTCGCGATGATCTCATACAACTTCAAGTCACAGAACAAGGAGGCTCTTGACGACGCCATCGCAAAGGCTGTAGCTTCAGGGATGGGCATTGTCGCAATGAAGACTACCGCCGGTGCATTCCGGAACAAGAGCGGACCCGGAATCAATTCTGACGCAGCGTTGAAATGGGTCTTGCAAAATGCCAACATATCGACAATCGTTTCCGGCATGACAACAGTTGAACAGATGCAGAAGAACCTGGCAATGATCAAAAACCTGAAGATGACTGAAGAGGAGATTGCAGATCTTGAAAACGCTCTTGCATTTTCAGAAACAGGACTCTACTGCCAGCAGTGCGGAGAGTGTCTGCCCCAGTGCCCCGCCAGGCTTGACATACCAACGATAATGCGGGGTTATATGTATGCATACGGATACAGGAACCTGCTGCAGGCAAGGAACACCCTGGAGGCATCAGGGCTGCCGTCAGTGCCCTGCGCTGACTGTGAATCATGCAGCGTAAAGTGCAATTCGGGATTTGACGTCAGAGGGAAGATACAGGACATAGCGCGCCTGACAAAAGTGCCTGAAGAGTTTTTACTGACCTGATACCAGGGAAAGAAGCCAATAACCAGAGAGACCCCGGGGGCTATGTTCAGGAGAAATCCCAGTAAGGTCAGGATCTCCAGTACAAAAAAAGAGCGGGAACTACGCTCCTGCTTTCGCATTTGCATCAACTCCCGCACTTACTGGTAGCCCCACCAGGAATCGAACCTGGATTTCAGGTTTAGGAAACCCGCGTTCTATCCATTGAACTATAGGGCCTGCTCTTTGCAGGCGCAAATGTAAATTTTTTTTCGCTTATCGCAAAAAATCAGCGCCCTCCTGCAGGCTTCTTCTTCACCTTTGACTTCACGGGTGGCTTGACAACCTTCACAGCCACTACACTGCACCCGGTGGCAACAATGCTCCCGCCACCCGGAGCGGCAGCAAACAGCATAGCCGTAAATCCCGCAAATGCTTATGAAAGTTTCTTATATCTGAATCTTACCGGACCGGCATTCCCGGTGCGTCTCCTGAGGTTTTCATCATATTCCGAGAAGCTGCCCTCAAACCAGACCACTTTTGAATCACCCTCGAAGGCAAGTATATGTGTTGCAACGCGGTCAAGGAACCAGCGGTCATGGGAGATTATCACGGCGCAGCCGGCAAAATTCTCAAGACCCTCTTCCAGCGCACGGAGCGTGTTCACGTCGATGTCATTGGTAGGTTCGTCAAGGAGCAGCACGTTGGCACCGCTCTTCAGTGTCAGTGAGAGGTGGAGCCTGTTGCGCTCTCCGCCGGAGAGAACGCCGCACTTCTTCTCCTGGTCAGCGCCGGTGAAGTTGAAACGTGCGGCATAGGCCCTTGCATTGACCGGTCTGTTGCCAACCAGAACCTCATCCTGGCCACCGGAGATAACTTCATATACGCTCTTTCCCGGATCAATGGCGGCATGAGCCTGATCAACATAACCCAGGGTTACCGTTTCGCCAATCTCAAATGTGCCCCTGTCAATGGTCTCCTGACCCATGATCATCCGGAAGAGAGTGGTCTTTCCGGCGCCATTGGGGCCTATTACTCCCACGATTCCGTTGGGCGGCAGGCAGAAGTCAAGGTCTTCAAACAGTATTTTCTCACCGAAGGCTTTGGCCACGCCCCGCGCTGTTATCACCCTGTCACCAAGTCTCGGACCGTTTGGGATGAATATCTCGAGCTTCTCCTCCTTCTGTTTTACATCCTGGTTAAGGAGGTTCTCATATGCACTCAGACGGGCTTTCGACTTGGCATGCCTTGCCTTGGGCGACATACGCACCCACTCGAGTTCCCGCTCCAGTGTCTTGCGCCTCTTTGTGCTGCCCTTCTCCTCGAGCTCCAGCCGTCTGGCCTTCTGCTCTAGCCATGACGAGTAGTTGCCTTTCCATGGAATTCCTTCACCGCGATCCAGCTCCAGGATCCATCCTGCCACATTGTCAAGGAAGTAACGGTCATGCGTGATACAGATGACTGTACCCTTGTACTGCCTGAGGTGGGTCTCAAGCCACTGCACGCTCTCCGCATCAAGGTGGTTGGTGGGCTCATCGAGCAGCAGCACGTCAGGCTCCAGCAGCAGCAGGCGGCAGAGGGCCACGCGGCGCCGCTCGCCTCCGGAGAGAATGTTGACAGGAGTTGATGGCTCGGGACAGTTAAGTGCATCCATCGCTCTCTCGAGCTTATGCTCAAGATTCCAGCCGTCAAGTGCTTCGATCTTTTCCTGGAGTGCCGCCTGCCTGGCCATCAGCTTCTCCATGACATCCGGATTCTCATATACCTCAGGCTCACCGAAGCGAAGATTGATCTCCTCGTACTCCCTGAGCACCGAGACAACCTCTGCAGCACCTTCCTCCACTATCTCGCGTACCGTCCGGCTTTCATCCATCAGCGGGTCCTGAGACAGATGCCCCACCGTGTAACCGGGAGAAAACACAACCTCTCCCTGGTACTCCTTCTCAAGACCCGCAATAATCCTGAGCAGCGTGGATTTACCGGATCCGTTCAGGCCAATAATGCCGATCTTCGCCCCGAGAAAGAATGAGAGTGATATATCCTTGATTACCTGCTTATGGGGAGGATAGCTCTTGCTGACCCTGTACATCGAAAAAATGATCTTCTTGTCGTCTGCCATGGCAAAATGGTTATACGACAAAAGTAATCATTTTGTCTGCCCTGAGTAAAGATAACCATCACCGATGACCAGGGTCAAATGACAATCATGCCACCCGGGAAATTGTTCCCTGCTCAGATTTTCACAGGTGACGTCGGACACCCCTTTTCAAAGAGAGATATAGCCTCCGGCTGAACAAGGAATTACACTTGCATCAAATCCACCACAACATCCTTTCTAAACAGGGAAATGGCCTCCGGCTGAACAAGGACCCATATAATGTAGACTCCCTTGAGTGTGCCCAGGGGTATGTTGAGCAGGCCAATACCCCCTAATACCAGCGTCAGGATCCTGGCCCAGCGCTTGCAGTAGAAGAGACCGATGCCACCGGCAATCATTCCTGCGCCGAAAAGCAGCATCAGTACAACCAGCGGGGTTGAAATTATAGCGAGGATTTTAACGGCTGTAGGATCTTCAGCAAACTGGTCAATGAATCCGAGCACGACTGCAATTATCAGTGCGCCAAAAACAAGCAATGAGCCGAAAACTATCTGCAGTATGCCTGCAATATTGACATGCTTCTTTATCCTGTTCTCTTCGGCTGTCAGCACTGTGGATGATGCGGCATTCTCTTCCATGATATGAACGTTTTTTGTTTTCAGAATAATGACTCCAATTTATAAAAAATGCTGCACATATCCCGTTATACTAATTGCTTACCTTTACCGTTGATTTACAAATGTCAGTCATGAAAAAGTTACTTTACGCTTCCGCTCTTCTTTTAATTACCTGTCTGTTCAATTCCTGCGAAATCCTGGGTGACGGATGCCAGGTATGCCAGACGGTTTCGTATGAGAACGGGAATGCTTTTGCCTGGGGTACCGAAGCTGAATACTGCGGAGAGGAACTGATAAGCATCAAGGCAATTCCTCCCTCGACGGTAAATGGGGTAACAACCGTCTGGGAGTGTCGCTGATACTCCTATAATGCTGATTTTATGAGTATTCTCCGGCTCTTGATTTCCTGTTTAAAAGTTGTTGTTAATAAGTTGTTCCTAATGTTGACTTTTGCGGCAGAAATGATTATTCTTGCCTTTCCTCGCCGGATATTTTTGTTATTGAGTTCGGATTATTAACCCCGGGTTCACTCTATAAACATGCTTAACATTACAGGCAAGCGGATAGCAATTGTTGAGGACGATATTGCATCCCTGAAGTATTACGAGACGCTGCTTAAGGAGACCGGCGCAGAGATTATTACTTACCGTAACGGGAAGAAGTTTGTTGAGTCTGTAACTACAGGCAGGGAACACTTTGATCTTGTTTTCATGGATTTTCTTGTGCCTCTGGTAAACGGCATCGAATGCACCAGGGCATTCCGGCAGGCTAACCGCTCTGCACCGGTGATTCTCATTACTGCATATTATTCTGAACAAACCAAAAACGAAGCATATATAGCCGGCTGCACGGAATACAATCTCAAACCTGTATTCCCTGAAAAGATTTATCAGATTCTTGAGAAGTACCTGACTCCCAGGCCGGCCTATCAGATGTATGACTGACGCACAGACGGCGTTCAAACTGGTCCGTATCCTCCCTTACTGCTGATTCCCAACTACAGATCGCCTACTGATTAAAGGCGGCATATCTGGCATAGAGTTCATTGTATCTGCCATTGATCTCTTCGGCCAGCGCCATTTCGCCGTTATCAAAACAGACCCTTATCGCCTGGAGCATCATCTGAAGGCCATTCGCAATTTCAGCACCTGCATAATAAGCTACAGATGGCCGCTGGTCAAGCAGATAAGCTGTCCGCGCAGCAAAATAATCAGTAAACTCACCCGTCAGTTGCTTCGCTTTTTCCTTCATGCCGCTGGCAAAGCAGGCAGAGATGATATCACCGAAATAATAATCATAGTCTACATTTGACACAGGGAAGAGCTCAAGACACCTGTCAATAACCTGCACTGCCCTGGCAGTATCACCCTCAGCCACGAGGGCCTGTGCAAGCCTCGCATGGTTCAGGCGTGCCCTGATTACGAGAAGTGTGCGGTTGTGATAATAGTCGATGTAAACATCCGGATCATTGGCACTTAACCAGCTGAACCTGTTCATCATGTTCTCGTAGAGAATGTCAGTATCAATGCTGCCATACTCAAACCAGCTCTTGTTGACCCCTTTTATCGGCACCAGCCTGTATGCCAGTCCTTCAAGCTGGAAATATTCCTCCAGCCCAAGGGCGTCATCCGTCTGGCCGGTGACAAAGTAGATCGGACGGTCCCAGTCGTTGTGAGCCAGGATATCAAGCACCAGGAGCTGGTTCTTCATGATCCATGAACCCTTGAGATTAATGTCAATATAGGGCACAATCTTGTCAGCATCCTCCGGCTTTACTGTGCCATTGGCCAGCACCTTCGCGGAATCAACCGGGATGCGTATGGTGCGGGTGGGTATATACCAAAGGTCCTCTCCGTACAGCTTGAGCTTTGACACCTCGCTTCCGCTGGAAATGAATTCCATAACCTCCTTTGCAGTTGCCGGACCCTTCACCCGTTCAAAGACCGCCACCTGGTTATTGACTCCGTCATAGTAAAGCTCCTTCTGCAGGCTTACAGGCAGGGGATCGGAGGTGTAGGCCCTGTATTTCATCTGGTCAATGTACCAGTCAGTGTTGAGCAGCATCAGGTTGCAAACCCTGACATCAGTGCGGACTCCCTCCACCTCCTGGGCGTACCACAGGGGGAAGGTGTCATTATCGCCACCGGTAAAGATTATTGCATTCGGGGCGCATGAATTGAGGTAGTTGAAAGCCACTTCCCTTCCAAGGTATCTTCCCGAACGGTCATGGTCATCCCAGTTCTCTGATCCCATGAGGACGGGCACAGCAGCGAAGCAGAGCACGGTGGCAATGATGGCTGAAGGCGTCTCACCGGCTGCCTTCCTGAACAGCTCAAAGAGAGCCAGAACACCCAGGCCGATCCATATGGCAAAGGCATAGAATGATGCCGCATAGGCATAATCGCGTTCACGTGGCTGGTTCGGGTACTGGTTGAGGTATATGACAATAGCTATACCTGTCATTACAAACAGCAGAAGCACTATCCACCAGTTGCGGATATCACGGTTGAAGTGCCACAGGAAACCTGCCAGCCCGAGAAGCAGGGGCAACAGGTAATATGTGTTGCGCGACGGATCATTACGCATATCTTCAGGCATCCCTTTTACCGATCCGGTGCGGGGTGCATCCAGGAAATCAAGCCCTGTGATCCAGTTTCCGTTGACCGGCCCTCCTATGCTCTGCACATCATTCTGCCTTCCGCTGAAGTTCCACATGAAGTACCGGAAATACATGAATCCCAGCTGATAACGGAACATGAACGAGAGGTTCTGACCAAAGGTAGGCACCCGCAGCGTTGTTGCCTCGCCGGTCTGTGGATCAGTTACCCGCACCGGCTTCCCTTTCGTGCCAACATACTTTTCATACTCCCTTACATGATCCGGAGAATCACTCCACATCCTCGGGAAAACAGTCATAAACCTCTCGTCATACACCCTGTTCGTTTCACGGTTGGTAATTATATACCTGTCACCGGAAGGATTGTATGTGGGTTTGCCCTTTACATAATCGGTTACCGGAGCATTGTAGTAAGCCCCGTGGAAAAGCGGGCGCCGGCCATACTGCTCACGGTTAAGATAATAAAGCAGCGCGAAGGGGTTCGAAGGATTATTCTCATTTATCGGCGGATTTGCGGATGACCTGACAACAATGACAGCGAAGCTCGAGTACCCTATCACAATGACCATAAGAGAGGTCAATATTGTGTTCAGAGCCACTTTCTGCTTTGTGGAGAGAAGCCAGAGGCCATAGACTATGACAGCCAGGAAAACGATATTGAGCACCAGTGATCCGGTAAGCAGCCACACTCCAGACAGGAGAAGAGTTATACCTGCAAGTATGAATATCCTCAATCTGTCACTGTGTGTGAAGCTGTACCATACAGAGAGCATCAGCGCGACAATGAAGAGCAACAGGTGGATATACATGCCACTGTTGAACGGCAGCCCGAGGTTATTGACGAAGAATAGTTCGAATGCGGAAGTCATCCTGACAATACCGGGGATAATTCCGTACATGATAAGCACGAGCAGAAGCATCGATACGGCTATTGAAAGGATAAAACCCTTCCATGAAAAGCTGTATTTGCGGAAATACCATATAAAGACAATGGCTGGTATGGCAAGCAGATTCAGCAGGTGTACGCCTATGGAAAGACCCATCATGAAGGCAATCAGTATGATCCATCTGTCTGCATGCGGCTCGTCTGCCACATCCTCCCATTTCAGCATTGCCCAGAATACCACGGCGGTGAAGAGCGAGGAGGTGGCATAAACCTCTCCTTCCACTGCCGAGAACCAGAATGTGTCGGAGAAGGCATAGGCCAGTGAACCTGTCAGGCCGGCACCGAGGACTGCAATGATCCGTCCTGCGGTATAGTCAGATTCCTGCTTCAGAAAGATTCTCCGGGCAAGATGAGTGATGCTCCAGAAGAGAAACAGTATCGTCAGCGCGCTGGCCAGCCCTGACATGGCGTTGATCATCATGGCTACTTTTGACACATCGCCTCCGGCGAAATTGGCAAAAAATCTTCCGAGTATCATGAAAAAAGGAGCTCCCGGGGGATGCCCCACTTCAAGCTTGAAGGCCGTAGCAATGAATTCACTGCAATCCCAGAGACTCATTGTCGGTTCAATAGTCATCAGGTAGGTAACTGACGCCACAACAAAAACCGTCCAGCCAAGGATATTATCCCAAAGCCTGTATTTCTTTATCATATTCGTTTTATTTCCGTTTCTGATGAATACCGCACGAAAATAATAAGATTTTGCCGAGTACCTGTAGATATCGGCCGATTTTGGTATTTTTGGACAAACAGCCCTGCATGAAGAGATTTGTTATTCTGCTCATAATGAGCCTGTTTTCACTGGCCAGGGCCGGAGCCCAATACTATGATACCGGGCAGGATCCTGCCTCTCTCAGGTGGCTTCAGATACGCACACCTCATTTCAGGATCATCTATCCTGACGATTTCGGCGGGGAGGCATTCCGGTATGCACACCTGCTCGAAGAGTCATTTGAAAAGCTCTCTCTTCTTTACCCGGGGGTAAGGACAAACATCCCGGTAATAATACATAACCACTCGATGCAGTCGAACGGTTATGTGAGCTGGGCGCCCCGGAGGATGGAACTGTACCCCCTGCCCGGTCAGGATAACCTCCCGATGCACCCCGCAGCGCAGCTTGCAGTGCATGAGACGGTACACATGCTCCAGCTGGGCTCCCTCAACAGCCGTGGCTTTGGCAGGGCGCTGCGGTTCATCCTGGGGGAACATGCGGTGGGCCTCAGCGCGGTGATGATACCCTTATGGGCCTTCGAGGGTGACGCGGTCTACGCCGAGACCGCAACAACCCCCTCGGGCAGGGGGAGGAGCAACGCCTTCATCCGGGGCGCCATGGCTCTTTCCCTGAAACCCGGGGGAATATACGGCTACGACAAGATGCTTTCAGGTTCATACAGGAACTTCACACCAAACCATTATGTCTTCGGATACCTGATGATGAACCACCTAAGGACAATTGACCCTGACGCCTGGAATGAAGTTTACAGGATTGCATCGAACGGCTTACCCGGTAACCCGGTAAATGCAGGACTGAGAAAAGAGACCCGGCTCACTAAAAGGAGACTCTATGATGCCACCTTCGCCGCACTGGGAAAAAGCTGGAGAGAGAGCATGCCTGAAGGAGTGAAGGAGTACACCCCGCTCAGCTTACCCGGGAAAAGGAATTATGTCAGCCACTATACCCCCCACCGGATGGATGACGGAAGGATAATATCACTGCGCACATCACTCTCTGATCCGTCACGATTCGTTATTACCGGTAACAGTGGTGGGAAAGAGCTGAATATTACCACCACCGGATATATATATCCCTGTTTTTTTTCATTCTCGGGCAACACTATAGTATGGGCTGAACAATACCCTGATATAAGGTGGGATAACCGTGACTACTCGGTAATAAAGAGGCTTGATCTTCCGGATGGCTTAATAACCGATGTAACCAGCCGCACACGGTATACCGCGCCGGACCTGTCACCTGACGGGCGCACCATAGTTGCCGTTTCAACCACTCCTGACATGGTCTGTTCCCTGGTCTTCCTCGACTCTCATACCGGAGAGGTGCTGATGGACCTCGTTCCGCCCGACGGTCTCATACTCCAGCGACCGGCATGGTCATCTGACGGCCGCCAGGTCACCATGGTCACCCTGAACCAGCAGGGAGAGGGAATCAGAACATACAGGCCCACCGGCAAGAAATGGACCGTGAACCTGGAGGAGAGTCATACTGATATTGTACAGGCGAAGATCCATAATGACACTCTCTTCTTTCTTGCACAGGGAGACGGCTCTGACAATATTTACCGCATTGCGGGCTCCGGGCCGGTGGAACGCGTTACCGGCTCCCGGTTCGGAATTTCCGGGTTTTCAGTCAGAGGCAGTGAGCTGCTTTTCTCTGACTATACCGCAGACGGATTCGTCATCGCCTCCGAAAAGAGTTCGGCTACCGCCGGACCGGCATTTATGACCGGCCATGAGATTCTCCCGCCGGTGGCGCCAATGCCGGGGGAGGCGCCGGAAAAGGAGCCGCCACAGCAGGTTGCGCCCATACCGGGAACAGAACCGG
>WXFE01000050.1 GCA_009881065.1 Bacteroidales bacterium | reverse complement strand
CCCAACCCGGGCGGGGCACCCGCAGAGAACATTTTGCCTGACGTGACATCTCCACCCGCTGATGACTCCGTGAGTGACGCAACCATGCCGTTGATCGCTGAACCCGGGCCATACCGGAAAATTGCAAACCTGTTCAATCCCCACAGCTGGCTGCCGTTCTATGCCGATCTGGATGAGATCCGGACCGATCCAGCCACCATTAGGCCGGGTCTGACACTGATGTCACAGAACCACCTGAGCACCCTTATCTCCACCGTGGGATATGAATACAGTGAAGGCAACCACTATCTGCACTCCGGCATAACATGGAAAGGGTGGTACCCGGTTATTGACGCAGAGATAAAATGGGGAGGAGAGCAGCTTATCATCAGTGATACCAGCGCGACCCTGCCGCCGGAGAATCCGGGAACCGACCTGCAGCTTAACCTGAGCATCTATGACCAGTTGTGGTTCGCCCGCGGGAAATTCAGACAGATGGTGATGCCTGCCCTTTACATCAGCTACCGCAACAGGGATACCTGGTTATCAGACGAGAACCGGTATGACAGGGACGTACTGACTCTCACCGGCAGGTTCTATTTCTCAAACATCTTCCGTACAGCTTATCGTGACATCAACCCGAAATGGGGACAGGTGTTCGATCTGCAGCTGACCACAACACCATGGGACACAAAACTGTACAGCTCCAAAAGCTACGCCCGGACAATCCTCTTCTTTCCCGGCGCACTGCCGAACCACAGTCTCTCCCTCAGGGTCGGACGGGAGAACCAGGCCCCGGCACGGAAACATCTTTACCGCAATAAACTTCCATGGCCCCGCGGTTATGATCACAACCTGGTTGCCGAGAAACTTCTCTCCTTCTCTGCTGACTACACAATGCCGCTCTTCTATCCTGACCTGGCTGCAGGCAGCTTCCTCTATCTCAAGAGAATCAGGGGCACACTCTTCTATGACTACTCAAAGGGGGTGGACATACGCAATTATGCAGACAGGAGCTTTCACGCCGGCCCAAAGAGGTTCTGCTCAGCGGGATCGGAACTGATGGCTGATTTCTACCTGCTGAGAATCCCCTTTGAGATAAGCGCGGGGATACAGGCGGGCTATATGCCGTATGAAAACAGATACTTCGTGAACGGGGCTTTTTCAGTCAACATCTACGGCACCGTTCTGGGACGAGAGCGCTGATGCTGTCTCCCTGATGAGGTCCCAAGCCTGCCGTACATGCCGTTCCGTTACGCCGGTCTGGGCTGTCACCATCCTCAGAACATACCTGCCATCAACCTTTGTATGGGTGAGATAAATCTTTCCCGTGTCATTGAGGGCATGGTTTATTTTCTCATTCAGAGTGTTGGCATCTTCATCGCCCATGCCGGCAGGACAGTACCGGAAGCAGAGCGTATTCAGCGTCACCGGGGCCATAAGCCTGAAATCCCTGTCAGCCTCAATCAGCCCGGCAAGCATCTTCGCAAGCCTTAAATGCTCGCGAATCAATGACTGCAGCCCTTCAACGCCATAGGAACGGATCACTGCCCACAGTTTCAGCGCCCTGAAGCGTCTCCCGAGAGGAATGCCCCAGTCGCGGTAATCATTGACCTCACCCCTGGTACGGGTTTTAAGGTACTCCGGAAGTATCTCGAATGAGCGGATCAGCGATGCTGCATCCCTGACAAAATAGACAGAACAGTCGAAGTTGGTGAACATCCACTTGTGGGGATTGAATACCAGTGAGTCAGCATATTCGATCCCGTCAGCCATCCACCGCATCTCGGGAAGCAGGAGGGCTGTTCCGCCAATGGCAGCGTCAACATGCAGCCAGATTCCATGTTTGCGGCATATCTCGCCCATTGCTCTCAGCGGGTCAATGGCAGTGACTCCCGTGGTGCCTAGGGTGGCAATGGCACAGCAGGGGATGTACCCGCTGGCAATATCTCGCTCTATTGCCCTCTCCAGAGCCTCAGGATCCATTGAAAAGTCACTCCTGACCTCCACCCTCACCAGGTTGTCGCGTCCAAATCCGGCAATCCCGGCCCCCTTCTCAACCGATGAGTGGGTCTGGCCTGAGACATATATGCGCATACGGCCCGTATCAGAGAGTCCCTCCCTGTTGGAACGGTAACGTGTGACTTTCTCACGGGCGGTAATAAGCGCTGCCAGGGTAGATGATGAGGCGCTGTCCTGAATAACACCCTCAAATTCCGGCGGTATTCCCATCATTGACCTGAGCCACTCCATCATCCTCTCCTCAAGCTCAGTACCTGCCGGCGAGGTCTCCCAGAGCATGCACTGCGCCCCGAGGGCGGCCGTAAGCATCTCGGCAAGCACTGAAGGAGGACTGCTGTTCGCAGGGAAATATGCAAAGAAATTAGGACTCTGCCAGTGGGTGATCCCTGGCATGATTACTTCATCAAAATCCTTCATAAAAAGATCAAAGGATTCGCTTCCTGAAGGCGGAAGCTCCGGCAATGCGTTCTTTATCTCTCCCGGTCTGACACCTGATTTTACCGGGTATTGCTCAACGTTCTCAAAATAGCGGGCTATCCACTCAACGATCTCATGCCCGTACCTGCGAAATTCGTTGCTGTCCATGCCCCTCTGCTACTGAACCACGGAGTCGGCCAGGAGAATTATCCTGTTCCTCCTGACCTCAATAACGCCGCCGGTAATCTCAAACCTCACCTCGGTGCCCTGGTCATCGGCAATGATCACCTTCCCGGCATCAAGGGTTGAGATGATGGGCGCATGGTCCTTCAGTACCTGGAATGAGCCCTTTCTTCCCGGCACTCTCACCGAGCGTATCTCTCCCGAATAGATGTTTTTGTCAGGTGTAATGATCTCAATCTTCACGTCCGGCTTTTTTACTTGTTACCTGCTCTCTGCAATCAGCTTTTCGCCCTTGGCGATGGCATCCTCTATGGTTCCTACAAGCATGAAGGCAGCCTCGGGGTACTGATCCACGGCGCCGTCAATTATCATGTTGAACCCCCTGATGGTATCTTCTATTGACACCAGTGTGCCGGGAATGTTTGTGAACTGTTCGGCCACATGGAACGGCTGCGAGAGGAATCTCTGCACCCTGCGCGCACGGTGGACGACAAGCTTGTCCTCCTCGGAGAGCTCATCCATGCCCAGGATGGCGATGATGTCCTGCAACTCATTATATCTCTGCAGTATCTCCTTTACCCTCTGTGCGCAGCGGTAGTGCTCCTCGCCAACAACCTCGGGGGTAAGGATTCTGGAGGTTGAGTCAAGCGGATCAACAGCGGGGTATATACCAAGTTCCGAGATTTTACGGCTCAGCACCGTGGTTGCATCGAGGTGGGCAAAGGTTGTTGCAGGGGCCGGGTCAGTAAGGTCATCAGCAGGCACATAAACGGCCTGAACTGAAGTAATTGATCCGTGACGCGTAGAGGTGATCCTCTCCTGCATCACACCCATCTCCGTTGCAAGGGTGGGCTGGTAACCCACGGCTGACGGCATTCTTCCCAGCAGGGCAGACACTTCTGAACCTGCCTGGGTGAAACGGAAGACATTATCCATAAAGAAGAGGATATCTCTTCCTGTTCCCTCACCCTCGCCGTCACGGAAATACTCTGCCACGGAGAGGCCCGAGAGAGCCACGCGTGCGCGTGCGCCGGGAGGCTCGTTCATCTGACCGAAAACAAGAGCCAGCTTTGACTCCTTCAGCTCCTCTCGGTCAACGAGGTCAATGTTCCAGCCGCCCTTCGCCATATCCTCAAGAAACGCCTTGCCGTATGATATAACGTTGGCCTCAAGCATCTCACGGAGGAGGTCATTGCCCTCCCTGGTACGCTCTCCCACACCGGCAAAGACTGAAAGACCGGAATAGGCCTTTGCAATATTGTTGATAAGCTCAAGGATGACAACGGTCTTTCCCACGCCTGCTCCTCCGAAGAGACCGATTTTCCCTCCCTTGGAGTAGGGCTCAATCAGGTCTATAACCTTTATGCCGGTGTAGAGCACCTCCTTCTCAGTCGACAGGTCCTCATATTTCGGAGGCTTGCGGTGGATGGGATAACCACCCTTCTTGTCGAGGGGCCCGATGCCATCTATAGGCATACCTGTTACATTCATCAGTCGTCCCCTTATCTGGTCACCCACCGGCATAATTATCGGCTGTCCGGTAGCTACAACCTCCATCCCGCGCTGCAGCCCGTCGGTTGAATCCATGGCTATGGCCCTGACGGTCTTCTCACCTATGTGCTGCTGACACTCCACAACCAGTACTGATCCGTCATGACGCCTGATCTCAAGCGCATCAAGGATGTTTGGCATATCGGTTCCGGCCGTATCGAAGGTAACGTCAACCACAGGCCCGATGACCTGACTTATCACTCCTGTTTTCTTTGCCATCTCTCTGACTTAAATCTGTTTCTATGTAATCTGATAATATACTCTCCTTATTCTTTGCCCCTGACGGGGCGAAATTCATTTTACCCTTCCGATGAGATTCACCGAAAGCTGTTTCAGTTCGCTCTTTCTCTCTCCATTTGCCGACACCTGATCAAGGGCCTGGAATGCCCTGTTGAAGTAGTCATACGCAAGATTCTCAGCCTGCAGCCTTATCTCCAGTTCATCATAGATATCCCTCACACCCCTGACTTTCGCTTCCGGGTCACTGCTGCCGGGCCCGAGAAGCTCCCTGAGGCGGGTAAGCATGCTGCCGCCGGCCATCTCAAAGGCCTTTACCAGGAGGTAGGTCTTCTTGTTTGCCACTATGTCACTGCCGGTCTTCTTGCCGAACAGCTTTGTATCGCCATAGGTGTCAAGAACGTCATCCTGTATCTGGAAGGCGATGCCGAGGCAGCGCCCGAATTCATAAAGCAGGTCCTGATCCTTTTCGGAGGCATCTCCTATGATTGCTCCTGTCTTGAGGGAAGCAGCAATCAGCACTGCGGTCTTCAGCTCTATCATGCGAAGGTATTCGGCTTCCGACACAACTCCCTTCTTCTCAAAGTCAAGGTCGAGCTGCTGACCGGTGCATACCTCAATGGCGGTACGGTTGAAGAGCTTCAGCACCTTCGGCAGGGCCCTTTCAGGAGCCTGACCTATACACTCCATTGCAATGAATGCCATTACATCACCTGACAGCACGGCCTGATCCGGGCCCCACTTCGCGTGCACAGTCGGGGACCCGCGCCTTACCTCATCCTTGTCAATGATATCATCATGGATCAGGGTGAAGTTATGAAACACCTCTATGCCCACCGCCGGCATCACTGCCTCGTCAATCTTGTCACTGAAGATGTTGCATGACAAAAGGCACATAACCGGTCTGAGTCTCTTCCCCCCGATAGACAGGATGTATCTTACGGGCTCAAAGAGCCTCTCTGCCTCCGGTGTGCCGCCGAGACTGGCTATTGCCTTGTTTGTCAGTTCTCTCAGATATTCGCTGGTGAACATGTCTCTCTCTTTCCGTTATCCGTTCAGCGCTTCAGCGCCGCTGACCACCTCAAGCAGCTGGTTGGTGATGGAGGCCTGGCGGGCCTTGTTGTACTGCAGGGTAAGATCCCTGATAAGTTCCGTGGCATTGTCTGTAGCCTGATGCATGGCAGTCATACGGGCACCGTGCTCAGCCGCGAACGAATCAAGCAGTGAGCGGTACAATTTGATGCGCAATGTCTTCGGAATGAGCTCCGAGATGATTCTGACCTGGTCAGGCTCGTAGATATAGTCTGCAGGCGCGGAGTCCTGACCTGATATGGTTCCCATCGTCACCGGAAGGAACACCTCGTTGGTGAGCTTCTGTACAGCTGCATTCTTGAACTGGTTGTAAACTATTTCGATGGTATCATACTCCTTCGACACGTAGAGCCTCATCAGTTTATCAGCCAGCGCAGAGATTCTGTCAAATGTCAGCTCCGTGTAAAGGTCACTCTGATCCTCTATGATGTTGCACTTAAGTTTCCTGAGTGCGTCATTCGCCTTCTTGCCCACTGTCATCACCCCGAGATCACCCCTGCTGTTCTCCTGGCTGTATCTTTCGTCCATGATACGCCTGGTCTCCCTGAGCACGTTGGCATTGAATGCCCCGCAAAGCCCCTTGTTGGATGTGACCACCACAATCAGAACCTTTCCGTTGCCCTTTTTTCTTTGAGCATATATGTTTTCGGTCTCGGTATCGCGTAATGCAGCGCAGACACTTGCCTGTATCTCATTGAGCTTATCGGCATAAGGCCTGAGCTGTACTATCGCGTCCTGTGCCCTGCGCAGTTTGGCGGCAGCCACCATCTTCATCGCAGAGGTGATCTGCCTGGTTGACCTTACCGAGCTGAGCCTGATCCTTATCGCTTTCAGATTAGCCATCCTGTCTCTCCATCCTTTTGACTAGCGTGACTTAAACTGTGATGCTACCTCCTCCACAGCCTTGTCAAGCACACCGGTCACTTCATCATTGATGATTCCCTTTTTGATTGTTTCAAGCACATCACTGTGATTGTTACGCATGTACGCCAGGAATTCGTTTTCAAACTCGCTTACCCTATGCACCGGCACATCCCTGAGCAACCCCTGCGTACCGCAGTAAATGATGGCAACCTGCTCCTCTACCTTCACAGGCGAGTACTGGTTCTGCTTCAGTATCTCGACGTTCTTGGCGCCCTTGTCAAGCACTGCAAGGGTAGCAGCATCGAGGTCAGAGCCGAATTTCGAGAAAGCTTCCAGTTCACGGTACTGTGCCTGGTCAACCTTAAGTGTTCCGGCCACTTTCTTCATTGATCTGATCTGGGCGTTACCACCTACCCTGGAAACCGATATGCCCACGTTGATTGCAGGCCTGATGCCTGCGTTAAAGAGGCTTGACTCCAGGAAGATCTGGCCGTCAGTGATCGATATCACGTTGGTGGGGATATATGCCGCGACGTCACCAGCCTGGGTCTCGATGATGGGGAGGGCTGTGAGTGACCCGCCACCCTTCACCATATGGCGTATTGATTCAGGCAGGTCATTCATCCTTGCTGCCACCTCATCTGATTCAATGATCTTCGCTGCCCTCTCGAGAAGGCGTGAGTGAAGATAAAAGACGTCGCCCGGGTAAGCTTCGCGGCCGGGCGGGCGGCGCAGCAGTAGTGAAACCTCACGGTATGAAACTGCCTGCTTGGAGAGGTCGTCATAAATAATCAGGGCATCACGGCCGGTGTCACGGAAAAACTCGCCGATTGCGGCTCCTGCAAAGGGAGCATAGAACTGTGCTGCCGCTGAATCAGCAGCAGTGGCGCTGACAATGACGGTATAGTCCATGGCACCATACTGCTCGAGGGTGGTGGCTATGTTTGCCACGGTTGATCCTTTCTGCCCTATTGCCACATAGATGCAATATAACGGTTTGCCCTTCTCATACTCGCTTCTCTGGTTGATGATGGTGTCAATGGCGATAGCCGTCTTGCCTGTCTGCCGGTCACCGATGATGAGCTCACGCTGACCACGGCCAATGGGTATCATGGCATCAATGGCCTTGAGGCCTGTCTGCACCGGTTGCTTCACCGGCTGGCGGAAGATGACACCCGGCGCCTTTCTCTCAAAGGGCATCTCGTAAAGCTTCCCTGTAATGGGACCACGGCCGTCAATCGGATCACCGGTGGTGGTGATTACCCTGCCAAGCAGACCCTCTCCCACCATAATGGATGAGATTCTGCCGGTACGGCGGGCAATGTCTCCCTCCTTGATCTTCTCCGAGGGGCCGAGAATAACAGCTCCGACATTGTCCTCCTCAAGGTTGAGAACAATACCCTTGATGTTTGACTCAACAAACTCGATCAGCTCGTTTGATCCTACATTCTTCAGGCCGTAGATGCGTGCAATGCCGTCACCGACCTGCAGCACCGTCCCCACTTCCTCAACATCAATGGCCGTCTCTACTCCTTCAAGCTGCTGCCTTAAAATCTGTGATACCTCTGAAGGTTTAATATTAGTCATATCTCTGAATCTTATAAACTACTATTCGGTAAATCCTGCCAGTGAAAACTCCTTTCTGAATCTGTTCAGCCTGTTCCTTACGCTGGCATCAACGTATGAGTCATCAACCCTGAGAATAAATCCGCCGATAATTGACTCATCTATCTGCTCATTGAACTCAATTGTGCCTCCCTTTTCTCCTGTGATAAGGTCAGCCAGCTCCCTTTTTGTGGTACCATCTACGGGAACGGCTGTGGTGACGGTCACCTGGCGTATGCCCTTGTGACGGCGGGTGAGGTCAATGAAGTTCCGTGCTGCTGCAGAGAGGTAATCGCCCCGGCCGTTGCTGAACATCAGATTGATGAAATCAATCGTCTGCTTTTCAGCATCATCACCGGCAAGGGCAATGATTGCATCCTTTCTCTTCTGCTGCGGGAGAACAGGATTTCTGATCACATTTTTCACCTCTTCCATGGCACAAAGGCGGCTCAATACCTTCATGTCACGGTAAACGCCGTCAACAGTGCCGCTTTCAAGGGCAAGGTCAAAGAGAGCCTTCGCATATCTTACCGCTATCCTGGCTGAATTCATTGGATCAGTTCCTGTTTGCTTCTATTTCGTTAATATATCTTTCTATCAGCTTCTGCTGCTCCGCATCGCTTTTAAGGGTCTCACCAACCACTTTCGAGGCTACCTCGATGGCCAGCCTGGCCACCTCCTTCTTCACCTCGGCAATGGCAGTCACCTTCTCACGCTCGATGAGCTCCCTGGCACGGCGCACCAGCGCGTCTGACTCTGACTGCCCCTTCTCCCTGGCTTCGGCCATCATACGGTCATAGGCCACGCGGGCATCACGAAGGATCTTGTCACGCTCCTCGCGCGCCTTTTGCAGGATCATCTCATTGTCAGCCTGCAGTACCTTCATCTCCTCACGGGCTTTCTCGGCTGACTCAAGCGAATTTTTGATCATGTCTTCACGCGTCTTGACGGCTTTCATGATAGGCCCCCATGCAAACTTCCAAAGCAGGACAAGCAGGAGGAGGAAGATAAGCGTTGTCCAGAATATTGTCCCAATGGCAGGACTGGCAAGACTGCTTTGTAGTAACATTTTATGCTGTTTTTAAAGATTTACCTGTAAAGCCTGCAACCAACCGTTGCAGGCTTTTTTTGATTTTAGCCCTTAATCATTGCGACAACGATAGCGAAGAGGGCTGCCCCTTCGATAAGCGCTGCTGCAATGATCATTGCGGCCTGAATCTTCGAGTAAGCTTCAGGCTGACGTGCGATGGCGTCCATGGCCGAGCCGCCAATACGGCCGATGCCAAGACCTGCACCGATAACTGCAAGCCCTGCGCCTACTCCTGCTAATGACATTACTGCTTGTTCCATAAATCAAATGTTAAAATAAATAGTTGATATATTGATAATTAATGATGTTCGGGTTCCGCTGTGGCCAATCCGATGAAGAGAGCCGACAGAAGGGTGAATACGTATGCCTGCAGGAAAGCCACCAGCAACTCAATGCAATCCATGAAGAGCACGAAGATGACGGAAAAAGGAGCTACAGCCACCGTTTTGAAAATGAATATCAGCGTCACAAGACTCAGCACAATTATATGGCCTGCAGTGATATTCGCAAAGAGACGGACCATAAGTGCAAAAGGTTTTGAAAAGAGCCCTATGATCTCTATGGGTACCATGACGGGCAGCAGCCAGAAGGGCACACCGGGAGGAGCAAAGACATGCCTCCAGTGTGACTTGTTGGCACTGAACTGTGTTATCAGAAATGTGAATAGCGCCAGAACAAAGGTCACATTGATATTGCCGGTGACATTGGCGCCAAACGGAAAGACCGGAATCAGCCCGAGAAGGTTGTTTATAAGTATGAAAAAGAAAACAGTAAGCAGGTAGGGCATGAACTTCGCATGCTTTTTATCGCCGATGTTCGGAATGGCAATCTCATCCCTGATAAAGAGAATCACCGGCTCAACCACCCCCTGAAACCCTTTCGGCGCGGCAGTGCCTGCTCTTTTGTAGCTCCGTGCCAGTGAAAGCATCAGCCATAAAAGAACAATGGCGGCCACAATCATCCCGAAGATGGCCTTGGTGATCGAAAAGTCAAGGGGAGGTTTGGAACCGTCATGCTGACCCTCCTGGTCAACCCTGATGATCTTGCCCGCATATTTGCCCTCATGGGCTATGGCAAAACCCTTGTAGCTTTGACCATGAGCTATTCTCCGCGATGAGAAGAGATGAAGGCCTGACTCCCTGTCATAAATTATTACCGGCAGGTAAACGGCTACACTTGTTCCATCCTTCTTCGTCAGGATATGCCACTCGTGAGAGTCGGCAACGTGGTCCATGATGAAGGGAGCAGCATCAAATTCCTCTTCGCCGCCGTGCGCTTTGCCTTCTTTATCCATGATGCCCGATGAGAACGCCGGAACAGTACCTGCCAGCAAACCAAGCACCAGAAGCAGAAGATGTAAATACCTGTTTTTCAAGCTGAATTTCTTAAATCTGACTTCTTTTTCAGAACACCCGTAAATGTAAGAACTACATATACTGTGATTGCCAAATATAGAATAAAAAACAATACTACTGAACCTGTTGATTTGTTTTTAAAGACAAGAAAGAAAAGCAGCGCAAGCACAAAACAAAGCACCATCTTCAATCCAAGTGCAATTAGTGTCATAAAAACACTTCTTTCCCGGTCAGAGTGGTATCCGTTAAAAAAAATTAAAAGTGCAATGAAGGCTGTCAGGGTGAAGCCTGCAGTGAGAAAAGCGGCTGCGGAAATGTTGAAGAGAGAGGGGAAAAGCCTTCCAACTACCATTTCCATGATGATGAAAAAGATGGCGATGGCGCCAAGGCCCAGGTAGAATCTGACTGCCAGGGGTTTAAACATCTCCCTTATTTCTTAAGACCTCCTTGATTACGAGCCACATGGCAGACGCAACGCCCAGCAGTGACAGCACAACCGTAAGGATTGGTTCCGTGCCGGCGAGTTTATCAAGTTTGACTCCGCCAAGTGATGTGATAACGATAATGATCACCATCTGGATGGCGATGGTGCTGTATCTGGAGTAGGCGTCAAGGCCCTGCTTGCCTTTATTTACCTTGTTCTTTGGGTTTGGCTGCTGCTGTTCCACCGTTTTCACCCTCCTTCATGACGCAGTTGCCGGTAAATACAGCTCCCGGTTCTATTGACAGCTTGTTGGTAATGATGGTGCCGTTTATTTTTGATGAGGCTTTCAGGTTAAGGAGCTGTGACACGGTTATCTTTCCTTCAATCAGGCCTGAAACTTCAGAGTTTTTGCATTCCACTTCCCCCTTAACCTTTCCGGTGGGGCCGATGACCACCTTTCCCCTGGTGCTCATGTTGCCGTTAAGGATTCCGTCTATGCGGATATCGCCGGTTGATTTTATATCACCCGTGATCTCTGTTCCCTGGCTGATGAGGTTGACTGCATTGCTGTTGTCTGTCTCAATTATTTTTGCCATAGTAATCTGTTTATTCCTGATTCCCCTTAAAATTATTTAACACGTAAATATAAAAACTTATTGTGCCGGATGAGTAAAAAAGGGGAGTAAAAAGCCAGGGTGCAAAAATCTCTTTCATCAGGCCGGGTCATAGGCCCACCTGAGCCATATGCTGCCCCATGTGAATCCTCCTCCGAAAGCTGCCAGGATGAGGTTGTCGCCCTTCCTGAGTTTCTTCTCGAACTCCCAGATTACCAATGGTATGGTGGCGGCGGTGGTGTTACCGTACTTTTGGATGTTGATCATCACCTTTTCAGGGGGCAGTCCCATTCTCCGCCCGGTGGCGTCTATTATCCTGAGGTTTGCCTGGTGAGGTACGAGCCAGTTAATGTCATCGGGGCCGAGGTTATTCTTTTCCATGATTTCGACCGCCACATCGGCCATATTGGATACGGCGAACCTGAAGACAGCCTGTCCTTCCTGGTATATATAATGTTCCCGTCCTCCCACGGTATCATGGGATGCGGGCCTCACAGAGCCTCCTGCCTTCATGTGAAGGTATTTTCTTCCTGACCCGTCGGTTCTGAAAATATAATCCATCACACCCAGCTCTTCGTATGTGGGTTCCAGGAGTACTGCTCCCGCGGCATCACCGAAGAGGGTGCATGTGGTCCGGTCAGTATAGTCAGTAATAGACGACATCTTGTCAGAGCCGACCACTATCACCTTTTTGTACCTCCCTGTCTCGACGTATGCGGCTGCTGTCTGGAGTGCGAAAAGGAACCCGGAGCAGGCAGCGTTTATGTCGAAGCTGAATGCGTTTTTAATCCCGACCTTGTCGGAAATGATGTTGGCCGTTGCCGGGAATGCCATGTCAGGGGTGACAGTTGCACAGATGAGGAGATCGATCTCCTCCGGGCGTGTGCCTGTCTTTTCAAGCAAGCCTCTGACGGCAGGCTCACCCAGGTCAGATGTGCCCTTCCCTTCCCCCTTCAGGATTCTTCGCTCCTTTATGCCGACGCGTTGCATGATCCACTCATCGGTGGTTTCAACCATCCCGGACAATTCCTGGTTGGTGAGCCGGTATTCCGGTGTCCAGGCATTGATGCCTGTTATAGCTGCCCTTATTTTAGTCATGCTCCGAATGCTTCCCTGATCTTTCCTGCAAGATCTGCCTGCACCACATCACGGGTCCGGAGCAGCATATTCATAATGGCCATACGGTTTGATATTCCGTGTCCGACCACTACGTTTTCATTTATGCCCAGAACCGGTGTCCCTCCCACCACCTCGAAATTGAGTCTGTCAAAAAAGCTGTCTTTGATGCCTTTTGACCTTGCTACAACATATAGTTTTTCAGCCATTTTAAGAACCACATTTCCCACGAATCCGTCGCACACTATTACGTCGGCCATCTCATCGGTGAAGAGGTTGTGGCCTTCGACATTGCCCCTGAAGGTGACATCACTGCTTTCACTCAGGAGTTCATATGCCGCTTTCACTGCTGCAGACCCCTTGGCTTTCTCCTTTCCTATGTTCAGGAGGCCTACCGTTGGTTCTTTTACGCCAAGCACATGTTTTGCATATACGGAGCCAAGTATTCCGTACTGGAGCAAAACGTCAGGTTTGCTGTCAGGATTGATTCCGACATCAAGTATGATTGAAGATTTCCCGTTAATATTTGGTATCAGTGCTGCGAGTGCCGGTCTGAAAACGCCCGGAATGACATTCACGGTATAACTTGCTCCCACCATCATTGCTCCGGTATTCCCGGCGCTGGCAAATCCGTTGATGAGGCCCTTCTTGAGCATGCCATACCCGACCGCGATAGACGAATCACGCTTCTGCGAAAACGCCTTGGCCGGATGGTCTGACATCTCAATTACCTGTGATGTAGGCACAATATCAAAAAGAGAGGCGTCTGCATCAAGCGATGCAAGCTTCTCCCTTATCCGGCCGTTGTCACCGATAAGCACAATACGGTCACCTGACGACATCTGTCCGAGTGCGTCAAATGCTCCCTCAATAACAGCATTGGGAGCGTAATCACCTCCCATTGCATCAAGACCTATCTTCATCGTTCAGATTTTTTGAACGGAAAGAGCGTCAGGCTGTCGTCTTCTTCTCAACGGCAAGCTTTCCCCTGTAGTATCCGCACTCAGGGCAGACCCTGTGGTAGAGATGGGCTGACCCGCAGTTTGTGCATGCAGCTGTTGTGGGAGCCACTGCCTTGTAGTGTGTCCTCCTCTTGTCTCTCCTGGTAGCGGAGTGTCTGTGTTTTGGATTTGGCATCGCAGTAATGAATTGAGTTAATTATACCCTGTCAGTTTTTTCAGATCATCCCAGCGCGGATCGGTTTGTACCTCACCGTGAACAAGGAGATCATTCAGTCGCCTGATCATGTCCGGATTGCAGGTGCTGTTGCCATCGGCATCATCAGGATGAATGCGCTTAATGGGTAACGCCAGGTGGATGTAATCATAGAAAAACTGACTCAGATCTATTTCATTTTCATCCATCGGCATGGTAATCATGTCCGGATCAGATTCCTCCCACTCACTCCCCTGCCTTACAAAAAGCCTTTTGGCAGTTGAGACTGGCATGTAAAAGGGTTCAAGGCATCTGTCACAGATCACCTCGGCCTTCCCGTTGATGACTATGTCAAACTCAATATGCGTCGAACATTTCTGAAGCACCACCACCGCACGAAACTCTCCCTTCTTTATCTCAGACTCCTCATATAACCCGAAGAGATGGTTCCCTATCTGAAAATCATAGGTATATCTGGCCTCCTTTAGTCCCGCGAGCGGTATGGAATACAATCCGGGCATCTTCTTTTTTTTCGGTCTGCAAAATTATAAATCCTCTTCCAAATAAAAAAATTATGAACAAAAAAGTAACACCGCCTGTTTTCTTCGCTGTTCACCGGTGTTTATCCGCTCCCTGCCGGAAATGAGTGGCACGGATTGAACCAGCATTAATATTTTTGAGGCCAGAATCAAATCAGTCACCATGAAAGAGAAACACGGTAATCCGTTCACAGGCATAGCAAAGTTCCTGATATCACTGGGAATTGTTATGTTCGTCGCAAAGCTTGACCTTCTCGGGCTGGGAGATATTCCTGAATATTTCAGCTGGCAGATGCTGCTCATTTTTTTCGGAGTGTGGTTGCTCCTCAGCTTTAAACTTGTGTCAGCAGTTATCTTTTTTGCAATAGGATTCTGGTTTCTCATGCCGGATATGGCCATACAACTCACCGAGTCCTATAAAAAGATCTACTGGCCGGTGGTGCTGATCCTCTGCGGAGTGGCATTCATGCTGAAACCACTTGCAAAAAGTTGCAGATAACAGTAACATTTAATGATTAACAGGCCCGTAAATATTTGTTGACAGACATATATACAATTAATTGGAATGTATATTTCACAAAAGATAATCAATCCTGTCAATCAGGCAGTTATAAGCAATCATTTACAAACATACCAAACCATTGATAATCTTAAACTATGGAAAATGAATTGAAAAAACCGGCAAGAAACCCGGAAACCTCGAACAGGTTCATCATAGGAGTGCTTCTGATCATCGCAGGACTGATCCTTATCGTCAAGAAATCGACTGTGTTGCCGGAACCCCTTGATGACTTCATTGATAACATCATCTTCAGCTGGCAGATGCTGCTGATAGTGATAGGCATCATCGTCCTCAACGGATCAGACAACAAGACTCCCGGGATTGTAATGATCTCCGTGGGAGGATTCTTCCTGATCCCGGAACTATTCACCGACTTCTTCAGGTCATTCAACTTCTTCTGGCCTGCACTCTTCATAGTACTTGGTATTGTGCTCCTGGTGAACTCAAAACGGCTGGTGAAGAAGCTCGACTTTTCAACGGTCAACAAGGCAGATTATATTGATTACGTGAATGTCTTCAGCGGAGCCGAGCGGCAACTCATCACCGATAACTTCCGGGGAGGCAAGATCACTTCTATCTTCGGAGGTGGTGAGGTTGACCTGACACACTCATCACTCTCTCCGGGTGACAATGTAATTGAGATTACCTGTATCTTTGGGGGAACAACCATCATTGTTCCTGAAAGCTGGAACGTGGTGATTGAAATCACACCCATTCTCGGGGGATTTTCTGACAGCAGGAAGATGAGGGGTGATGTGATCAGGGATAATACGAGGTCACTCACCATAAAGGGTACCGTGATGTTCGGAGGTGGAGAGATCAAGAGTTACAAATAATTTATGAAGCATCCGTTACTGGAAAACAGAACGAGGTTCTTTGTGTGGTGGCTGGCCTGGCTTATTCTTGCAGCAGGCCAGTCACTGGTTATTCATTTTGGCTATGGAATCCCTGCCGATACGGCATTTGCCGACGGAGTGATTTCAATGATTTTTTTCGGCATCCTGGGACTGGCTGTATGGTTTCCTTTAAGGTTCCTCCTGAAGGAGGATAACCAGGTCTATACAACAATTGTAAACGTCCTCCTGACCGGTTCACTGACGATTCTTGCATGGCTCTTCGGGTCGAAGATCATCGTAAGGATGCTTGTTGCCGAAAAGGTGGATTATGACATCTTCTGGCATTCTGTCCTGATTTTCAGGGCTACCGCCGGTGTGCTGGTCTTCTTCGTCATGATACTTGTCTACTACCTGTTCCTGAGCTCCTCGAGGCTGGCTGAAAAGGTGGCACGGCAGGCCCAGCTTGAAGCACAGGTACGCGAAGGCGAGCTGAAGATGCTCCGGTCACAGATAAATCCTCACTTCCTGTTCAACAGCCTTAACTCAATCAGCTCACTCACCGTGACAGATCCGCTGAAGGCCAGGGATATGATTGTAAAGCTGTCTGAATTCATGCGCTATTCGCTCTCATCAAGGAGCGAACAGCCGGTGACCCTCGGGAACGAGATGGAGAGCCTCAGGCTTTACCTGCAGATTGAAAAGGTGAGATTCGGTGAAAGGCTAAGGATTGAAGAGGATATCAACCCGGAATGCCTTCCGGCGCTTATGCCGGGAATGCTGCTCCAGCCACTCTATGAAAACGCCGTCAAACACGGGGTTTATGAGTCGACCGGAGAAGTTATAATCAGAACAACCATCAGGAAGCAGAATGAAATGGTTATAATCACCATTTTAAACAATGTTGACACTGACTCCGTTGTGACCAGGAAAGGGGCAGGCATAGGCCTTAAGAATGTCAGCAGCAGGCTTGAGCTGTTCTTTGGCGACAAGGCTGACCTCACGGTGAATCACGGAGATGACAGCTTCACGGTGATTGTAAGATTTCCATTCCGAAAATCATGATTAACAGCATAATTAAACCATGAAAACAATCAGAGCACTGATCATTGAAGACGAAGCTCCGGCAAGGGAACTGATCAGGTTTATGCTCGCCGATCATCCTGAGGTGGAGATTGTTGGTGAATGTGTAGACGGATTCTGCGGGGCCAGGGAGATAAAGGAAAAGAGACCCGATCTTATCTTCCTCGATATACAGATGCCCAGGCTGACCGGTTTCGAGCTGCTTGAGGTGATAGATGAAAAGCCGGAGGTGATATTCACCACCGCCTTTGACCAGTATGCCATCAGGGCTTTCGAACTGAACGCCGTGGACTATCTCCTCAAACCTTTTTCAAAGGAGAGGTTTGATGATGCTCTTGCCAGGGCACTGAACCGGCTGGAGACAAAGGCGCCTGAGCATGACAAAATTGAAAAACTGGTGGCTGCAGCCTCCGAAGCGGAAGAATTTCTCACCAGGATAGTCTTCAGAAAGGGGGCGGGAATCAAGATCATTCCTCTGAACAATGTCTATTACCTGGCGGCCGAGGATGATTATGTGATGATCTATTACAGTGAGGGGAAAGCGCTCAAGCCCAAGACCATGAAGTATTATGAGGAGCATCTCCCTCCCGACCTGTTCATAAGAGTTCACAGGTCATTTATCGTGAACGTTGAACAGATCACCCGCCTTGAGC
This sequence comes from Bacteroidales bacterium, assembly GCA_009881065.1. Lineage (GTDB taxonomy): Bacteria > Bacteroidota > Bacteroidia > Bacteroidales > VadinHA17 > SR-FBR-E99. Next base: position 16,171 of record WXFE01000050.1, on the reverse strand, counting down.
CTTACAGCAAGGATAACTATGTTGCCGTGCTCAGGTCAGGTGAAAAGATACCGGTTAGCCGGGCCGGATACAAGATGCTCAGGGAGAAACTCTCCTTCTAGTCATGGTCCTTCAGCCTGTTACACCTGGGAGCCCTGCAAAGGAGTGACCTGCATCCCCTGTACCGCCTGAAGATGAACATGGGAACCGGATCATAGCCGTGTGTGCCTCCCGGCCTGCAGCGAAGTATCCTGTCAGCCGAGATCATTATTCCCCTGAACGGCCCGTGGAGCCTGAGCGCATCAATGGTATACCGTGAACAGGTAGGAACATGACGGCAGGAGGCAGGAGTCCATGGCGATATAATCCACCGGTAAAGCCATACAGGCAGCAGGAGCAAAAAAGATAATATCTTTGCGGCACTCTTCAGCATCGCCTTCAAAGATAAGCTGATTCGGCATGACAAAATGACCTCTTTTCAGAATCTCTTTATGATGGCAGGCGTTTTGCTGAGGAAACTGGAAAATTAAATTACTCTCAACTGATGGAAACAATGTTTTTGCAAAACGGTGTATACTGGATAATATTCATCGTATTCATGATACTGAGCTGGGTTGTCAGCGCCAGACTCAAGTCGAAATTCAGAACCTATTCGAAGGTCCCTGTTGCATCAGGCATGACAGGCCGTGAAGTGGCGGAAAAAATGCTTCGCGACAGCGGTGTGACAGATGTTACCGTTCACAGTGTTGCCGGTGAGCTGACTGATCATTACAATCCGCTTAAAAAGACCATTAACCTGAGCCGCGATGTTTACTCCGGAACCAGCGTGGCTGCTGCTGCCGTGGCAGCCCATGAAACAGGCCACGCCCTGCAGCATGCACAATCATACGCATGGCTGGGAATGAGGTCAAAACTTGCCCCGGTGGTGAGCTTCGCCTCCAACTGGATACAGTGGATACTCCTTGCCGGACTTGTTCTGCTAAACTCCAGACCCGAAATCCTGCTGATAGGAATAGTACTTTTTGCCTTGACCACACTCTTCAGCTTCATCACCCTCCCGGTTGAGATCAACGCATCAAAGAGGGCGCTGGCATGGCTTTCAGATGCCGGCATTACCTCCCCGGGAACGGATGACAAGGCCCGGGATGCTCTTAAATGGGCTGCCTATACGTATGTGATAGCTGCTCTCGGCTCACTCGCCACCCTGATCTATTACATCATGCTTTTCCTGGGAGCAAGGGACAGATAGAAGCCAGGTGTCATGCAATTCCGCGGGGTTACCTGCCTCCCACGTACAGAAATTTCGTCCTCTTTATAATGTACCTGATTACAGCCCAGAAGATAAGGGCTGCAACCAGCAGGGTGACATACATCGGCTCCAGGTAAATCCTGCCTGTGACCGCAATGTTCCGGCAGAGATCAAGGAAGGCAAAAACAAGAAAAAGGTTTGCAATACTTTTGTACTCACGTCTGATCACATTCCTGAATGAGAACGGCAGGTCAGGCTTTACATAATGCCTGAACGAAGGGATGACAGCCTTCACCCGGAAAGCCCATGTGTCATATGCTTCCCCGAACTTGCGGCGCAGGTATTGCTCCCCGGCAAAGATGATACGCTCATAATAAAGCCAGGAGGCCAGCACGAAAACAATCACCCACCATACTGATCTCAGGAAAAGCACCGGGCCTAGACTCATCAGGATATTGCCGACATACAGCGGATGGCGGATTACCGAGTAGATACCCTTTGTGTTGAGTTCGTCAGCCATCTGGTCAATCAGATTCCGCTCCGAGGCGCTGCGGGGAAGATATCCGATTGTGTAGGAGCGCAACAGTAAGCCTGTAACCGAGACAAGGATACAGATTATCTCCCAGGTATAGTTGAAATAAATTACGCTGCGGTTTGCTATGAAAAGATAAAAAGCAGCCGGAACAAGCATTGTTGCCGGCAGCCAGCTCCTTCTCCTGAATAACCAGTTACCGGATTTCTCAAGTTCATGGACAAGCGACATTCTTACGGTATTTAGCTGTAAATGTATGAAAATTTCAGAAACTATACCTTATCCGTATGAATCCGAGGTTTATCCGGGTTTTCTCTTCGCCGACTTCCATCCCCCGGCGCCGGACACACAAAAAAAATCCGGGAGAGACAACCCCTCCCGGATAAGCTTATTACAGACGCGTCATATCACCACATATTCATTTTGCTCTATTGCAAGGAAAATTTGATGGGAATGGCGTAGTAAACGTTAACCGGGTTGCCTTTGATTTTTCCCGGCTTCCATTGCGGACACTGGCTCATTACTCTTACAGCTTCGTCATCAAGCAAGGGATCCACGCCCCTGACAACGCTGACATCTTCCACATACCCGTCTGATGTGACTACGAACCTGAGTGTTACTCTTCCCTGGATGCCTTTTCCCTTTGCCTGATCCGGATACTTCAACGTGCCATAAAGCCATTTGAAAAGCTCAGTATCACCACCCGGAAACTGAGGCATCTCGTCCGCCATGATATAAACGATGCCGTTGCTCACCCTGTCAGGCAATTGAAAACGGATCACTATCTCGGATGTGAAGGGTTCATCTGCCTCCCTGTTTGCAGGGCTTTTCCAGCGGGGTGAAGATTCCATCACCCTGGTCAGCTCGCCGACCAGTGCAGGATCAGAGTCTGAAATGGCTTTTATCCCGGAAACTGATCCGTCTGTGTCAACGGTATAAGCCATCCTTACCCATCCGCTGACGCTTCTGGAAGCAGCATCAGCCGGATATTTGGCCCGTTCAGCAACCCAGTCGGCAAAAGAGAGGAAACTCTCGCCCCTGAAGGTGGGGAAATCTGCTTCATCCTCCCTGGGATAGGGCAGGATAATGCCCGATTCTTTTGCTTTGCTTCTGGAAGTAACTTCAATAGCTCCCTTTTCCCCCTTATCTCCGTATTTGGTTTTCGCTGCAGCCGGATCAAGATAAACTGACTTACCAAAATCCTTTCCCAGTTTTTTTGTGGCCTCCTCAAGTGAAAGATCTGAAGCCTGACCGTCAACCATGACCAGTAGTCCCTGTGAAACTGAACCCATGTTTGCATAACGCTGGTTGGCCTTCATTGTGATTGTCGCTCCGCGGACTGACCCGGCGGTAAGGGCAACCGGTTCGTAGCCGGCGGCAGTAAACATGATGCCAACATATGCGGGCAGGTCACTGAAGTAAAATCTGCCCGTCTCATCTGTGGTAACGCTCAGGGAGGTCCCCGAAACATTGACGGTTACTCCAGCTAACGGAGTACCATCCTCTTTGACCACGGTACCCTGAATATCCTTTATCAGGCTTCCCGGAGCACTGTCACTATAGGTATAGACCGGATCAGCGAATGCGTACAGCATTACAGCTACAAGTGGCAGTACAAGAAGCAATTTGAGCTTCCTGTATGGAGAATAGTTTTTCTTTTTCATCATTTCAAACCTGTTTGTGTTAAACGAAAAATTGAACGAATTGGACAGGCTTATCAGCCTTGCATTGAAGACCTGGTTGAGAAGTGCTGCCCTGTAGGCTGCCGGGTCGGATGTGCGCTGCAGCGCCTCCTCGTCGGCCAGATGTTCATGATTCTGCCTGACCAGGGCCGAACATATCCATGCAAATGGATTCATCCACTGCACTATGCTCACCAGTTCAACAAGCAGGAGATCAAACCAGTGTTTCTGACTGAGGTGCACCATCTCATGATTGATGATCTCCCGGACCTCACGCCCGCTTAGTGAAGGATTGATAAAAACATAATTGAAAAAAGAGAAGGCGAAGGTGTTTTTTTCTGATCTGACGAGCAGGACGCCCCCTTCCCTGTCTACCTGCCCGCTTCTGACGGTGCGGCAGACCGACAGGAGGTACTTCAGCGTCCGGCCCGACATTAAAAGTATGCCTGCTATATAGAATATCATGAACCATTTCAGTATGTCTGCATGTTCTGTAATCTGTGCCGCTGTTGCCGCGGGTGCAGGAGAAGCAGATGTCATCCCCTGCCCATCAGGTATCAGCGGAGCAGGAAGCTCAATTTTGTAATGCAGCGTCACCAGCGGAAGAAGCAGTGAGAGAACCACTCCTGCCAGAAGGTAGATCCGCTTCAGCATGAAAAATCTCTCCTTCTGCAAAAAGAGGAGATAAACCAGCGTGAAAGCCGTCAGCCATGCGGCCGATTTCAGCAGGTATAGTGCAACCTGTTCCATGTTCTATTCCTGTTGGTCATCATCAAGCTCTTCCCGGGCCTCCTCCAGAATCCTGTCAAGGTCCTTCACCGTAAGGTTCTTCTCCCTGGCAAAGAACGATGTCATTGCCGGGAATGAATTGTTGAAGTACCCCTCCAGCAGTCCGAAAAGCTGGTGTTTTGAGTACTCCCGTTTCGAGACAAGAGGATAATAAAGGAATACATTCGCATAGGCCCGGTGATCAACATATCCCTTCCTTTCAAGGACCTTCAGCACTGTGGATATGGTGTTGCGGGCAGGCTTCGGATCGTCAAACCGCTCCCTGATATCCTTCACCACTCCCTCTTCCAGCTCCCATAAAATCTGCATAATCTGCTCTTCAGCCTTAGTAAGTTGCATAATATTATCGTTTTTTGATCAAATCTTATTTATGAATCAATGTCAGCAATCGCTCATACACTTTATCAGGACGCTCGCAATTTTCTGAAATTATCAATCCATCGGCATCAATAATTGCATAGTGAGGTATTCCTCTTACGGCATATTTTTCCTGAAAGTCAGCAGCCCAGTTCCCGGTACAGATAAGGTTTGTCCCTCTGAGTTTTTCATTTTCAATGATACTTTTCCACTTTTCGTATTCGTCATCAAGACAGATATTTATAATCTCAACAGGCTTGCCGGAAAGGTTTTCTGCCAGTGTGTTCAATAAGGGTATCTCCTCAAGGCATGGCCCGCACCATGTAGCCCAGAAATGCAGGTAAATCAATTTGCCACGGTAATCTGACAATGTATGAAAAACCCCTGCGGTATCTTTAAGATAAAAATAGGGGGCTTCAGAACCTGGTTTCAGCCTGTTTTCATCTTCTAGTTTCCCGAGCTTTTTCACACTCTCTGATCTTCTTTCATCGATGTAGCTTTCCTGCAGGGGTGTCAACCTGAAACCTGACGCAACTCTAAATGAATCAGCCAGTTGAAATTCCCTTCTCGTGTCAAAACGATAATACAGATCATATAAAAGATATACATTGAAATATTCAAGTACCTTTCCTTTCAAAAGCGAATTGATATTATGGCTCGCCTTGCTGTAATAAGCCATCAGCCGGGGCGAACCAATCAAACGGTCATCAACCGTATCAGATAGTAACAGATAGTCGGAGATAAACCGCCAGTAAATTGGAGATGAGACAGCTTCAGGGTTATAAATCTTTACATCGCACGGCATAGGAATACCTTTCAGGTTCCGGTCTTTCAGATAGTAATATTGAAAGAACTTCATGTGTGCTGAAAAATAGGAGATTTCATTTTCATAAAAATCACAAAACCATCCCGGAAGGTTATTACTGTTTTTCTGCAGGAACTCCAGCCTCTCCTTCCCTGCCTGGTCTATCCTTTTTACAGCATCCTTAAACTGTCTCTCTGTTTCCGGTTGAGTATTGAAAGCCGTGATAGCAATGGGGCTCTGGGTATAAAAACAGCCAAACTCACGTCTTTCATTTTGCAGGAAAGCAAATATTGGATCATCAATATGAAAAGAGATATTGCTGCTTCCATCACCTGCCTTGTCAAGACCAACCCGGGCAACCAGCGTGTCGCCAGGTATCATGTAAGAGGTATAAACCGTATCCCTGAACTGAAACCAGACCTGTTCAGGCCTTGTTATTCTGTACCTTGCTTCGCAGACCCTTTTATGAACCAGGGTAAATCTGTGAATCAGGCACGACTGTGCAGGATAATAACTGGAATGATTGATATCCATCCTGACGGAATCAAGGTCATCCTGAACTATAACTTTGATATAAGCCACCCCTCCAAAATCAATCTCAGGAGAGTATTCCTTTCCGCCATTACAGCCGGCGAGCAGGACAAGTGCTGAAATAAATACTACAAGTTCTCTCATTCCGGAACCGATTGTAATAATTCATGCAAAAGCAACTCTGTGCCCGTTTCCGGACACCCATTTTCAATCAATCCTTCGCCACAAATATATGACTATATTTATAGACGTGCAAGTTTTTTTATTTTTTTCGTCTATTTTTATAGTCGCGCCGTGAAAAGGAACGATCCAATAAAAGTAGATATCAGATTTCAACCGGCCTTTTAATACAAAAATCCGAAGAGCCAGAGCGGAATTATATTACCTGACCCATATTCAATATTATCTTTTACAACAAAAGCATTTGCAGCTTTTGCGATTTGTTTGCCGGATTTCTTCTTTCCCCCCCATTTCATATTGTGTACTTTCCGTCTACAACAAAGTCCCCTTCGTCCGGGTAATTAACTATGTGCCGGGCCGAGACCTGGTTTAGAAAAAACGTTAGAGTGTCATTTATTTATTTCAACACTGTAATGTTTCATTGATACCTGTTATTCTGATTTACTGCCTGGCTGCTGTCAGAATCCCTCAACTATCTGCAAAAGCTTCTCCCGCTCTGTACTGCCGGGGGCTGACTGCAGAAGGTCATTGAGCCAGTTGCCGTACATGGGGTTGGGAAGCACGATATATCTTGTGCCGAAGAGCCTGCGGTCTGCATCAACAGCCCCGAAGCCGTGGTCAGGCCCCCTTTTCTCATAAATGCCGCTGAAATCAGCCAGGTTGTCACCCACCAGAAGTATAATCTCATAATCCTTTTCAATAAACGCCCGTCTCTCCACCTTTGAGGAGACGCTCTCCTTCAGCAGCATGTGAGTGCTGTCAGCATTTGCAAAACCCCACGCCGCAATATTTGCAATAGTCGGCCCCATCTCCTCCACGGTTCTGTTTGACACGTAGAAAACCTCAACGCCCAGGGAATCGGCATACCTGGTGAACTCCACCGCGCCCGGCAGCGGTCTGGCGCTTGCAAGCGCCACCCACCGGAACCAGTCGTCATTGTTGAATGCTTTTCTGTTTAGAATCTGCCATCCCTGGTATGGTGAGTTGTCGAGCAGGGTCTCGTCAATGTCAAGCACCACTGCAGCCGGCTTTTTATGACCTGTCGGGGCAGTATCATCCGGGGTGGAGGGGTCTGCCCCGGAAGAATTGTTAACTGACAGCTCCAGGTTCTCCTTCAGGGCAATCTCCGCATTGCGGAAGCACTGGTAGAAAAGCGCCCTCATCTCGGCCGATTTCCGGAACCAGAGGGTTGCCAGTATCAGGTGATCCTGATCCTCGTGCGATTCGGCGGCGTGAAGGTTAGCGACAGTCTGTATGGGAAGATCCGCATCAGCCGGAATAGGAAGGTCAGCAGCAAACTGGCTGGGGGAATTCGCAACAGCCGGAACGGGAAGGTTCCCTGCAGAGGAGACGGGAGGGTTCGAGGCAGTCGGTGTGCAAAGCTCCATAACAGCCAGGGTGGGAAAATACGCAGTGTCCGGGGAGGAAAGATCCGCAGCAGCCTGAGCGGGAAGATTCCCTGCAGACGGGGCGGAATGCTCCTCCGCAGGAGAAGAAGTCTGCTTCACCGTGGCACACGAAGCAAGCATTATACTGAGTGTAACAATAATGAGCTCTTTCATTCGTTTTTATTCTGTTGATAATAAACTAATTGCTCGGAACCGGTACATTTTGTTTGTTACTACCTAAGTAACAAATAATTGGCCGATACCGTTTATATTGTTTGAAAGATTTTTAACTTTAACCGTACCATACCAAAAAGTAAGCTGCAATGTCAACCTTAAAGCTGATGCTGGGGATGATCCCCTCAACCTCCAAGATCGAACAGGAAGAGAAGGCTCTGATTGCCGAGTATGAAAAGATGATCGCCTTTGCCGGCTCGGAAGCCCTGGCAAAATACACCCGTCTTCATGAAAGCGTCAATTCAGCCGGTTTTCAACAGAAGAGAAAGGAGATAGAATCACTCACATACAAAGGCTCTGAAGAGCATGCCAGGGAGGCAGAATTCCTGGGCTTGCAGAAAGCAAAAGATATTGTCTCTTTTTTCAAAACCGAAGGAAGTGCTCTCCTGAAGAATTTTCTGTCGCTCGACGGCTCGGCAAGGATTAAGGAGATCGAAGACCTTCAGCTCTTTGTGCAGTCACCTGAGTTCAAACAGAAGGAGAGGATGAAGCCCATCACCTTCAAGCATACCGAAGAGTATGGCAAATGGCTGGAATTCAAGAAACTGAAAGGCGACAGGGAGGTAAAAAAGAACCTGAATCCCGAAAAGGTGAATAGGTTCACCGAACTGAAGGCACTGGTTACTTCAGCAGATTTTCTGCTGAAAAAGAACATGAAACCGATCACTTTCAAAGATACTCCCGAATACCAGAAGCTCCAGGAACTCAAAACGAAGAAGAGCGCCACTGACATTGTCAACTTCTATAAATTCCGCAAAACAAAGGATTACCACAACTGGGTCCAGGTAAAGGATTCCGCACGGCTGAAGAGGTATTATGAACTCCAGGAATATCTGAAAACGAAGGAATTCCATGAAAGGAAGGAATATCTTCTTGACAAGCGCCGTTTCGAGAAGAGCGAGATGTTCAGAGAGCTTAAGGAATACGAAACCCTGAAGAATTCACCCGAAATCAAGTGGTACTTCAGCATTAAGGATTCAAACAAGTTCGATATTCTTAAAAACAGGGAGCTCACCTTCAGCGACGAGTTCGAGGGCACTGCTCCTGACAGCAGCAAATGGATCAACAGGTATTATCCGGGCGACAAACTGCTGCACGACAGCTACAGCATATCCACTGATCTTCATAGTTATACCCCCTCTGACAATATAGAAGTACGTCACAGCGTGCTTCGCATTATCACCAGGCCGCAAAAGACAAACGGCAAGGCATGGGACCCGGCAAAGGGATTTTACACAAAAGAGTTCGGTTTCACTTCCGGTATTGTCAACACCGGCGCCTCGTTCAGGCAGAAGTACGGCACTTTCACAGCCAAGATCAAACTCACGGACCCTAATGTCCGCAACGCATTCTGGCTGATCGGTGACCGTATCACTCCTCATGTTAACATCTGCAGGTCGGGCAGCGGAAAGGTCTGGTTTGATCTTTTCACCTCGCCGGGAAGCCATTACAAAAAGAGCATCGGATCAAGGTATCTTTCTGATTTTTACATCTACACCCTCGATTGGACACCCAATGCCCTGGTATGGAAAATAAACGGTGTGGAGGTGATGCGTCAGACAACCGGCGTGCCCCAGGAGCCAATGTTCATCAACCTTGCAGGAGGCGTTGACAAACCAATCGGCGGGATTTCCTCCATGGAGATTGACTGGGTCAGGGTGTACCAACCCAAATAACTGCATACCAGGCATATATCTGCAATGGTATTATGTAACGCCGGGTCTCAGACCCGGCGCTTCATTTTTTTTACCAATACCTGTAACATTATGATGTTTCAGGCCGTCTTTATGGTGTCAGCATATTTACCTGAATGACCGTAAAAGAGTTCAACAACGCCGTCAGGGAGTTCGGAGACCATGTCTACCGGTTCATCCTCCGCAGCATAAAAGACAGCCACAGGGCTGACGATATCGTACAGGATACGTACGAGAAGCTGTGGAACTGTGTCACTGAGATCGAGTACGGCGCCGTGAAGTCATGGCTCTTCACCACAGCCTACAACAGGATGATTGACGTGATAAGGAAAGACTCCAGGCTTGTTGATGTTGATCATTACGATGACAGCACGCTCTATGCGGATGAGAACAGCAGTGACCTGAACGAGGTGCTGCACAGGGCGCTGGAAAAGTTGCCGGCAGTCCAGCGGTCGGTAATACTGCTGCGTGACTACGAAGGATACAGCTACAGGGAGATCGGTGAAATAACCGGTTTATCGGAAGCACAGGTCAAGACCTATATTTTCAGGGGACGTGTGGCTCTGCGAAATTATCTTGTAAAGACATCAGTATGGCAATAACGGAAGATATGGATTTCCCGCGACTGACGCCTCCTGATGACAGGATGCCATCGGGTAGCAGTCTATTCCGCAGTCCGGCGGAACTGACCGATGAGCAGTTCGACCTGCTGGCTGCAGCATGGGCTGAAGGGGCCCTTTCAGGAGAGTCGCTGGAGGAGCTGGAATCTGCCATGGCAGCCAGTGCCGACAGAAGAGATCGCGCCGGGAGCTTCTGCAGTATCCGCCTTGTGCCATGCGATGAGAGCTGGCCAGGAATGAGGTCTGCCATCAGGCTTTCACCGGTGCAGAGAACACTCCGCCGTTCAGTGATTCCGACACTGCTGGCAGTGGCAGCAATGGTTTCAATGATCATATATGGTCCGACAGTGTTAAAACTGAAAACCATAAACTCAGGAAAAACCATCACCCGGTCAGCCATGACAGTGGCAGAAATTCAGGTACCCCCCCCGATAGTTGCTCCTGAAAAAAAACCCGCAACCCATACCCCGTCGGCTCAGGTAGCGCAGACACCTGTTGCAGAAGAGAACGCGCTGCCTGGTCTTCTTGCAGAAAAGAATGCAATGCAGAATCTTCCCGCAGAGGAGAACGTCTTGCGGGGTCATTTCGCAGAAGTTAATGCACTGCAAGGTCATCCCGCTGAAGAAAGCGCACTGCAGGGTCATTTCGCAGAAGCGAATACACCCCAAGGTTACCCCGCAGCAGAGATACAAAATTCTGATGAGATAACAGGATTTGTCAGGGTTCAGCCCCTTGCACTTGCCCGGGGCTATGCTTCAGTCCCATCCGTGGCTCCTGAAATAATTCCGGCCATCACCTCAATCAATATCATGGATATTCAGCCCGCTCAGACCTTGCAGGAAGAAAAGAACTGGATAATCCGCACAATTTCCTTCCTGGCAAGCGCAGTGGCGGGAGAAGAGAAAGAAATCGACGGTTATATAATAGCAAACGGCTGCATCAACGGTATCAAAAATGCATTGGGATGGGATATGGAACTCGACCTTGTCAGCAATAAAAGCGGTGAACCAGTGGCTGTCACCTTCAGGTCTTCACTACTCTCTTTCATAAAACCTTTGAATAAAACAACCCCCTGAGTGTAACTTTTCGGCACCCCCGGACGTCCCGGCAGTAAATAACAAACAATTCAAAACCGTGAAACCCGCATCTGTCAAACATACAAACACCTGTTTATATATTTTTCAGTCATGTGGGTTCCATCATGCCTTTAAAATCAAATATATATCATGATGAAAAGAGTATTGATTTCAGCATTTCTTATCGTTTCAATGCTCCTCCCGGCCCTGGCACAGGAGAAGGGGAAGGAGCAGAAGCTGCAGGAACTTGAACAGCTTGAACAGCAGGTAAAACAGGCCACAATTCCGGATACACCGGTTTCAGCGGCGGGAGACACACTGGTTGCGGAAGCAGAGGATTTACTGGTTGCTGCAGCAGAGCATACACCCGTCACAACAGCGGAAGACACACTGGTTGCAGCAGCGGAGGATACGCTGGCAGTGATCATGGCAGAAGATGAAGAGATCGCCGTGGTTGTCAGCGACGATGCCGATGATACATCAACCGTAAGGATCGGTGAGATTGTGACCATAAAAAATACTGATGATGAGACCATTATAAGGATCGGCAGGAAGGGTGTAAGGGTCTATGACGAAGGTGACAGCACCGAAATTGACTTTGTAGATAAAGAATACGGGAAAAAAGAGCGCGGCAGGACGGGAAGGCATTTTTATGGCCATCTGGGCGGCATTGAAATCGGTTACAACAATTTCTCCACAGCCACCTGGCTGAAAAATGATGCACCCATTGCAGGCTATCTTGATCTCAACACTTCAAAATCAATTAACTTTAATATTGTTTCTCCCCCTGCAAGTATGGGATTTACGCGCCATTTCGGACTGGTCACGGCTCTCGGCATCAGCTTCAACAATTATCGGTTTGAGGGCAACAACTCAATTACAGTTGACGAAGGAGGAATTATCTCCCCGCTTTTCCCGGCAGATCCGGTCAGGTATGATAAGAGCAAGCTTGCGACGATATACGGAATCCTGCCTGTAGTGCTTGAGGTACAGATTCCGGTATCGCGGGGAAGCTCAATCAACCTGGGTGCCGGCGTGATCGGCGCCGTGAAGCTTGGTTCATATACAAAGGTTGTTCATTACAATAACGGCAAACAGAAAGAAAAAAATCATGAAGACTTCAACCTCAATATGCTGAGGTACGGAGTGACCGTCAGGGCGGGATACGAGATGGTGCAGGTGTATGGCACCTGCTACCTCTCACCGATGTTCGAAAAGGGAAAGGGACCCGAGCTCTACCCGTTCGAAGTGGGCATTGCGGTGACTATCAATGACTGACAATACATAACAAAACTTCTGAATCAGGGGGCATCTGGCAGATGTCCCCTTTTCTGTTATTAATTGGTTAAACCGGAAGCACTTCTTTTTCCGGCTGTATAAAATCGGGTGATTTTATGTAAGTTTGGAGCATTGATGCAAAGGGCGGTGAGCCAGAACAGTGCCCATATATAAAAACAAAAAACAGATTGAAATGAGACTACTTCTTATCAGCAATTCAACCAATGCCGGAGAGGCATATCTTGATTACCCGAAAAACAACATCAGGGATTTCCTGGGAAGCCGGAAGGTAAAGGCTCTGTTTATCCCGTATGCCGCAGTGACATTTTCATATGACGAGTATGAAAAGAAGGTAAAGAACCGTTTCAACGAGGTAGGACATGATGTGGTCTCCATACATCATTTCAGTGATCCGGTTAAGGCAATCATGGATGCACCGGCTATTGTTGTGGGTGGAGGAAATACATGGATGCTGCTGAAGTGCCTGAGAGACAATAAGCTGATTGCCCCTGTCAGGAAGAAGGTGATGTCGGGCACGCCGTACATCGGATGGAGTGCAGGCTCAAACGTGACCTGCCCCACAATAATGACAACCAATGACATGCCGGTCACTGCACCATCATCCTTCAGGGCTTTCGGGCTGATTCCGTTCCAGATCAATCCCCATTACCTCGATGCCAACCCTGCCGGTCATGCCGGCGAGACCCGCGAGCAGAGGATAGAGGAGTTTATTGAGGTAAACAGGGATTTGTATGTTGCAGGGCTTCGCGAAGGAACAATGTTCCTCCTGGAAGGTAAAAAGCTGTCGCTTATCGGACCCAGAAACGCACGCGTCTTCAGGTATGGAAGTGAACCCCGGGAGGTGAAGCCGGGAAGTGATCTCTCCTTCCTGCTGAAAAAAAACAAACAATAATCATCTGCACCGTCAGGTGCCATGAGAGTGTTCCGGAAAATAGCGCTTATTGCCGCCGGGGTGCTGCTGCTGCTCATCCTGGTACCGGGATCGTATGCCCTGCTGAGGCAGGAACACCTGACAAACTCCATTGTCAGGAAGGTCAATGAGAGTGTCAATACGAAGATTTCGTACGGCAACCTTCACGTTACAATCTTCGAATCATTCCCCAATATTACCGTCAGATTCAACGACCTCCTGGTTGAACCCTCCCCGTTCTACGACAAGAAACAGCTGAGTCATGAGGATAATGACACACTCCTCTATGCTTCCTCGCTGTCACTGACGGTCTCAACGCCGTCACTGCTGACCTCCACGGTGGCAGTAAAGTCGATCACTGCAAGGAACGGTGAAGTTAACCTGTTGACTGACAAGAGGGGTGACATCAATTACGAGGTGTTCAGTGAAAAGAAGGGAGATGGCAAGAACCTCAGGCTGAAGAATATCAGCGCCATTGACATCAGGACAGTGTACAATGACATAAGCACGGGAATGCGCATGGCAGGAAGAATAGGCGATGCAACCCTCGGCGGGGAGCTGTTCGGCACAGGTATTTACCTTAACACTGCCCTGAATGCAGAGATTGACTCCATAAACCTGGAAAAAATAACAATGAGGGATATCCCTGTGGAAGCGGGCATCAGACTCCGCAAGTCGGCAAGCTCGCTTTCAGTGGTAAAGGGATCTCTCAGCATAGCTGACCTCAGGTTCGAAATGACCGGAAATGTAAATTACTCATCTTCAACACTCAACCTCGTTATTGAAGGCAGGAAAATTAACATTGCATCTGTAATCTCGAGGCTGCCTGACAGATGGAAAACTGTCACCGGCAATTTCTCCCCCTCGGGCATCATTGATCTCAAATGCAGTATCACAGGTCCTTACGGCGATGCCGGCAAACCCCACATAGATCTCACATACGGTCTCGAAAGAGGCAGGATGAGCCTCTCCCCCTCAGGCTTCAGGGTCAATAACCTGGAGTTCAGCGGGGCGCTCACCAATGGTGACCACAACTCAGCAGAGACATTCCGCTTCACCGTTGACAAGCTCACCGCCAGGTATGGCTCCGCATCGGTGAAAGGCTCATTTATGATGAACAATCTCCGGAGACCCCACATAACCCTTAACCTTAACGGTGACCTTGACTTTGACGATCTCGACAAGATTTTCAGGTCGGGATACATTAAAGACCAGACCGGATTACTCTCCGGAAGCATAAGACTCTCCGGAATGCTTCCCGACAGCATACTCCCGGCAACCTCCCTTGCGTTTCTGAATCCGGATATATCACTTTTTTTCAGGGAGTTCGGGGCAACATTGGCCGGGAGCAGGTTAGCCATCAAAGATGTCACCGGTTCTCTGTCGGTAAAAAATGACCTGATTGCCGATAACCTTTCCTTTACTTTTCTTGACCAGCGCTTTACCGTCAATACGGTCATGAAAAACTTCTTCCCCTGGATGGCCGGTGGAGGTCAGAGCCTTGATATAAGCGGTGATATCCATGTTGACAGGCTGGTCACCATGGCTCTGATACCTGCAAAAAGGGAACAGCCTGACAGCACCGGCAAACCGGTTAATCTTTTCCCGGCGGCTGTCAGTGCCAATATCCTTCTTAAGGCTGATAGCCTGATATTCAATAATTTCAGGGCTGCCAACTTCAGCAGCAGATTAACATACAGGCCCTATGTGATAACCTTTGATGAGGTTAATGCCATCGGTCTAGATGGAGTACTTGATGGAGAGCTGATGCTGGGCAGGCAACAGGATGGCGGATATATTACAAAGGCCAGCCTTGATGTTAAAAATGTTGATATCAACCAGGCATTTACCTCCTTCAATAACTTCGGCCAGAACTTCATAGTAAGTGACAACCTGCGCGGGAGGCTGACGGGCAAGGTGACCATGCTCTCTCCCCTTGACAGCAATTACAGGTTTATTCGCAAAGCGATTGTGGCTGAGTCACATCTTGTCATCAATGACGGAAAGCTCATCAGTTTCCCTCCGGCGGAAAGCCTTTCGGCATATCTTGACCTCGATGAGCTGAAGAATATCAGTTTCTCGAAAATGGAAAATGATATTTTCATAAATTACGGAACCGTTTCCATTCCGAAAATGCTGATAAACTCTTCGGCCGTAAATTTCACCGTATACGGAACCCACGGGTTTGAAGGAGATTATATCTATCATGTCCGGCTCCTTCTTTCAGAGGTAATGAGCCGGAAGGCAAGGGAGCGCAACCGTAATGTCAGTTCATTCGGGCAGGTGAAGGTAGACGGCAGTGGTAAGGCAACAGTGCCGCTTAAGATAGAATGTGTAAATGGCAAAACCAGTGTTGGTTATGACTTTGGACAGGCACATGACAATATAAAGAATGACATCGCTGCCGAGAAACAGGCACTGAAGGGAATACTCAACGAGGAGTACGGCTGGTACTCGTCTGACACAACCCGGACAACGCCGGTGGAGAGCAAGCCAAAATTCAGCATAACCTGGGAAGAGGGGAAGGAACAGCCTGATGTGGCTGAACCACAGAAGGAAGAGGTGAAGGAGAGCCCGTTTAAAATCCTTCTCAAAAAGAAAAGATAGCCAATGAACATCTACCGAAAAAAACTTCTCTGGAAGGTACTTCTTCTGATATTTGCGGTGGTGATCGGCCTCGGGTCACTCATCTACACCCATGATCTGGTAGACAGTCTCAAGGAGGAGGAGCGCAAGAAGGCGGAGCAATGGGCGGATGCCACGCGCAGGCTTGTCACTTCTGACGATTTCGAATTCCTGTTCAGCATCATAGAAGACAACACCACGGTTCCGGTGATACTCATTGA
>WXFE01000049.1 GCA_009881065.1 Bacteroidales bacterium | reverse complement strand
CAGGTCCATCGCCACAATCAGTGCAATGAACCCCCACCACAGGGCTGCTATCTTATCACTGTCAAGGAAGCTGTTCATAACCCCGTGAACCATGTAGGTCACCAGCCCCGTCACCACAGCCAGGGCAAAATAACCCTTTTCCCCTCTCCCTTCGCGGTACCACACCTTTATTCCGGTAATGACAGCGCAAAGGGTCATAGCCAGGAATATCAGCGCCCCCGGCCAGCCTGATTCGCTCAATGCACCGAGATATTCACTGTGGGAATTACCGGCATCGCCAAAATCAGTGCTTATTGCCGTCCGCTCAGACGGTTTCTGAAAAGGGGCATAACAGAACTGGTAAGTTCCCGGACCCCAGCCCGTATTGGGTTTCTCAGCGAACATCCTCAGCGCACATTTCCATCTGTTGATACGTTCAAGGTTCGACTGGTCGGTGGTAATATTTGATGACGACCGGAGATGCTGGCCCAGGTCAGTGGATGAGTCTTCAGTGGTGCTGTCCATCTTCTGCCAGATAGAACCGGCAGAGAAGGCCAGAACAATAACGAAAAGGAGTGCGGATAGTGACAGTAACTTCACAGGCATTCTGGTCCACAGGATCAGCGACAGGGCCGATGCAGCTATCAGGCTCACCCAGGCGGCACGGCTGTATGAGAGGACAAAGCCTGCAACGAAGATCAGCAGCAGGGCTGCCAGAAAACCCCTGTGCCACAGGCTGCCCCTGGAGAAGAGCATCACTGTCAGCGGAGGAATGATGAAAGCCATCGAGGCGCCAAATGAGGTGTGGTCTTTATAAAACGGATAACAGGCCGAATGGGCAAACTGCTGGTTGAGCAGGCCTGCTCCCTGTACCCTGATGATGAAGTAGATAACCACCACTGCCAGTCCGGCTGCGTAAGCCAGTATGTATCTTTTTCTGAACCGCTCAACAAATGCCAGCCGGGCTGTCACAAGGTAAAAGCCTGCCATGAACCACAGCCGGTATGCCAGCGTCTTGAATGAAACTCCCGGTATCGTCGATGTCAGGGCTGTTATGAATGTCCACAACAGGTACAGGCCTGCCATCCACGTCATGGGATGCCTCAGCAGCTCCTTCGGAAATTCACGTGTAACGGTAAGCCGGAACAGGACTGTAAGCAGCAGAAAGGCCATGACCGGCTCTGTGGGGAGTGACAGGTCAAAGCCGGTACTACCGGTCAGATAGCTCAGCTGAAGGGAGAGCGGTGTCAGGAAAAGCGTAAGAAGAAGGAGATACTCAAGTGAGAGTAGCGCCAGCAGCAGTATGGCAAACACTGCCGGGATGATCAGTATCAGCAGTTCATTGCCTGTCATCGGCACGCCGGAGCTTCACCCCCTCGGCTATGAACAGAACCATGGCCAGCAGCAGCAACACTGAGACTGTTGACAGCAACACCATGACAGTTCGTTTCGGAAACACCTTCTTCTCTGCCACCACAGCCCTGTCAACAACAAGGATATAGGGAAGAGTCTGGCGGCTCAGCGCCTGGGCCTCCAGGAAACGGCCGCGCATCAGACCAAGGTAATCATTCTCCATCTCAAAGGTGGAGTAGAGCCTCAGGGCAGCAGCGCTGCTGAGGTTCATAAGGCTGTCTTCGTACTGCCTCACCAGGCGTTTCTGGATATCATAGAGGCGGCTTATCTCATCCAGCGTCACCATTGCAGCTTCGCGCTGCAGGTTATTGAAGATGGTGTCAGCCCTGGCGGCCATATCGTTTGCCATGTTACAGGCATACACCCGGTCGCGGTCGCGGACGCGTATCTTCACTGATCCGTAATCTGTACGGGTACAGCGCATGTACTTGTCCATCTTTGCCTTCATGAGGGTATTCGGGTATTTTTCGCCCGGCTTGATATTATAATGCTGCATCAGGTTATACTTCTCCTTCAGATACTCCCTGACCTGCGCGCTGTTGATCACCTGGATGAGTTTCTCGGTGGCGTCATCGTCACCGAACAGGGCAGTGCGCGATTCAGTCTCGCCAAGCAGTGAGGTGGCTTCGGTAATGTTTGAAGAGGGATAGAGAATGACCGTTGATTCGTACAATGGTCTGATCAGTAGTGATATAACAGCTGACAGAATGGCCGCAACGATGCCGGCTATCACAAACTTCCTGAAATGCCTGATGAAAAAGTTCAACAGGTCAAATGAGTCCTGCCTGAATTCTGCCCTGATGTTGCCCTTCATACTGACCTCCCTGTTTGATTTGAATTATGTTCAGTCAATCACTCCTCCTTTACCCTGATAAGGAAGTAACTCTTTTTCCCTTTCTGTATGAGGATATACTTGTTGTTCAGAAGGTGTTCCCGTGTAATAATCATCTCCGCATTGTCCATCTTACTCTTGTTGAGGCTCACACCCCCTCCGCTGATAAGGCGGCGGAACTCACCCTTCGATTCGGTGATGGCGGTATGTACTGCACAGAGGTCGACTAAAGTCACCCCTGCTTCCAGCAGGCCTGCGCTGATATCAAACATCGGCACTCCCTCAAACAGTGCAAGAAAGGTGTTTTCATTCATCTTTCTTAACTGTTCGGTGGTCCCTTTCCCGAAGAGAATCTGTGAGGCTTCCACCGCAGCCTCGTACTCCTCCCTGGAGTGAGTCATTACAGTCACCTCTTCGGCAAGGCGTTTTTGCAGTATACGCCGTTCCGGCTCAGCCTGGTGAGCTTTTACCAGGCTGGCTATTTCTGACTGTGGTAACATTGTAAATATCCTGATGAATTTTTCCGCGTCGGCGTCAGCCACGTTGAGCCAGAACTGGTAGAACTGGTAAGGTGTGGTTTTTGCCGGGTCAAGCCATACATTGCCTGTTTCCGTCTTGCCGAACTTCTGGCCGTCACTCTTGGTGATCAGCGGGCAGGTCATGGCATAAGCCTCTCCTCCCGCCTTGCGCCTGATCAGTTCAGTGCCGGTGACTATGTTTCCCCACTGGTCTGATCCGCCCATCTGCAGCTGGCATCCATGGTTGGTGTAGAGGTAAAGGTAATCAGTTCCCTGAACCAGCTGGTATGAAAACTCGGTGAATGACATTCCCTGGCCGCTTTCCGGGTCAAGCCTCTTTTTTACGGAATCCTTGGCCATCATGTAGTTGACAGTGATGTGCTTGCCAATATCCCTGATGAAGCCGAGAAACGAGTATTCCTTCATCCAGTCATAGTTGTTGACCATTACCGCCCTGTTCGGTGCGGCGGAATTGAAGTCGAGGAATTTCTCAAACTGTTTCTTCATGCACTCCTGGTTATGGCGCAGTGTCTGCTCATCAAGCAGATTACGCTCCTCTGACTTGCCGGAAGGGTCACCAATCATACCGGTTGCGCCGCCGATCAGCACAATCGGGGTGTGCCCGGCATTCTGAAAATGCCTGAGCATCATCACTCCTACCAGATGGCCAATATGCAATGAATCAGCTGTAGGGTCAAAGCCAACGTAAGCCGAGGTCTTCCCTTTTAACAGGAACTCCTCCGTGCCGGGCATGATGTCATGTATCATCCCCCTCCACCTCAGCTCTTCAACAAAGTTCATCATCAGCGTTTTGAATTTAGGTGTCGCAAAGATATCAAAACCGCTCAGATGGTGACATCATCCTTTTCCTTTTTGTGGCGGTTGAAGCTGTCAATCAGGTTGCCCCCCTCCATCACCGGGAAAATCGATGGTACCAGGTCGGAAATGGAATTATAGAAGAATGAGTTGTTTATAGTATTTGACGGAAGGAAACGCTTCTTCTCGTTAATGGTATTGAGGAAGACAAAAATTACACTGAGTATGAGAGTGACCTTAAAGACACCGAAGAGTGCGCCAAGTGCCTTGTTGATGAAGCCCAGCGAAATAGTCTTCACTATCGAGTCAAGAACCTTCCCTGTCATGTAGACAACAGCGACAATCGCGATGAATGTGATTGCGAAGGAGATCAGGCCGGTCCATGTTGAGTTCATGTCAAACCATACGGCCAGCTTGTCTGCCGTCCACCATGAAAAGTGGATGGCGCCCCAAATCCCAAGGACCAGCGCTGCCAGCTGGGCTAACTCAATTATCAGACCGTCAATGAATCCCTGCAAAAGGCCATAAAAGAGAATGGCAGTTATAACAAAGTCGATCCAGTTCATTGTTTGGTGTGTTTGAGCGGATGAAGTTAAGAAAATGAGAGGCAATTGACAATACCCCGGCCGGTAATTGACAGTCAACTTTATGGTTGTCAG
>WXFE01000048.1 GCA_009881065.1 Bacteroidales bacterium | reverse complement strand
TCGCTCTTCGTTTCAACACCTGTGCTCTATGAAACAACCAGGGGGAAAGATGATGATGAGGCTGTTCCCGTAGAGGCGGAAAAGAAAAAGAAAATAGCCGGATAACGGCTCCCGCACTGAGGCTGCCTTTCGGGGCAGCCTCAGTCATTTCTTCCGGGGGCTGCCTCATTCTTTCCTTTCCGGGCTGCCTTGGTCACCTCTTCCCGGGTAGCTTTGTCATCTCTTTCCGGTCAGCCTTGGTCACCTCTCCCCGGTCGTTTCAGCCATTCCTTGTGCGCCCGGCAGATTCAGTAACTTCTTCCCGGCGCCTGAGTTGTGCCTTCCTGACCTCCTCACTCACTTCTAGTGTGCCCTGCCGCTTCAGTCGTTTCTCTCCGGGCAGCCTCAGTCACTTCTTCCGGGGGCTGCCTCATTCTTTCCTTTCCGGGCAGCCTCAGTCATTTCTTCCCATCAGCTTCATATTTATTTACTAACTTTGCCTGGCATAAAATGCCACTCCAATGGGATTATTGCTATTCATAAGCGGGCAGGAAATAGTATTCATACTGATTGCGGTTCTGCTGCTTTTCGGAGCTGATAAGCTGCCGGGAATAGCACGTGCCATGGGCAAAGGGATGCGCGAGGTTCGCAAAGCCACTGACGAGATCAGGAAGGAGTTCGACGAGACTACCGGGGATTTCAGAAAAGATATCAATGATATTACTGACTCGGTCAGGCGTGACATTACAGATGTGACTGACAGCGTGAGGAAGGACTTTGAGGATGCGGCTGCACCGCTATCCGATGAGATAAATCAGGCAGCACGCGACATAAATAAAGAACTAGGATGATAAAGGCAACCGGAATAGTGAAGTCGTACGGTGACCTCAGGGTGCTCAAGGGCATTGATCTTGAAGTGGCTGAAAGAGAGGTGGTTGCCATTGTCGGTGCCAGTGGGGCAGGCAAGACAACCCTCCTCCAGATCATTGGCACACTTGACAAGGCTGATTCAGGGACGATATTGATTAATGGCCAGAACCCCGGGCAGCTTTCACAGAAAGCCCTGGCTGCCTTCAGGAATAAAAACATCGGCTTCGTCTTTCAGTTCCACCAGTTGCTTCCTGAATTCACCGCACTTGAAAATGTGTGCATTCCGGCGCTGATTGCGGGGAAATCACGTACCGAGGCTATGGAAAGAGCCTCGGAGCTTCTCGATTTCCTGGGAATGAGTGACAGGCTTGATCATAAGCCTTCACAGCTCAGTGGTGGTGAGCAGCAGCGTGTGGCAGTGGCACGTGCAATAGTGAACAGCCCCTCAATGATACTGGCTGATGAACCTTCGGGAAACCTGGATACAGAGAACAAGACCGAACTGCATAAGCTGTTTTTTCGGTTGCGTGACACCTTCGGACATACATTCATCATTGTAACCCATGATCCGCAACTGGCCTCAATGTCAGACCGGACAATAAGGATAAAGGACGGTCTGATTACCGGTTGAAGCTGATTTCGGAGTCTTGAAAGATGAAGAAATTGTTTTACGGTATGATGAAAACAAGGAACTTGAATATCGGGCAAGGAGAATTGCATATTGGAACAGTGAGAAAAAGTTTGTTCGAGTTTATTACCATCAATTGTGAATTGAAAGCTGAGAAAGCAGGCTGAAAACGTAAATGGTCATTTCCCGGCATAGTGACCGTGAAACGGCTCTAATTGATGAATTACATCAATATCTAAAGCTTTTTGGAAGACCCGGATGGTAGTTGGAGAAAGGTTATACAAGTAACCTATATTAACTGCCAAATTTACTCTTCCCCGAAATGCGGGGGCTTACTTTTAAAAATCAAAGATCGTAATGCTGAGAATCAGTAGTTTGCGAGAAAAAAATAATGACTTGCCGGTTTGCCGGACAACAATGATCTCATTTATTAAAAGTTCCTGATCCGGCAATCTGCCAGTCAATGACGCGCAGTATAAACCGTGAAAAAGAATCCCTTGTTGCATTCTGTAAGGGCAGCGAGCTTCAATGCTATATAAATTTGGAAATTAAGACAATTGGCTTATCTTTGTAGACATATTTCCAGACAAAAAAATATTATGGAAAAGCAATCAACGCATAGCATCAGTGCTGACAAAACAGATACGAAGCAGTTAAATACCCTCAAGAGAGAGAATTCTAAAGAGGAGAGTAATCTGAATATGCAGATTAGCAGGGAGTTACAAGAATACTTTAAGAATACAGAATTTGAAAATCTGGTCTCACCCGGTCAATCTGATCTGACATTATCGGGGTTCCTGAATAATAAACTCCTCATCGTCTTTACAATCAGGACAGGTATCCCCTATTCTTTATTTGCCCTTATCAAGGATTATACCCCGTTTACATTCAATGACTGGGCAGAATATCTGAACATTTCGGGTAAATCACTTACAAGATACAGACAGTCAGATAAATTCTTTAAACCAATCCATACTGAAAAGATCATTGAACTTGCTGAGGTCACAAACCTTGGTCTGGGGGTTTTTGGTTCGGAAAATAAGTTTAAAATGTGGCTTGAAACACCAAATTTTGCTCTTGGCAATCAAAAACCCTTTGAGCTACTGAAAGATTCATACGGTAAAGAGATGGTTATGGGAGAACTTACACGCATTGATCATGGGATTCTTGCCTAATGGAAGTTTTCAGGTTATCGAAAAAGAAGTGGGCCTCCGAACTATCGGGTAAGGGAGCTGCACTTAAGGGAGCCCGCTGGAATTCCCCCGGTACTGAAATTATTTATACTGCATCAAACAGATCACTGGCAATGGCTGAAGTGGCCGTTCATCTGACACTTGGAACTTTACCTGACGATTATATGATGGTAACGATTGTAATTCCTGATGATGTTTCACTGCAATCAATCCGGGAAAGTGATCTGCCTCGTTTCTGGAACTCATTTCCTTATCTGCCGGTGACCCAGACAGTGGGTGATAATTTTATCAGGGAGAACAGTCATTGTTTATTGAAAATACCATCCGCCGTTACAAAAGGCGATTTCAATATTCTCATTAATCCCTTCCACCCGGATTTCAGCAGGATCAGGATTAAAAGTATTGAACCTTTCCCCTTTGACAAAAGGATATTTAAGTGAAACCCGCATGTATTAAATGTATAAATACGTATGTATATAATTTTCAAATATGTGGATTCCATCAGACCTTGAAAATCAAAATTAGATACTGATGAAAAAATGAATCTCCTTCAGCAAAAAAGTCCAAAATTATTTTCGCCGGATAGCATTATTATACCTGAATTATCCTTACTAATCATCAATCTGAAGTACATGTTGAGTCAGGTAATCAAGTAGCGTAGGAAACCCTTATCATAATTCTTACTTTTACCATGTTTAAAGATATATGCATGGTACAAAACATAAAAGATTTGAAAGTTTTTCTTGATGAAAAGGTAGCTCAATATAACAATCCAACTTTCATTGAACTCGATCCGATTCAAATACCTCATTCGTACACAACAAAGGAAGACATCGAAATATCCGGTTTTTTATCAGCGATAATCTCATGGGGGAATCGCACTTCCATTATAAAAAATGCAAAGCGGATGATGGGATACATGGGAGATTCTCCTTATGATTTTATACTTAATCATAATTACCGTCATCTGAAGCAAATGGACGGTTTTGTGCATCGTACATTTAATTCAGATGACCTTTTGACATTCATTGAAGGCCTGAAGCACCTATATAAGGGTAAAAACGGACTGGAAGGAATATTTGTGAAATATCAGACCATTGATTCATTGCAACCTGCAATTCATGAATTAAAGAAAGAGTTTTTTAATATCCCTCATCTTGGGAGAACCCGAAAACACCTTCCTGACCCGATGACTGGTTCTGCTGCAAAAAAAATAAACATGTTCCTGAGGTGGATGGTGCGCAGGGATGACCGGGGTGTTGATTTCGGCCTATGGAAGAGCATCTCTCCGTCACTGCTCTCCTGCCCGCTGGATGTTCATTCCGGAAATGTGGCCCGCAGGCTGGGCCTGCTTACACGCAAGCAGAGCGACGCAAAGGCGGTGGCAGAACTTGATGCCCGGCTGCGCGAGTTTGATCCGGCTGACCCGGTTAAGTATGACTTCGCGCTTTTCGGGCTGGGGGTGTTCGAGCATTTCTGAACAGAGACTCTATTGCAGCACCCAATTCCTTTCCTTTAAGTTGTTGGGGGGGTGTTCGAACATTTCTGAACAGAGACTTAAACTGATTACCAATCTTCCGGCGACGGCCGGCGACAAACTGACGATAATCCGGTATGGCAAACAAATATTTCAGGTTCAAGAAGTTTACCGTGCGTCAGGAGCAGGCTTCTTTCAAGGTTACAACCGACAGCGTGCTGCTTGGCGCCTGGGCGCAAATAGAGGATGCCGGTACAATACTGGATATCGGTACGGGAACAGGCCTGCTGGCGCTGATGGCAGCACAGAGGTCCTCCGCACGGATTGTGGCCATTGAGCCAGACAACCCCTCTTTCCGGCAGGCATTGCTTAATTTTGAATGCAGCCCGTGGAAAAAGAGAATAATGCTTTTGAATGTCTCTCTCCAGGAGTTTAAGCCGGAAACCGGTCGCGGTTTTGATGCAATAATTGTCAATCCTCCCTATTTCATCGATTCACTACTCAACCCTGACAATAACAGGGCCCGTACAAGACATACCGTGACCCTCAGCCACTCTGAACTTCTTGAGGCTGTGGTGCGACTGCTGAATCCGGGGGGCTCACTTCACCTGGTATTACCGGTAACCGGGGCGGAAAAGTTTATCACCCTTGCGGAGAGTTATGGCTTCTTTTGCAACAGGCGGATGATGGTCAGACCAACGCCTGAAAAGGCTCCGGCCAGGGTTCTGATGACCTTCGGCCGCGAGGCCATACCCTGCAATGAGGAGGAACTGGTCATAGAAAAAGGAGGGAGACACATCTACTCTGACGAGTATGTCTCCCTCACAAAAGAGTTTTATCTGAAATTTTGATCGCTGACCCGAATCCGGGTTCTGCGATATTTTCATCTGCATCTTGCCCGGGAAATCAACCATGACTGCCCGGTTCCTGGCTCTGCGGTTTTCCCTGCGCAGTCTGCCCGGTAACTCACCCCTGACAATCCCGGTTCCTGCTTCTCCGATTTTTTCGTCTGCAGGTTACCCGGGAGATTAATCCCGTCCAGCCGGTTCCTGGCTCTGCGGTTTTCCCTGCGCATTCTGCCCGGTAACTCACCCCTGACAATCCCGGTTCCTGCTTCTCCGATTTTTTCGTCTGCAGGTTACCCGGGAAATCACCCCTGACAGCCAGACCCTATTTTATCATCTGATCAACCGGAAGGCCGTACTCCTCTACCATCTTTATGCCGTTGGCTTCAAGCTCATCGAGGATGGGATTGTACAGTTCAGGAAGAGTTGGCCTGTAAACGCCGTGCAGATTGATCTTCCCTGTAAGGATCATCTTGACAGCCATTGCTGCCGGCAGAGCCACGGTACGTGCTATGGAGGTATTGGTTGCCGGGGTGCCGAAATCAAGCATCCTCGAGCTGATAACCTCACTCTTGCCGTCATTGTATGTCACGAGGAAGAGGTGTTGCATGACAACCATGTCACGCTCATTGTCGTTCATCCACATCTTCTTTATCATAAGGTCAGAGGTGATCTCAAATGGTGAGGTTACCCCATAACCCATATCGGTATTGTCAAAGAGCCCCAGCCACTCCAATGCTTCCAGTGCCTTGTCGCTCGCGTTGAGTCCTGGTTTCTCCTTCAGTTCTTTTTTGATATCCTTGCCCGGTACACCGGCCATTTCAGCAACGAACTGCCTGAAGGTGACGCCTGTGTAATCCTTGTCGCCGTCATTGACCAGTCCTATTGCCTTCATCAGGTCAAGACTCTCGCACCATCCCTTGAAGCGGTATGTGCCGCGGTACATGGTCTGAACCCCTTTCAGTCCGTAAATATCCACAAAGCTTACGGAGTCGCGGTTGGGATAAACTTCCATTTCGCCAACTCCCGGGAACGTATGGAGGAAATGTGCCTTGAAAAGGTCAATAGGCTCTATAGTCACAATTTTTCCATGCTTCAGATATGTTGCGCCGTTACGGCTTGCAAGCACCACACCTTTCGGGCTCCAGGAAAACTTGTAGCCAAACGGGTTATTTGCATCTTCCGGAGCCGGCAGAGCACCGCAGAGCGAATAAAATTCCTCTATATGGCCACCTTTCTGCTTTACATGGTCTATTACACGCATTGCTGACATGTGGTCAATACCGGGGTCAAGTCCGACTTCATTAAGGAAGATGACCCCTGTCTTCACGGCTTCATCATGCAGGGCCTGCATGGCGGGTGAAATATATGATGTTGTGACAAGATGCTTCTTGTGTTTGAGACATAACTTCGCCACATCAACATGAAACCTGTAAGGCAGAAGACTGACAGCCAGGTCACAGTCCCTTACCATGTCAGAGAGGGTCTCCTTGTCTTCCATTACCCACGCTATTGCCTTGCCATTCTTATGTCCGCCGATCAGCTTTTGAGCCTTCTCAACAGTCCTGGTGGCAACGATAACCTGAAAACCTTCATTAAGCAGGTACTCGACCATTGGCTTTGATACCAGGCCGGCACCGAGAATAAGTACTTTTTTCATCATAATATAATTTTGATTTTATTTTAATGGTATGATGGAACTCGCATAGCTATTATTATATACACAGGTATTTGTGTATTTGATACATGCGGATTTCATATACGTTATGTTCTCTGATATTTCGGATCCCTGCAAGGTCATTTTCATGAGCCTCCCTGACAAATATAACCAAACATTTGCGGACTATTTATGATAAAAGTTATGCTTAAGTTGCGGGAGATTTTTAATTTTGTTTCACGCTGTTGCGCGAGGGTATAAAACTGTAAATATCTCAGATGCAGAAATATGTCGAAACACCGCTCATGAAGCAGTATTATTCCGTCAAGGCCAAACACCCTGACGCGATACTCCTGTTCAGGGTGGGCGACTTCTACGAGACTTTCGGCGAAGATGCGATACGTGCATCGGAAATACTGGGCATAACCCTGACCAGGAGGGCCAACGGCGCAGCCAGCTCGGTTGAACTTGCCGGATTCCCGTTTCATGCGCTTGACACATACCTTCCCAGACTTGTCAGGGCAGGGCAGAGAGTGGCAATATGTGAGCAGCTCGAAGACCCGAAGCTTGCAAAAAAGATTGTCAAACGGGGCATCACTGAACTGATCACCCCGGGAGTCTCATTCAGTGACAATGTGCTGAATCACAAGGAGAATAACTTCCTGGCCGCCATTCATATCGAGAAACAGTCGGTTGGCGTTGCACTACTCGATGTCTCCACCGGCGAGTTCTTTGTCTCCGAGGGCGATACGCCTCATGTGGAACAGATTCTCAATAATTTCCAGCCCAGAGAGGTGCTTTTCGAGAAACGAAAAACCGAGCTCTTCCACGAACGGTTCGGCAGCCGGTTTTACACATACAGACTCGACGACTGGATATTTACCCCGGACACAGCCAACGACAGGCTGCTGAAGCAGTTCGGAACCACATCACTGAAGGGCTTTGGTGTGCAGGGCATGACAAGCGGTATCATCGCCGCAGGCGCAATCCTCTGGTACCTTGACATGACCCGTCATGAAAATCTTGGCCACATCAACCGCCTCGCGCGTATCGAGGAGGAGAAATACGTATGGCTCGACAGGTTCACCGTCCGTAATCTTGAACTTTTCCATTCGCCCTTCGAGGGCGCAAAGACGCTTATAGAGATCATTGACCGGACGCTTTCGCCCATGGGCGGAAGAATGATGAAGCGGTGGCTCTCACTCCCGCTGAAGGATATTTCGGTGCTGAATACCAGGCTTGACATCGTGGAGTACCTGATTGGCCATCCCGATGTGAAAGAGATGATCGATGGGCTGATACGCGAGGTGGGTGACCTCGAAAGGCTGCTGAGCAAGGTGGCGGTGAGGAGAGTCACTCCACGTGAGGTGGCACAGATATGGCGCGCACTGACAGCCATCGGCGAACTGAAGAGTATCTGCGCTGCCACGGAGTTCCAGCCGCTGGTATTCCTGGCATCAGGCCTGGATCCCTGCCCCGAACTGGCAGAGACCATCAGCCGGACACTGGCTCCCGATCCTCCGACTGCCGTCAGCAAAGGACACGTTATCGCCGAAGGTATTTCGCAGGAGCTGGATGAACTCCGAAAGATCTATTACGGAGGAAAGGATTACCTGAACGACCTGCAGCAGAGAGAGAGTATCCGGACCGGTATCAGCTCGCTTAAAATCAGCTATAACAACGTTTTTGGCTACTATATCGAAGTGCGCAATACACATAAGGACAAGGTTCCGCCTGACTGGATACGCAAGCAGACCCTGGTGAGCGCAGAAAGATATATCACTGAGGAACTTAAGGAGTACGAAGAGAAAATCCTTGGTGCAGGAGAAAAGATACTGGCACTGGAGACCTCGCTGTTCAATGACCTGGTGGTTTCAATAGAACCATATATAAACCTGATGCAGGCTGATGCTGCGGCGGTAGGGAGGCTCGACTGCCTGCAGTCATTTGCGGTGGTTTCTGATGAGTATGGCTACGTGAGACCGGTGCTGGACGACAGCCATGTGCTTGATATCAGGGAGGGTCGTCATCCGGTGATTGAGCGCCAGTTGCCGCCTGATGATCCGTATGTCCCCAATGATGTGTGGCTTGACAATGATGAGCAGCAGGTGATCATACTGACCGGTCCGAATATGTCGGGTAAGTCGGCGTTGCTGAGGCAAACGGCCCTGATTGTGATTATGGCGCAGACCGGCTGTTTCGTTCCGGCAAAGGAAGCGAGGATAGGCATCATTGACAAGATATTCACCAGAGTGGGAGCATCAGACAACCTCTCCCTCGGGGAGTCAACCTTTATGGTTGAGATGAATGAGGCTGCCAGCATCCTCAATAATCTGTCGGACAGAAGCCTCGTGCTGCTTGATGAGATAGGGCGGGGAACAAGCACCTATGACGGCATTTCCATTGCCTGGGCCATGGTAGAGTATATCCACGAATGCAGGCACAGGGCCAAAACGCTCTTTGCAACTCATTACCATGAACTCAACGAGATGGAAAATACCTTCAGCAGAGTGAAGAATTTCAATGTCTCAATACGGGAGCTTGACGACAGGGTGATTTTCCTCCGCAAGCTGAAGAGGGGAGGGAGTGAGCATAGTTTCGGGATACATGTAGCGCGTATGGCCGGCATGCCAAAGAGTGTGGTCGGCAGGGCCAGCGAGATACTGAAGATGCTTGAAGAGGGGCGTGGCGGCACGAATCTGGGCAAGCCGGTTGAGGAGATTGCCACGCATCGCGAGGGGTACCAGCTGAGCTTCTACCAGCTTGATGACCCGGTGCTCAAACAGATACGGGATGAATTGATCGGGCTTGATCTTGACAACCTTACGCCTATGGAGGCGTTGAATAAATTGTATAACATACGCAAATTGTTGAGATGATTGAGGAGGCGATTACGGGGATGGATTCCCGTCGGTACCGGTTCATAAACAGAGAGGTCATACAAAGCAGCAAGAGATATGCAATTTACGAATACCCTTGTAATTTTGAAAAAAGTATTAATTTTGCAGTCACAATTGCGGGAATAGCTCAGTTGGTAGAGCACGACCTTGCCAAGGTCGGGGCCGCGAGTTCGAGTCTCGTTTCCCGCTCAGAGACGAGGGGTGCCCCGGAAAAATGGGGTGCCTTTTTGTTTTTCTGTGGAGGCACTTCTGGCGTCGGTGCCTTTCAGTAAAATGCGAAGCTCCTCTGTGGCCATCTCTCTGGTCTGTGCGAAGCTCCTCTGTTGTCGTCTCTCTGGTCTGTGCGAAGCTCCTCCGTGGCCGTCTCTCCGGTATATGCAAGACGCCCTCATCGGGCGTCTCTTTTTTAAATTGTCAGCAGGCATCACGGGCGAGCCGGCATATATGATTAGCAAGCTTCTATTTTACAGGGCCCCATTCAATAAGAACCCCGTCCCTGAAATAGAGATACGACTTTGAATAAATCCACTCTTCGTCAATACTGTTGTCAACATACATCTTGTTAATCTGTTTCGGCTTGCCCCAGCTGTCGCGTGCCATATCCGAGGTGATGCCCTTCCAAACCTTGTGCTGGTAAATCTTACTGGCAAGGTCTGTCCCGTACTTGTCAACAAGCGTCTGAAATCGATCTGTGGATATCTGCCTCGCCTGAACATCAGTGACTGGCTGTACGGGTGCAGCCTCCTGCACCGGCTGTACTTCGGGCTGAGTAGTTGTAACCACCGGTAATGCCGCCGTAAGCCTGTCAGATTTTACATAACCCTCTACCTCGCCCAGGCGGATAAGGGTAAACAGGGTATCTGCACTGATCGCCTCAACCACAGTGCCGTCAGGTATTATTTGAATCACCGAGGTGAGGTCTTCCTTATCGGCAAACAGCCTTACCGCACCTTTTGTAGCAAGTATCTGATAATCCTGTGCCGTCAGCGAGAGGCCGGCAAACAGCACTAATACAAAAAGTATTGCCTTTTTCATTTGCTGATTTTTAATATACTATCGCTCAAAAATCGTACCACCATTGCTTCTTTCCGGTATTCATAAGTTAGCAGCGCTGATGCCCCTGCCGTGTGCATTGAGATACATTACTTCTTTCTTATAATCATAAGTCCGTCACGGAGGGGGAGTACTATTTTTTCCACCCGGTGGTCATTACGGACCTTTTCATTGA
>WXFE01000047.1 GCA_009881065.1 Bacteroidales bacterium | reverse complement strand
GGGTAATTATCTGATCACGGAGTTCAATGAACATCTTCGTTACGGCGTTCATCTTCGCGTCAGAGTATGCGGTAAGGAACTTCCTTGCAGTTTCCGGATTCTTTTTATACATCTCAAGAGCCTCCTTCTCCGTCTTCTCCTGACCGGCAAAAATCTCCTCCTCGAACGGATCCCTCACCGCACGGACATCTGCAGCAATATCCCTGAACCGAAGGTTTGCAAGGTTATCAACGAAATCTATCGCCCATCGCGCAGAGCGTTCGTCATATTTCTCCGGATCATAAATATTGTAAGTCTCTGCCACGGAAAGGTTTCCGGCATAAATGGGCACATACGGACTGAAGTAAGGATTGTCGAGATAGACCCAGTACACGCCGCCTATGGCATCCGGAAGCCAGTCGCGAAGCTGCATCACCATGCCGTAGTGACCTCTGTGACGGGCTACCGGTCTTCTGTAGGTCTGTTTAATCAGCTTCCGCATCTCACTCCCAGGGAAAGGTGTGGCAAGCGGGCTTTTGACATATCCGCCCTTACCGTCAGGCACCAGCCACTCCGGGTATGAAGTCATGTCATAAATGGTACCCTCGAAGGTTGACCGCTGGAAAGCAATTACATCCCTGACTGAAATCTTCTTCTCGGGAACAGCTGCAAACGGGTAGATGGAAAGAGGCTCCACCACCTGGAAGTAGGGTTCCATCCCCTTGTACGGATTTGTAGGATCAAGCATCCTGTCAGGCCACTGCTTCAGGTTGGGCATAAAGGTGCTGAAGAAAAGCCAGAAGCGGCCGGTGGCAAACTCCTCAGGCAGTGGTGCGTATGCTTCCTGCCACACGAAAGGTTTCCCGGAGGCCGGGTCATACCAGCCACGGTCAATTGCCTCTTTCATATAGTTGTCAGAGACCAGGAACTGACTTTTGTCTCCGGCATCAATCTCCTTGATAATGCTCCAGTTTGGCACCATTGTCGCCTGATCATCGGGAAGCCGCTGAGCTGCCCAGATGGCACCGGGTTTGCCGCTCCCCGGCTCCCAGCCGTTGCCTACCCCGAATACTTCGAAAACCCATGCCTCTTCCGTGTCAGCAATAACCAGCGCCTCAGAACCGTCTCCGCTTGACGGCAGGAAACCGTAACGGATCATCAGGTCCCCTATAAGCAACACTGCTTCCCTTGCCTTGTCACAACGCTGCAGGGCAAAGATCATGGCCTGTTCTATTGTCATTATCTGCTTTCCGCCCTCACGGGTACAAATCAGTTCAGGCCGCTGTGATGTAGTGCTCTCGGCAATACCCAGCTGCACTTCATTCATGTGCGAGTAGGCTGAATGGAAATAACCGTATGTTTTTCTGACCTGTGGTATGTATCCCAGTACCTCGCCATCATCCATGAGCGAAAGAGCGGCATCCTGTATACCCCAGTAAACAGGAGCCTGCTCCCCTGCCCTGAAGGTCTTGCCGGGGACATAGTAAATCCTCGAATCAGGACCGGAATCGGTATGGGAAATCAGCACTGAACCATCTGCCGTAGCCTTCTTCCCGACGGCAATGATCGTACAACCTTGAGCTTTCTGTACGGAAACCAGAGAAGCTGACAGCAGTAACATGAAAATGAGGTTGATCTTATTCATATGAGTTTTTTTAAAATGACATAATGCAATGGATTTGCCTGTCACAGCATCTGAAGAACATTTTGCTGAATAAATGTTGTTCCATGAATATGACAGGTCAGTCATTCTGATGTAAAGGCAAAAATAATAAATTATTACCGGCATGAAAGAATCAGCAGATTAACCCTCTGCCAACTTTTGTTTTAACAGAAGGGATTCCCTAAATTTGCAGTGATGAAAAAATTGATCCTTTTAATCCTTGCCCTGGGCCTGCTGGCCTCATGCAACAAGCCAGTCTGTCCTGCATACAGTGATTCAGTCAATGACATGAAGAATACACTAATCCAGAAGGGCAGCATCAGAGCCGATGGTATCAACAGGGTTTACCGCGACAGCTACCAGAAGAAGTTGAGATAAGAGGCCGGGGAGAGATTCATTCCGCAGACGGAACCAACAAAAGAAAGAATCAGAACCAGCTCTGAATTATTGGCCGGCAGGTGGCGATTGCCGGCTCACTTGGAACCAATTCCGGACCATCGCCGGCAGATGGTAATTGCCGGCTCACTTCCGGTTAAGGGTTACGCCGAATAGAACAGGTATTTGTATGTATATCCGTTTTCATTAAGCCACCATCGCAGTGCCTTGGCAATTTTTCTTCTCCTCAGTATCACCTTCCCGGTCACGTCTGAAGAAATCTGATAATAGGTTTTCATGGCAGTTCGTATTTTTTCGGTTTGGTATTTAATTGATTCTCTTTCTGCTGTGGAAATAGGTCAGGCCATTCAGTTCCATCATATCAATTACCACGAGTCCGCACCTGCTCAGTATTGCAGAGACTTTGTCAGGATTAAGTTCCACATGGTGTGCTGAACGGCGATAGCTGAGTTTTGAAATGAAAAGCGGCATGTTGCCGTAATAGCGTGCATCATGGCCTGAGTTCCCCTGGCAGGCAAAACAGCCCACAAAGCTTGTCTCGGGTGGCAGCAACCTCGCCAGCGAGCTGACAAACATCTCAAGATGCTTTATCAGGTCAAGCCGGCGCAGGTTTATAAGTGTCCTGGCCTGGCTCAGGTCAGTCCGGCCATAATTGGCCCCCTCTTGCGAAGAGAGTATTATCACTCCTGGCCTGCCAAACAGTCCGGTTCTTCTCATGTAACGAAAAAAACTGAACCCGCATCGGATAATCGTGTTGACAATCTTGAAAACCGCTGTTGATTTCATTTCCTGGTTGATTGATTTTCATATCAAATTTACCAGTGTATAACGATGAAAACAAATCGCAAGTGCCCATTTTACGGACACTTGAATACATAACGGGATGCTTCGTCAAGAAGTTATGGCAGTTCGTTTACACAAACGGGCAACTGACGTCACGAAAAGGGTTTTTAGTCAAAAGCGGAGCACTTTTGACCAATCACAGATATGTATTGATTAAAAACCCGGATTTATCCCGGCCAGAATCAAAATTACCAGGCCGGAGTGCTAGAACAACACCAGGGCATCACGTATTACCTTCGAGGTATCGTCTGTGGCATAGAGCTTGAGACTCACCTCGGGAATGGAATCCTGGAGGATATCGGTTATAGGGTTGAAAGATTCGCGCACATCGGAAGACAACTGCATGTCATCATACTCCTCGAGCGGTATATATATATGTACTATAAACCGGTAATCAGGGTTATTTATGCGGGTCAGTGTCCTGACAATCTTCGAAATCCAGAGTAAGGATGAGGTATTGAAGTATTCGACATTGAGCCTCAGGTTCGTGACAGGTTGTGGTTGAATCACGTAATTGTTGACCCAGTTAAGCACAGGTTCGTAAATCCTGCTGGCGTTTTCAGGCAGCGACCTGCCAGTCAATGAAAGCTCGCCGCTGTTGTACTTCAACTCTATCTGCGGCGTCTTAGGCGTTTTTTCAATGATTAAATCAGTTAACTTTTCCATCATTAGTTCTTCCCAATCTAAAGCATTTCGCTCAAGTTAATAATACAGGTCAAAATTAGGCCATGCTGTCGTAAGTTCATAACCCTTAATCAAAATCTAATGCACAATCATCAATTTATAGGCCTGTTCGTCAATGAAACATACGATGTACCCTTCCTCCCACAGCATTTCAGATCGCACACAGCATGCTTGTCACATTACGGGGAACTCACAGTATGACTCTCATATTCTCCGGGGCTCAGCATGCTTGTCACATTCCACGGAACTCACAGTATGACCGTCACAATCCGCAATATTCACAGCATGATTTTCACATTCCACAGAGCACCCTGGCTCAGTCTGAGATTGACCCTGCCTCCCGCGCCCCGGCAGTGCCTTACTTATCTTTGCTTATTGCAGTTCCAGGGTTAGTCGGGATACCTGTCAATAAATCCCGAGGTAAGTGCCTATAGTTTTCTGCTCAGTATCATCAAGCAACGGCAGGCTTGGGAGCCTGAACATGTCAGCTCCTGCCATTCCTGTCACATTCCGTTCGGATGTGCGGATGTATTTGTATCCGTGACGCCGGGCTCCTGCGATGATCTCCTCATCACCTGCTCCGTCGCCGAAAGGCAGGGCAAGGGCTTCAACAGTGCCATAGATATGCCTGTCAATAAGCACCTTTGAACCGCCAAGCTCCTCGTCAAGGTACTCCTGGAAGGCTTCACCCCCGCCAAGGGCTCCCTTCATATTAAAAAGATAGTGGTGTGACATGGTATGCGACCCGAAGGAGAATGGTCTGACCCCGCCGTCGAGCGTGTAACTGCTCATACGCTTCACCTCATCCCAGTCAAGGAACGAATCCATCCCGATCTTCGAGGCCCAGAGAAAGAAGGTTGCCTTCATCCTGTAATTCTTCAGCAGCGGGGCAGCATGAGTGTACCATGAATGATCGCCGTCATCGAAAGTAATCACTGCTGCATGGGTGGTAAGCTTCAAAGCCCCTGACACCACAGCCTCCAGCTCATTGAAGTCGATCACCCTGATATTGTTTTCCCTGAGGTAAATGAGATCCTTTTCGAACTCCTCAACACTACGTTCATAAAGATTACCCGCTTCACCCTCCGTGATACGGTGATACATGAGTATCACTACCCTGGGATTATCAACAGGCTCAGGATCAGGCAGCCTGGTGCATGCTCCTGTTAAAAGTACCGCCATGATTAAGGCCGTAACAGTTTTCTGCATATTGATCAATTTGTATTCAACTTCTGGCCCTTGCCGGAACACCGCCAATAGTATCAAACGGCAGAACGGCTCTTTTCGTACCCTTCCTGCAGGCTATCCTCTTTCGTTTGCCAGCTTCCGCATACCCTCGATCTCATCTCGCAGCCTGGCAGCCTCAATGAAGTCTAGCGCTGCAGCAGCCTTCTCCATCGCCTTGCGGGTTTTTTCAATCGCCTTTTCAAGCTGCTCCCTTGACATATACTTCACAACAGGATCAGCTGCCACATCAACCTTTTCAGGACCGGTGTAAGCATGAAGCTCCACACCCTTGTGGCTCAGCCCCTTTAACATGGTTCCGCTTCTCTTCACCACCTGCTGCGGTGTTATTCCCATTTCAGAGTTATACCTGAGCTGTTTGGCCTGCCTTCTTTTCGTCTCATCGATAGTCTCCTGCATTGAGCCGGTAATCCTGTCAGCATACATCACCACCAATCCGTTAATATTCCTTGCCGCCCTGCCTGCCGTCTGTGTCAGCGCCCTTCCTGACCTGAGGAAACCCTCCTTGTCGGCATCGAGTATTGCCACCAGTGACACTTCAGGAAGGTCAAGCCCCTCGCGGAGAAGGTTCACACCTACAAGCACATCAAACACGCCCGATCTGAGTCCCTCCAGAATCTCCACTCTCTCAATGGTTTCAACATCTGAATGGATGTATCTCGATTTGATGTCGAACCTGGCGAGGTAGTTATTGAGCTCCTCTGCCATCCTTTTTGTCATGGTTGTAACCAGAACCCTCTCGTTCCTGGCAGAGCGTTTCCTGATCTCCTCCATGAGATCATCCACCTGGTTGCGGCTGGGCCGCACTTCCACCGGCGGATCAAGGAGCCCTGTGGGCCTTATCACCTGGTCAACGAATACCCCTTCGCTCTTTTCCATCTCATATTCGGCCGGTGTTGCGCTCATGTATATCGTCTGACCGGTCAGCGCCTCGAACTCCTCCAGCCTCAGCGGCCTGTTGTCCAGTGCAGCCGGCAGGCGGAAGCCATATTCCACCAGGGTCTGCTTTCGCGAGTGATCACCTCCGTACATCGCCCTTATCTGGGGAACGGTGACATGACTTTCGTCGATCACCGTTATGAAATCCCCTGGAAAACAATCAAGAAGGCAGAAGGGTCTTGTTCCGGGAGCCCTGCCGTCAAAATATCTGGAATAATTCTCTATGCCGCTGCAATAGCCCAGTTCCCTGATCATCTCAAGGTCATACTGCACTCTCTGTTCAATCCTTTTGGCCTCCTCCGGCCTTCCGGTATCCCGGAAGTGCCTGGCCTGCAGCACCATGTCATCCTGAATCTGTGATACAGCCATATTGATACGCTCCCTGGTGGTGACAAAAAGGTTCGCCGGATAGATCACATACTCATCCAGGTAATCACGATGCTGACCTGACAGCGGATCGAAGGTGGATACCTCTTCTATCTCGTCACCAAAAAAAACTATACGCAGGGCGACATCGGCGTAAGCCGGGAAAACATCTACGGTATCTCCCCTGACCCTGAATGTGCCGTGGCTGAAATCCAGTTCATTGCGTGCATACAGACTGTCAACAAGCCTGCGAAGCAGCAACGTACGGCTGATCTTCGCCCCCCTGATCACATGAACGGTATTGGAACGGAAATCATCCGGATTGCCAATACCGTAGATACAGGATACAGAAGAGACCACAATTACATCACGCCTGCCGGAAAGAAGTGACGAGGTGGCGCTGAGCCTGAGTTTTTCTATTTCATCATTTATTGAAAGGTCCTTCTCTATATAGGTGTCCGTAACAGGGAGATAAGCCTCCGGCTGATAGTAGTCGTAATATGACACAAAGTATTCCACTGCATTTTCCGGGAAGAACTCCCTGAATTCGCCGTACAGCTGCGCTGCGAGCGTCTTGTTGTGGCTCAGCACCAGCACCGGTCTGTTGACCTGTGCAATTACATTGGCAATGGTAAAGGTCTTTCCTGATCCGGTCACCCCCAGCAGTGTCTGACAGGGTACCCCCTGAATCAGCCCGTCGGTCAGCTGCCGTATGGCTTCTGGCTGATCACCTGCGGGTGTATAGTCTGATGTAAGCCTGAATTCCATGATTCTCCGGTAGGGCAAAAATAACAAAAAGAGACCCGTCACAATCATCACCCTCCGCACAGACAGTATATATATGAAAAAAGAGATGCTGACGCACCTCTTTTATCTGTTTACCTTGCCCCGGGAATACTAACCCAGGTATCCCTTGAGGAGTTTGCTGCGGGATGTATGACGCAGCCTGCGAATGGCCTTCTCCTTGATCTGTCTGACCCTTTCACGGGTAAGGCCAAACTTCTCCCCTATCTCTTCAAGAGTCATCTCCTGGCAGGCAATGCCAAAGAAATAACGTATGATATCCCTCTCACGCTCGGTAAGTGTTGCCAGCGCACGGTCAATCTCCTTTGAGAGAGACTCGTCAATCAGCATCTTGTCGGCAATCGGTGAATCTATGTTGGTGAGCACATCCAGAAGGCTGTTGTCCTCACCTTCCACAAAGGGTGCATCAACTGACACATGACGACCTGATACCTTGAGAGTGTCAATGACTTTCTCCTTCGGCAGGTCAAGCACCTCGGCAAGCTCCTCAGGGGAAGGAATACGCTCATTCTCCTGCTCAAACCTTGCAAATGCCTTATTGATCTTGTTCAGTGAACCAACCTGGTTAAGTGGAAGACGCACTATCCTTGACTGCTCCGCGAGAGCCTGAAGGATTGATTGCCTGATCCACCAGACTGCATACGATATGAACTTGAAACCCCTGGTTTCATCAAATTTTTCTGCAGCCTTGATAAGGCCGAGGTTACCCTCATTAATGAGGTCCGGAAGGCTAAGTCCTTGATTCTGATATTGTTTGGCCACCGAAACAACGAAACGGAGATTGGCTTTGGTAAGCTTCTCCAGTGCTGCCCTGTCACCCTTCTTGATCCGTTGTGCTAACTCTACCTCTTCCTCAACCGATATCAACTCTTCCTTACCAATCTCCTGCAGATACTTGTCCAACGATGCACTTTCACGGTTGGTAATGGATTTGGTAATTTTAAGTTGTCTCATTCTCTATATTCTCTATATCCCTTCGAAAAAATTTTCGCAAAGTTACTTCTTATTAAATTACTAAACAAATATATATTCAACCACTCAGCATGGTATTCTCAATTTCATTTAATTCACTGATCTTCTGATCCTTGCAATTACGCCTTATTTCTACCTCCTTGTCTGGTACTTGAAGTACGTTCCATTGGGTGTAAATCCTTCCACAGAGTTCAGATTCTTCTCGTCACCTGTTGCCTTGCGGACATCTGCACCGCTGTTCACTTTTACTCCGTTCACGTCAACAATGATCGTTCCTTTCGAAAGGCCCAGGTCGCGGAACCTGCCATCCGAAATCGAAGTGATCTTTACACCTCCTGATATTTTATACTGACTTTTCTCGCCTGCAGTGACCGGCGTGAATGTGGCGCCGAACACTGTTGAGGATTGTGTCCCGGGAGCTAGAACGCCGGTACCACCCTCAATATTGCGGAGAACCACACTCTTTTTATCCTTACGACCCTTTCTGAGGTAGGTCACCTCGAGTTTGTCGCCCGGTCTGTAACGGCTCACTTTCTCCTGAAGATCTGCCGTGGTTTCAACCGGTTCATCATTGATTGCAATGATCACATCCTTTTCTGCCAGCCCTGCTTCTTTCGCAGCACCGTCATCCGTCACCCCCGCAACATAAACACCCTTTATCTCCCTGAGGTTTTCCTCTTTAGCCAGCTCAGCAGTGACATCGGTGATATTTACACCCAACAGACCCCGCTGCACCTCCCCGAACTGTCTGATGTCCTCGTAGACCTTCCTTACAATAGACGTGGGAACTGCGAAAGAGTTGCCGGCATAGGCGCCGCTGGGTGAAATAATTGCAGTGGTGATGCCTATGAGCTCAGCCTGAACGTTTACCAGCGCACCTCCGCTGTTGCCCTGGTTGAGGGCGGCGTCAGTCTGGATGAATGACTCTATCCTGTACTGGTTGTCAAGCAGACCCAGGCTCCTTCCCTTGGCGCTTACTATCCCCGCCGTAACCGTCGATGTCAGGTTGAACGGATTCCCTACTGCCAGCACCCACTCCCCGAGACGTATTGCATCTGAATTACCGAACCTTATATACGGAAGAGAGCTGGCCTTTATCTTAATGACCGCTATATCCGTACTCGGATCACGGCCAACGATCTCGGCTGAAAAGGTACGATTGTCATTCAGCGTCACATCAACCTCATCAGCATCCTCTATGACATGATTATTGGTAACAATGTACCCGTCTTCAGTGACTATCACACCCGAGCCGAACCCACGCACCACCCTTGACTGGTTTGAACCCCTGCCATAAAAAAACTCATAAAGAGGGTTCGAATATGAGGAACTGACTGTCGCCCTGGTCTTGACGTGAACCACTGCATGCACTGTCTGCTCTGCCGCAAATGTAAAATCATTCACCCCTGACTGAGGCATCATCATCGTATACCTCGCATTCTCCTCAATCATCTGCCTCTCCTTCTCAGTCCCAATCACCATCTTATCCCTGTCAAGAAACCTGGTAAAGATGAAAAGCCCTGCCAGCGCTCCGAAAAGAGCAACCAGCAAAGTAGTTATCAAATCTCTTTTTTTCATTGTTTTTATATTTTTGGTTATGCCTTTCTTTGATCCTTACTGATTTAATCAAATAGTGTGCCTGCCCAAAAGATTAATATCTTTACAACACTTCCATAGAAGCATTGTTCTACAAATTTTCAATTTTTTAACAAACTGAGGCGCTCTTTTCAAAATAATTAACTTCAATTTAACGAAATGAAAATGGTCTTTAACAAATATGAGGGAGCAGGCAACGACTTCATAATTGTAAAAAACACTCCTTCCATTATTGCGCATGATGATGCATTGCTTATCAGGAAGTTATGCGACCGCCATTTCGGAATAGGGGGAGACGGAGTGATACTCATAGAAGAGTGCGAAGGGTATGACTTCAGGATGTCTTATTTCAACTCTGACGGTTCACCCGGTGAAATGTGCGGAAACGGTGCCAGGTGCGCGGCACACTTTGCCATGAGGCATATCACGGGTTTCCGCGATATTGCCTTCATGGCGGGCGACGGACCTCATACGGCCAGGCCGGCAGGTGACGGGCTGACAGAGGTATCAATACGTGACGTCAGCGGAATCAGGCATACTCCTGACGGAATAGTTGTCAACACCGGAGTGCCCCACCTGGTGGTGTTCACCGATGACAACTCGGCAACTGACATGGTCGCCTTCGGCAGGCCCCTCCGCTGGTCACCTGCCTATGCACCTGAAGGGGTGAACGTCAACCTCGTAAGCATCAGGGACGGAAGGCTTTGGGTACGAACCTACGAACGGGGAGTGGAAGAAGAAACACTTGCCTGCGGAACCGGAATAACAGCATCTGCCATTGCGGCAGTGTACAGCGGAAAAATTGTCACACCGGCAACCGGGGTGCAGACCAGGGGCGGAATGTTGTCGGTCAGGTTCAATATTGACGGAGAAAGAGCTACGGATATTTTCCTTACCGGTCCGGCTACCTTTGTCTTCAGCGGAGAAACAGAGATATAATAAACCAAATTGATATGAAAAGGCTTATTTTAAAAACCCTCCTGGTTGCAGCTGCGATTTTTTGCCTTAACGGCATCGTAAGGGCGCAACACGAAAACACCGAATTGATGAATGCCATCAATGAGGTGAACAGAAACTTCGATGCTCTGTCTCACCGGCTTGATGAGATTGAAAAAAGCATTGATGACCTGCTGTGGTTCGACCGCGTGGGTGACATCGCTTTCATTGACAAGGTCTATATCACCGGACCGCCGCCGGCAAAGGAGAGCAACCCGACCGGACAGGGCGCCGGTAATCCGCTCAAGTTCTGGAGTTATGTCTTCATCCCGCGAGACATCAATCCTTCCGCCAAATACCCGCTGCTGGTCCTTCCACACGGGGGAGTGCATGCTAACTTTACCACCTACCATACGCACATGATCCGTGAGATGGTGTCACAGGGGTATATTGTTGTTGCTGCAGAATACAGGGGCTCCACAGGGTACGGCGCCGGAATGTATCGCAGGATAGATTATGGCGGCCTGGAAGTGGAGGATGTTGATGCCAGCCGCCAGTACATGATCGATAATTATGAATTTGTTGACAAGGACAGGGTCGGGATTATTGGCTGGAGCCACGGAGGCCTGATAGGGCTCTTCTGCATATTTAACCACCCCGAGGCATACAAGGCCTGCTTCGCGGGAGTGCCTGTCAGTGACGTCGTCGCCCGGATGGGATACAAGAACGATGGATACCGTGACCTCTTCTCAGCACCCTATCACATAGGCAAAACGGCTGATCAGAATGTGGCGGAATACCGAAAGCGCTCCCCGGCCTGGCAGGCAGACCGTTACCGCAACACCCCCCTCCTCATCCACACAAACACCAATGATGAGGATGTAAACGTACTTGAGGTGGAACACCTGATCAAATCACTCAAAGCTGCAGACAAGAAGAATTTCAGTTACAGGATTTTTGAAAACATGCCCGGAGGGCACTCATTTGACAGGATGGACTATCGTGAGGCGAGGAAGATCAGGCTTGAGATATACAACTTCCTGAATGCAGAGCTGAAACCTTCAAAGCCATTCAAAAACATCCGTGACCTTGACCGGGCCGGCTACCGGTTCTGATGGAAAAGAAGAAACTATTCGGCCTGACTCTCAGTGAGCTGTCAGAGGTTGTCAGGGATGCCTCTCTGCCGCCGTATGCGGCGAAGCAGATAGCAGGATGGCTCTATCACAGGGGAGCGCCTG
The DNA here is from genome assembly GCA_009881065.1 of Bacteroidales bacterium. Taxonomy (GTDB): domain Bacteria; phylum Bacteroidota; class Bacteroidia; order Bacteroidales; family VadinHA17; genus SR-FBR-E99. The sequence continues at coordinate 2,648 of WXFE01000047.1, read as the reverse complement.
CCATCGGCGCGATGACCGATCTCTCCCTGGCAGCGCGCAAAATCCTGGAAAAGGATTATGAAACGGGCCTTAACCCGCCTGTATCTGAATCATCTGCCAGTGACGGCACAAAGAAGTATCTCTTTCGTGTTGGCGAAAACCGGTTCATTGAAACGGTCTTTATTCCTGACCATGACCGGGCAACCATCTGCCTGTCGGTACAGCTGGGCTGCCGCATGGGATGCCGTTTTTGCATGACGGCACGGCAGGGCTTCCAGGGAAATCTCAGCGCAAATGAGATACTGAACCAGTTCCGCAGCCTGCCGGAGCATGACGCACTGACAAATATCGTATTCATGGGGATGGGAGAACCTCTTGACAACCTGGAGGAGGTTCTCCGCTGCCTTGAGATACTGACCTCTGACTGGGGTTACGGATGGAGCCCGACAAGAATCACCGTCAGCACGACAGGCATCACCGGCAGGATAGAGGAGTTCCTCAATAAGAGCAAATGCCATCTGGCCGTCAGCCTGCACTCACCGTTTGACAGTGAGCGGCAGTCACTGATGCCGGTTCAGAAAGCACATCCGGTGAAGGAGGTTCTTGATACCATCAGGAGTTTTGATTTCGGCAGACAGAGAAGAGTCTCGTTTGAATACATTCTCTTCAGGGGAGTGAATGACACTCCTGCACATGTCAGGGAGCTGGCCAGGATACTCGAAGGTATCCGCTGCCGGATTAACCTCATACGCTTCCATTCAATTCCCGGATCGGAATTTACAAGTCCTGACCAGCGCGGGATGGAGGCTTTCCGTGACAGCCTGAATGCAAAGGGCATCACAGCAACAATCCGTGCAAGCCGCGGACAGGATATCAATGCAGCCTGCGGCCTGCTTTCAACACTTGAACAAAACAAACCGAAATGAGAACCAGATTACTGACCATCCTTATCCTTTCACTGACAGCTGCAGCAAGCCTCAGTGCACAGCAACAGGTAATGGACTCCATCCTTGCAGACACAACCCTGACGGGAACCTCTTATTCCTTCTGCTTTGCCGATGCTGTGACCGGCGAGATTATTTTCAGCTATGACGCAGACCGCAATCTTGCATCAGCCTCTGTCATGAAGCTCTACCCTACCTCGGTGGCCCTCTCGCTCCTCGGGCCATGCTACCGCTATACGACAAACCTGTTGCTCACAGGGGAGCTGAACACCAAAAAGGGCATACTTGATGGTGATGTGGTTATCATTGGGGGTGGTGACCCTGCACTGGGCTCAGACTATTTTGCGGAATACTATGGCGACGTGACCGGTGAGTGGGTCAGTGCACTGAAGGAAGCGGGGGTTAAGAAGGTCAAAGGCCGTGTGGCAGCAGGGGAATCCATCTATGACTTCAATCCTGCACCGGCCGGATGGGCATGGGGCGACCTGGGACAATACTACGGCGCCGGGGTTTATGATATCAACATAAACGACAACGAATACAACATATACATTACGGGCCGCGCCGGGGGCGAGGCAGCCATCATTGATTCAGTGGAGGATTACGGTAAAGAGATAAGCCTTGTCAGCTATCTAATCTCATCGGGCAGCACTGACAGGGGATACGTTTACAATGCTCCCTACTCTGCGATGGCCTGGGTGACAGGAAGCGTGCCTGCCGACAGCAGCTTTGCCCTCAGGGCCTCCATCCCCAATCCGCCCTTCGCCCTGGTGAAAAGACTAGATGCCGCAATGCGTAAGGCAGGCATAGCAGTGGATGGTGAACCAGTGCCGGAACGTGTCTCCACAGAAGGCAAAAAGAGCCTCTCCGTGGCAGTTACGCTCTCGCCCACCCTCGCCGAGATAGTAAAGGTCACCAATCATGAGAGCGTCAATATGTATGCTGAAGCCCTTCGCAAACACCTGGGCCGGGAGATACTGGGAGAAGGTACCTGGAATGCCGGTTCTGCCGTCATCAGGCAGTTCCTCGATTCAATAGGGTGTCAGCCAGATCAGGCGGTGATCCTTGACGGGTCAGGATTATCCTCCAACAATAACATCAGCGCCCTGATGACTGTCAGGCTGCTTGTGCACATGCACAACAGCAGCGTCTCTGAACCCTTCATTGCATCACTCCCCATGGGCGCCGTATCCGGAACCATGAAATACTATTTCCGTGATGAGATATTCAAAGGGAGAGTGGTTGCCAAAACCGGAACCATAACGAGCGCAAAGTCGTTTGCAGGCTATTTCACAACCAACAGCGGAAGAATAATCGCATTTACCACCTTTGCCAACGGATTCACCGTACCGTCGAGAAAGATAACCGACAACATGGAGCGGGTGGTAAGGGAGATCATGATTAAATACTGAGGCATCTTACAAGGACATGGAGTAGTTGATAAGGGAGATTATCATTAAACACTGAGGCATCTTCCAGGGGAAACAGCATCATTATTTATTCGCCTGCGCTCCGTTTTAATATACTTTAACATATGGTTTTAATAAACCCCTCTATTTTTGTGAACAAGGAATTGAACACAAAACAATAGATGAAAAAAGGGACTAAAATAACTCTGTGGAGTACCATTGCCCTTGTCCTGTTGATATGGTTCGCCGGACCGCGGCTCGGTCTGTGGGGTAATCGTGACCTGAAAAAGAAAGCCGGAGATACTGTAGTGCAGGC
>WXFE01000046.1 GCA_009881065.1 Bacteroidales bacterium | reverse complement strand
AGTCAGCAGGGGCAGACCCCGGGCGGACAGCAGGGACAGACCCGGGGTAGTCAGCAGGGGCAGAGTCAGCAGCCTGGCAGCCAGGGTCAACTGCCTGTCACAGGAATAATAGCCAAACCATCATACCTCACCAACGGCATCAGGTCAGCCGGATCACTGCTGGCAAACGAGGAGGTAGACATAGTAAGCAAGGTGTCAGGCAAAGTGACTGCAGTTTACTTCCGCGAAGGAAGCAAGGTCAAAAAGGGAGACCTCCTGGTAAAGATCTATGATGAAGATCTTCAGGCCCAGCTGCGCCGTTCAGAGATACAGGAGAAGATGCTTGCCGAAAAACTCGGGCGTCAGAGAGTTCTGCTCTCCAGGGACGCCGTCAGCCGGGAAGCTTTTGACCAGCTCCAGACAGACTACAATGTGATACTGGCAGATATCAATCTGCTGAAGGTCAGGATTGCAGAGACAGAAGTACGTGCTCCCTTCGACGGGGTTATAGGTTTCCGCTTTGTCAGCGAAGGCGCCTATGTAACTCCCCAGGTCAAGATCGCGCATCTGATTGACCAGTCATACCTTAAACTCGAATTTGCCATCTCGGAAAAATATGTTTCAGAAAACCTGATGGGCAAGAGAATCTCTTTTGAAACCCAGGGTTATCGTGAAGAGTTTTTCGCCACGGTCTACGCCGTCGACTACCGTATTGACCAGTCTACCCGTACCATAGGCCTCAGGGCAAGGTTTGACAACCGCGCGGGGAAGCTTGTGCCGGGCATGTTCGCTTCGCTGACCCTTATCACTGACGAGAAGATGAACGCCCTGCAGGTGCCAACCGAGGCTATTGTGCCGGAGATGAACGAGAAGAAGATATGGGTGGCGCGAAACGGCAGGGCTGAACTTGTACCGGTGGTTGCCGGTGCCAGGACCGCCTCTTCCATCGAGATCACGTCAGGTCTCTCCGCCGGAGATACCGTGCTTACGACCGGACTGATGCATCTCAGGCAGAATATGGCTGTCAGGGTCAATATTACAGACTGAACCGGTGACAATACAGTTCCAAAAAAACAACTGACCGAATGAGTCTTTCTTCAACAAGCATAAAAAGGCCGGTACTTGCCACTGTTATGGCACTCGTGATTCTCATTATGGGCGCCATCGGCTATACCTTCCTGGGTATCAGGGACTATCCCAGCGTCGACCCGGCTGTCGTAACCGTCTCCACCTCCTTCCCGGGCGCCAACTCAGACGTCATAGAGACACAGATCACCGAGCCCCTTGAATCTGCCATCAACAGTGTGCAGGGAATACGCTCCATCTCAAGCTCCAGCAGTGACGGATCATCGCGCATTACCGTCGAGTTCAGGCTGGAGGTGGACATGGAGACAGCCGTGAATGACGTCCGTGACAAGGTCTCGGGAGCCATGCGACGCCTGCCGCAGGATGTAGACCCGCCGGTAGTCCAGAAAGCTGATGCCGATGCCCAGCCAATCTTCGCGGTAACGCTCAGGAGTGATACCAGAAGCATAATTGATGTCAGCCAGTATGCCGAGCTCAACTTCAGGGAAAGGCTTCAGACAATATCAGGGGTGAGTGCAGTGAACGTATGGGGATCCAAGAAACTGGCCATCAGAATGAAAATGGATCCTGCACGGCTGGCTGCATACGGGCTCACACCGCTGGATATCCGTAATGCCGTTACACGGGAGAATGTGGAACTGCCTTCCGGAAGGATTGAAGGCGACAATACGGAGCTTACAATCAGGACCCTGGGGAGGTTGCGCACCGTAGACGAATTCAATGACCTGATCATAACAAAAAACGGTGACAGGGTGGTGAAGTTCAGTGACATCGGCACCGCGGAGATTGATGCGGAAAACATACGGTCACACCTGCTGAGCAACGGCAAACCGGCAGTAAACATTGTGCTCGTTCCACAACCCGGCGCCAACTACATTGACATAGTTGACAACGCCCAGATACTCCTCAAACAGCTCGAGAAAGACCTGCCTGAAGACATCACCATGGAGGTGCTTTTTGACAATACCCTTTATATCAGGGAGTCAATCAGGGAGGTAAAGAATACTATATTCATTGCATTCTTCCTGGTGGTAGTGGTTATCTTCCTGTTCCTCCGTAACTGGAGAACAACACTTATTCCCGTTGTTGCAGTACCGATATCGCTCATCGGTGCATTCTTCGTGATGTACCTTGCAGGGTTTACCATCAACATTCTCACACTCTTCGCCATAGTGCTTTCTATCAGCCTTGTGGTTGATGACGCCATAGTGATGGTGGAAAACATCTACACCAAGGTGGAAAATGGCATGAAGCCAATGGAAGCAGCGCTGGCAGGCTCAAAGGAAATATACTTCGCTATCATTGCAACAACCATTGCCCTTATATCCGTCTTTTCTCCTATAGTATTCCTTCAGGGAGTCACCGGCAGGCTCTTCAGGGAGTTCAGCATCGTGATAGTAGGCGCAGTCATTATCTCAGCATTTCTGGCTCTCTCACTTACACCCATGATCTCATCACGGGTGCTGAAGCCCGATGCCCTGGAGGGGCGCTTTTACCATGCTACCAGGCCCTTCTTTACAGGTATGATTAATCTCTACAGGAAAGCCATCACATCATTCCTGAAGGTGAGGTATTGGGCAGTGATAATCATTGTGGCGGCAGGTGGACTGATTGCATGGATGTGGGCCCTTCTACCCTCGGAGATGGCACCACTCGAGGATCGTGGATACGTGAACATCAACGCCAGGGCTCCCGAAGGTGCTTCCTATGAATATATGACCGCTTACATGGATCAGATTGCCCCGGTGGTCAGGGAGCAGGTGCCGGAAAGTGACAATATAATGATGATGGTTGGAATGGGGGGTGTCAACGCAGCCAACATGAGAGTGAGACTGGTTGACGAGAAGCAACGCAAGCGTTCACAGCAGGAGATAGCAGCAACCCTTTCGCCGGTGCTCAGGCAATATACCGGGGCGCAGACCATAGTGTCACAGCAGCAGACCTTCGGCTCACGCCGCGGCGGTCTGCCCGTGCAGTACGTCATACAGGCAAAGAACCTCGATGACCTGAAAAGAGTAATTCCTGATTTCCTTGCCATGACATCCGTGAGTCCCTATTTCTCGGCATCGGATGTGAACCTCAAATTCACAAAGCCTGAGCTGACTGTTTTGATCAACAGGGAGAAGGCTTCAAGGATGGGAGTAAACGTACAGAGTATCGCCCAGACGCTTCAGCTGACAATGAGCGAACAACGAATCGGGTATTATATCCTTGACGGCAAACAGTACCAGATATTCAGCCAGTTTGACAAGTCAAAACGCAATGACCCGTTCGACCTGACAAGCACATATGTGAGAAACGACAAGGGGCAGCTTATTCAGCTGGATAATATCGTAGAGATAAGGGAAAACAGTCTCCCGCCGCAGTTGTACAGGTATAACAGGTTTGTGTCGGCAACTGTCTCGGCAGGGCTGGCCGGAAGATACACCCTGGGCGAGGGTATCGAGGAGATGGACAGGATTGCAGGCGAGGTGCTTGATGAGAACTTCAGCACCACACTGTCAGGCGACTCAAAGGACTTTGTTGAAAGCACATCGAGCCTTCTTTTTGCCTTCGTGCTGGCGCTGGTGCTTATCTACCTGGTTCTGGCGGCCCAGTTTGAAAGCTTTCGTGACCCGGTTATCATACTGGTTACAGTACCACTGGCTCTGATCGGAGCTCTCTTTACCATGGTGGTTTTTAGTCAGACACTTAATATATTCAGCCAGATAGGCCTGATCATGCTCATCGGGATGGTAGCCAAGAACGGTATCCTTATCGTTGAATTTGCAAACCAGAGGCAGCAGGCAGGACTGAGCGTGACGGATGCGGTACGTGAGGCATCAGTTGCACGTTTCCGCCCGATTCTCATGACCAGCCTCACCACAATACTTGGTATCATGCCGCTGGCCCTTGCCACCGGTGCGGGCTCGGAAAGCCGTGTCACAATGGGGGTAACCGTTGTGGGAGGAATGTTCTTCGCTACATTCCTTACCCTCTTCGTGGTTCCCTCCGTTTACAGCTACCTCGCCGGAAAGAAAAAAGCAGAAAACAGCATCAATGACCAAACTCAGCCTTAATATAATGATATTGCTGCTCCTGCTGCCCATTGGAGCCGGAGCACAGCGGACCATGAGCCTTGATGAGGCCATCATGGAGGCCCTTGAAAACAACTATTCACTCAAGATCAGCAGGAACGACGAGGCTATAGCAGACAACAACGTCTCCCTCAGCCCTTTCCTTCCCACAATCACCGGAACGGGGAGACAATCTCAGACAACCAACAATACCAGGTCGTCCTCAGCCGGTGAAGACAAAACCAGAACCAATCTCTATACGGCAGGAGTGGCACTTAACTGGAGACTCTTTGACGGTTTCGGAATGTTCACCACCTACAGCAGGCAGCAGGAACTCCTGGCCATGAGCAGCCAGCGGGTGAAGATCAATGTTGAGAACCTGATAATGCGGGTCTGCTCTGAATACTACAATATAATTGTGCAACAGAACAGGATGCAGTCGGCCCTTACATCACTGGCCCTGTCAAGGGCAAGGTATGAGAACGCTGAGGAGAAGTATCTTCTCGGTGTTATCTCGGGGCTCGACCTTCAGCAGGCAAGGATAGACCTGAATGCTGACAGCTCTGCCGTCCTGACACAGCAGGAGATAGTCGTCAGCGCCTATATACGGATGACCAACCTGCTGAACGCAGGTCATGAGATCAATTTCAATATCAATGACACAATCATACTGGCACCTGAGATCGATATTGATTCGCTGCGCGAACGTACTCTCAGTTTCAACAACCAGCTGATCCTTGCACGTCAGGGTGAGAAGCTGTCAGAATATGATATTGAATCAGTACGTGCCAACCGCTATCCAACGGTCAATTTCAGTACCGGATATAATCTGACCCGCAATGAGTTCCCCTGGCAGGCATCGTCATACAACCAGACGAATGGGCTCAACTGGGGATTCAACCTGTCATGGAATATCTTCTCAGGGCTGGAGGTCAACCGCAGGATGTCAAATGCGAAGATTGAGGCCGAAAACAGCAGACTTGCCTATCTTGATATCGAAAATGAGATACTCGGAGAACTTGACCTGCTGTACAATACCTACCGCAACAATATCATTGTTACTATTTTTGAAACCCAGAGTGCCGAAGTGGCACGCGCCTCACTTGAGATAGCAATGGAGCGGTACCGGTTAGGCTCATTGTCAGGGCTGGAATTCAGGGAGTACCAGAATAACTACCTTAACGCCATTAACCGCAGGCTGACCGCCCTCTATCAGGCAAAAATCTCAGAGATAGGGCTCCGGCTTCTTGCCGGTGAGCTTACGGAATAGATCCCTGCCATTGATCCCGTGATAAGGATGCTTTTGTTACCGGGAATGATATTCAGGTGCTAAAAAAGGTCCTCCCGCGGGTATTTTTCCTCCACCTTGCTGAAAAGCCATGTGGCCAGGGAGCCGACCACCAGCATCACAAGGCACAGTGCAACTGTCGCTCCGAAGCTTAACCCTGAAGCAGATAACATGTCAGCCTTGAAAGCCGGAAAGACTATGACAGGGAAAATGGCAAGTGAAGAGCCAACCACCATCCCCAGGATAAAATGATACATGCCTGAATAATACTTTCTGAACAGGAAAGAGGCAAGCTTTGCAAAAAGCAGAACACAGACAATCACCCCGGCAGTGAGAGGAATAACAACAGCCATGTCGAAATTGTTGATACCTGCAGCCATCTTATCATACAGGCCGAAATAGATCAGGAAATTCGAGGGGCTCATCCCGGGAACAATCAATCCCAGACCGATCAACGCTCCTGATCCAAACCAGACAGGTATGTCCGGGGTAACATTTACCAGTTGCTGTTCACCAACTAACATAAGCGTGAAGATAGCCAGTGCAGATATGATCAGAATTACCATATCCTTCGTGCTTCTCCCCTTCTTGCCGGCTGTTTTGTAAAGAGAGGGAAATGTTCCGATAACAAAACCTATAAAGAGGCAGACAAAGATGGCAGCATACCTGCCAAATGCCTTTTCGACCACTATGGCAAACAAGAATATACCGAAAGCCACTCCGATGATTACCGGAATGAAAAACAACACATTTTTGACAAAGTCCTTTTTCAAATCCGCAAGGAATTTCAGGAGCGGTTCATATAAGCCGAAAATAACCGCAAGCACTCCGCCTGACAATCCGGGCAGGATCGCACCTATACCTACAAGGGTTCCTTTCAGCAGGCGGATGATCCAGTCCGTCACCGGGTTTATTCTCCTCTGATTATGGAATTTTCCCACCGTTTTATTTGTATCTGGCATTTCTCTCCTATTAATGATTTATTTGTTGAACCACCTCCAGATATAATAGACCGGAATTCCGATCACCACAATGATCAGCCCGGCCACCAGCAGCCAACCCGGCGAACCGGGGGTGCACGACATGTCTGCACTGACAATAAAGATTCCGGAACCAATCATCGAGCCGATGATCAATGCGGATGAGTCTGCCAGGTTAAGGCTCTTCCTGAAGGTGAGCCGGCCGTTCTGTGACATATACAATTATCTGTGACCCCGCTCTGTTGCCTGCCTATGCATCAATCTTGGCATATTTCGCATGCCTCTCTATGAACTCCCTCCTTGGCGGCACATCGTCGCCCATAAGCATCGAGAAGATATGATCAGCCTCAGCAGCGCTGTCTATTGTAACCTGGCGAAGGGTTCTCGTCTCCGGATTCATTGTTGTCTCCCACAACTGCTCGGCATTCATCTCACCGAGACCCTTGTACCTCTGCACAGACACTGTAGAATCCTTGCCCTGACCCATCTCCCTTACGGCAGCATCGCGTTCCTCCTCTGACCAGCAGTACTTCTCGCTCTTTCCCCTCCTGACAAGGTAAAGCGGTGGAGTGGCTATGTAAATATGTCCGTTCTCAATAAGCTCCTTCATATGTCTGAAGAAGAAGGTCATAATCAGTGTGGTGATATGAGAGCCATCAACATCGGCATCAGTCATGATAATTACCTTGTGATACCTGAGGCCCGAAGTGTTAAGCGCTTTGCTGTCATCGTCCGTCCCTATGTAAACACCAAGGGCAGTGAATATGTTCTTGATCTCCTCACTGTCAAAAATCTTGTGCTGCATTGCCTTTTCAACGTTGAGAATCTTTCCCCTGAGGGGAAGGATAGCCTGGAAACGGCGGTCACGGCCCTGTTTTGCCGTTCCGCCTGCAGAGTCACCTTCCACGAGAAATATCTCGGACACCGAAGGATCCCGCTCCGCGCAGTCGGCCAGCTTGCCAGGAAGGCCGGAGCCGGAGAGGACATTCTTTCTCTGTACCAGCTCACGTGCCTTGCGTGCTGCATGACGTGCCGTGGCAGCGAGAATCACTTTCTGCACTATCGCCTTTGCATCCCTGGGATTTTCCTCCAGATAGTGGGTAAGGGCAGTACTGATAGCCACATCAACGGCACCCATCACCTCTGAGTTGCCGAGCTTGGTCTTCGTCTGACCCTCAAACTGGGGCTCAGCAACCTTCACTGAAATGACAGAGGTCAACCCTTCGCGGAAATCATCACCGTTGATGTCAAACTTAAGCTTGCTCGTCAGCCCGGAATCTTCAGCATATTTCTTGAGAGTACGGGTCAAGCCCCTGCGAAAGCCTGCCAGATGCGTTCCTCCTTCAATGGTGTTGATGTTGTTGACATAAGAGTGTACGTTCTCAGAAAAGGATGTATTGTACTGCAGTGCCAGCTCCACAGGCACATCTCCCTTGTTATAGTCGATGTAAATCACATTCTCCGTCAGTCTCTCCCTGTTTGAATCAAGGTATTCAACGAACTCAATCAGCCCCCTCTCGGAGAAGAATCTCTCGGTAACGTGGCGCTGTTCGGCGTTTCCCCCGTTCTCTGCATGTTCACGCTTGTCAGTAAGAGTAAGAAGAATATTTCTGTTCAGGAATGCGAGTTCCCTCATCCGGGCCGCAAGTATCTCAAATTTGAAGTCGATAGTCTGGAAGATGGTGTTGTCAGGCATGAATCTGGTTATGGTGCCGGACTCATCAGAATCACCAATAACAGCTACCGGTGCAAGAGGCTTTCCCCTCTCATATGTCTGTGACCATCTCTTGCCCTGCCTCATGACCTCCACGGTCATACGGGATGAGAGGGCGTTGACACACGATACCCCTACACCATGGAGACCACCGGAAACCTTGTAGCTGTCCTTGTCAAACTTGCCTCCGGCATGCAGCACGGTCATCACCACTTCAAGCGCTGACCGCTTCTCCTTCTCATGCATCTCCACGGGTATCCCGCGGCCGTTGTCCATAACGGTTATGGAGTTATCTTCGTTGATTGTCACATCTATACGGGTGCAGTATCCCGCGAGGGCTTCATCAATGGAATTGTCAACAACCTCATATACAAGATGATGCAACCCCCTTGCGCCAACATCACCGATATACATGGCGGGCCGCTTCCTTACAGCTTCCAGGCCCTCAAGAACCTGGATGCTGTCAGCTGAATACTCATCCTGTTCCCTGCTCCTCTTCCTCAATTCCTCATTAGTCATAAAAGTAGTTTTAAATTGAATTTTTTACTGTTTAACAGTTTGATAATATGTTTCTTATAATATCATACAAAGGTAGCAAAAAATGCCGGTTCTGCCTTGCGAAAAAGGGAATAATTCATGAAAAAAAATGGGCAAAAGAGACCGGTTTCTGACACTTTACAGGCTGTATGAAATACCACCGATAAACATCAGGTTTCTTGACGGGTAATAGTTCCATTCAAAATATCGGTTGTAGGAAATATTATTACACTTGACCCAAAATGATATTTCAGGTGTATACCTGTATTCGATACCCATATTCAGGTTCGGGTGGAACGGCAGTTTTATCGTCTCTCCCGGAGCCATCACCCTCGCATACCGGGTACCGGTCAGGGTAAGATCGACAGAAGCTATGATCTTGTTCCTGAGATTATAGGCAGCCTTCAATGATCCGTCCCACTCAGGCTTGTGCCAGGCATACTCCTGACCCGACAGGTTGTATCCGTAGTAGTTGCCAAGCAACGAAAGGGTAAGCTGGGGATTGAGGGGCACTGACACCTCCCCGTGTATCTTCAACAGGCTGCCGTCCGAATATACTGGCACAAAATAGTTGCCATACCCTATGGTGTCATTCATGAACAGGAGCAAATCCTTGAAGAGGGTATAACTGGCACCAAATGAGTATGATGCATTGACATTCATTGTGCCTGAAAGCCCCGCGGATATCCTCAGCTCATTGTCCGTGCTGCGCAGATTATACAGGGTATCACCCGGAAGCATCCATGGATTGACATAAGCGGTATTCCGGGCCTGGTTGTTTTCCATGAAACCGTCAATGGCAGCAGTGAACCTGAGGTATTTGGGAATGATCCTGAAGGTGAACATGGCATCAGGATAGAAAAACATGTAAAGCTTGCGAACACCTCCCACAAAGGGATCATGGTTTTCCTTTGCATCGGCAGCCACCTTCAGCCCGAACCTGAACCTCCACTCGTCATTGCCTTTTGTGATGTACGGAGCGAGGGTAACAAGATGCCTTGACTTTGTATCCAGAGCCTTCGAAAAGATATACATGTCATAACCGGCGTCAACACCGGCATAAAGCCCGAACATATTCGTTCCCGCACTGACTGAGAGTCCCGGGTTATGCTGCTGCCCTTCCCCCTGTCTGGTGAAAAAGTTGTACTTCAGCGAGGCATCCCAGTTCAGATCACTTGAATCAGGCTCCATTGTGAAGTACCTGACTTTCCCCGTAACATCATAGTAGAGTGACCTGATATCCTTCTTGTCAGGGTCATAACCGTCGACATCAGGATTGTAGCCGTAGGCGTGGCGTGTCATATGCCTGAAGTCAATATCACTGTCAAGCCTGCTCCTCCTGAAATACTTCTTGCCATACAGCAGCGCCTGGTTGTCCAGGAATCCTGCATAGACCTTCCTGTCATTCTCCAGCTCTATCCTGCCTGCCGACCCGTAGGTCCTGGTGAAGAGCCCGACAGCGCCCGTGTTCGACCTGCCGTTAGAGATACTCACCTCAACAAAAGGGGAGAGATAGTTGCCAAGACCGAGGCTTACATAACCCTTCTTCAGATCCGGCAGAGGCTCCGGTGAGAGCACCGCTGACTTTATGGGGCTGATCTCGTATTCGGGAACGAATGAACCAGGGGTAAAGTCGTAGCTGAACCGTATGTCAACCGTAGTGGTATCATCATCCGAAGGGAGGAGAGTCCTTTTGACAGCCTCATGCAGTGTGGGCTTATACGGGTTGTAAAGAGTTACCGTTCTCTTTATGTTCTCATCCTCTGTCTGCGCGGCAGCTGTCGCCGTGATCAGCATGACAACTGCCATGATATAGTATTTTCCTTTCATCTTCTTCATCATCTGGTTGTTCGGTACCATCTTATTCAGTTAGCAGTTCCGGCTCCTGAAGGCTGTGCGGCTGTCAGGGCTGCAAGCCTGGCCCTGGCCTCTTCAATTATGCCGTCATCACTGACAGTATAGTAATCAATCAGGCTCTGCAGTGTTGCCTTAGCCTGAAAGGTGTCTCCCTTCCTTACGGCTATGTCTGACAGCAGCAGGAAGGTTTTCCCGGTCCAGTATACATGAGGTGAACTCATGTCGACAAACTGGTTAGCCTCCTTCTCTGCACCATCGATGTCTCCTGCAATCCACAGCAGCTCAGCCACACGATACTTCGACTCCGCCCCGTAGGCAGTGGCAACTTCCCGGGCCACACGGCGATAGTCATCAAGTGCATCTTCATTATTGCCCAGTCTCTGGTTAGCCTTCGCCGTCAGGAAAGTGGCCTCCCTTGCCAGATCCTCCGTCAGCTTCTCCGAAGCGAGCACCAGGTCTGCCGAGGCAATGACCCTCTCATCATCCCCGAGAGCCGACGCTGAACGCATCATTCCAAGATAGGCGTACAGTCTGTTCTCCGGGCTTGAAGCCTCCCTGCCCAGCCGTTCGTAAAGTGACCATGCACCTCTGTAATCCTTCTTCCCGAAGCTGATGGATGCTGCGCCGAGCAATGACTGCTCCATAAACTGGTTGTTCCCCACACTGATCACCCTGAGATAGAGGTCAAGCGCCTCGTCAACCTTGCCCGACCTGTTAAGGCAGTCAGCCAGGTAGAACCTTGCATTGGTGGCAAAGCTGCCTGACGGGAACTCCTTCAGGTAGTTTCTGAAGATCTCTGATGATCTCTCGCAGTTACCCTTTATGTACTGGTTTTCCCCGGAGATGTACAGCATGGAGTCGCGCGTGGAAGCCTCTATGTCTCCAAGCCCCTCGACATTTTTCATGTATGCAAAGAACGACTCGACATCGTCCATGTCAGAATAGGCGTTCCTGAGACCGTTGACAGCGTTCCGGGCCTCCGGGGTGTTCCGGTAATTCTCTATCACCTTCTTGAACTGGGCAACAGCCTTTTCATTCTCCCCCGCATTGTAGTAGATTAGCCCGAGCTGCACCATGGCAGGGGGAACAAACTGGCTCCCGGTGTACCAGGCAATGATATTCGTAAAGTCGGCTTCTCCACGCGCAGGCTGGTCTGTGGCAACATACGCCCTTCCCCTTTCAAACAGCGCGTTCGGCACATAGGTTGATTTCGGATACTTTGTAATCAGGCCCGTGAGGGTGGTGATCTTGCCCGCGTTATTATTGTTCAGACCCTGGGCAAATCCCTTCTGGAACATTGCATAGTCAGCATCCACCCTGCCGTAGTCAATCACCTTGTCATAGTGCAATATGGCCGACGGGTAATCAGCCCTGATATAGTAGCAGTCGGCTATCCGGTTGCGGGCATCAATAACCATGTCAGGACTCTCACGCTGATCGGCCCTGTTGATATATGCCATGAAATGCGGCAGCGCTTTCGCATACTCTCCTGAATTATACCATACGTACCCAAGGTTGTAGTCAGTCAGCTCATACTCATCCATTGATGCTGCGGCAGGCAGCTTCCTGAAGTTCTCCCAGTCACTGACCGCTGCACTATTGTTACCGAGACGATAGTTCGACTCACCTCTCCAGTAGAGGGCGCGGGCATAAAGGTCAGGGTTCTTCTCCCTGTAGGTGAGTGACCTGTCGAACATTGATACCGCTTCGGCATACTGCCTGTTGCGGAACTGCTCTATGCCACGGAAATAGGCCACCTTCTGGTAGGCCTCCTTCAGGCGGTCATCCTTGCTGCTTATCTTCTCAAGCGAGTTCAGTGCAGCCTGGTAATTCTTCAGCCTCATATAGGCCGATATCAGGTAGTCATAGGCCTCTGACACATGTTCTGAGTTGGGATAGGTGCGAATGTAGTCATGCAGTGCATCTATACCCTCGCCAAAGGGAGCGTATGAATTCTCATAAGCCAGTTTTGCGAAGTTGAACAGCGCCTCCTCCTGTACATCCGCATCGAAGTTCATCTTTGAGGCAGCCGAGAAAGCCATCTGCGCCTTTTTCTTGTCGCCTGCCTGAAGATAGCACGAGCCCAGCATGTAATAGGCGTTCTGCGTCAGGATATCACTGCGGCCAACCACTTCGTTGAAAAGCTTCGTTGCCTGACCAATGGCCCCGGTCTGATAGTAACAGTATGCCAGCTCGTATTTGTCATTGCGGTCACTGAGCTTTGTCTCCCTGATGAATTTTTCAAGGTAAGGGATGGCTTCACTGTAATTGCCTTTCTGAAAATATGCGTCACCGATGAACCGGTAAAGCTCGGTCTCCCTTTTCTTCCCTGCCTGGTCAATAAGTGCAGGCGCTATCTCAAGTATACCATCGTAGTTCTTGTCGAGGTAATAGATCTGGGTAATGTAGAATGGGACAATGCTTCCGAATGTTTCATCACCCTGCAGTTTTTCAAAGCCTTCCAGGGCTGTACCAAAGAATCCGTTTTCATAGGCAATTGCGGCGTGGTAATAAATTGCCGGCGCGGTATAATCGGTCTCTGATTCCATCAGTTCGGCAAAGAGCATCTGTGCCTTCCTGGTGTCACCCCTCCGGTACTGCGAGTACCCCAGCTTGAAAAGATACTCGGCATACTCCTTCTCATTCAGCTGGATGCGGTCTGTCTGTTCAAACCACTCAATGGCACAGCTGTAATTACGCTGCTGGTAACAATAGCGGCCCGATTCAAACCGTGCCTGGTTGAGCATCGGGCTCTCCTGATTGGCATTGATGAACCGCTGCATCCTGAACTCGGCATCAGGTGCCATCAGCCTCATCGAGGCCAGCGCAGCATGATACTCCGCATCTGCCCTCTGTAGTTTGGTCCCGTTATGCCCGTTCTCAAGCCATTTGTCAAACAACCCTATAGCCGTGGCATACTTGGCTTTTGCAAACATCTCATACCCGTTGTTCAGCAGCGAGGTCATCTCATCCCCTGAAAAGGAGACCTGCCCCTTTACCGCTGACCCTGCTGCAATGAGTGAGACCATAACTACCGTCAGTATCTTCCTGTTCATAACTTTATCCTTTTCTCAAACTGTCTCAAATAACAATCACCTGCAGGTTACCCCTGTAGTTAATTGATTTATATTCAATATATTGCGCGGACTTTTCGGCGCAGTTTTATCAGTCGTAAAAATACAATTATAATGCCTTGCGGAATCTTCCTTAACCTGCATTTTATCAACACAGAGAGTGCTTATTGTTAATTCTTTTTTAATTTGCACAAAAACTGTTCCGAATGGAAGAGATCACCCCTCTCGACACAATCATCGAATTGAAAAGCTGTTCGATAATGCAGCAGGATCACCTCGTCCTCAGTGATGTGAACCTGAAGGTCGAAAAAGGTGAATTTGTCTACCTGGTGGGCAGGGTGGGAAGCGGCAAAACTTCGCTTATCCGCACCCTCAATGCACAGCTTCCTCTCGCCGAAGGCGAAGGATGGGTGGCAGGGTTCAGCCTCCACACGATAAAAAAGAGGGAGATACCTATGCTGAGAAGAAAACTCGGGATAGTGTTCCAGGATTTCCAGCTCCTGACCGACAGGTCAGTGCATGACAACCTGGAGTTTGCCCTCAGGGCAACGGGATGGAACAACAAGATTGCGGTTGAAGAACGGATAAAAGAGGTGCTTGAGAAGGTCGGGCTGCAGAACAAGGGATTCAAAATGCCTCACCAGCTCTCAGGCGGCGAACAGCAGAGGGTAGTCATTGCACGTGCCCTGCTGAATGATCCTGAGATAATCCTGGCCGATGAACCGACCGGCAACCTTGATCCGGAAACATCAGAGGAGATACATGTCCTGCTGAAGAATATCAGCAATACCGGCCGGGCCGTTATCATGTCAACCCACAAGCACTCACTGGTCAGGAAATTCCCCGGAAGGACCTTCCGGTGCGAAAACGGCAAGCTGTCAGAGACAGATCAGGATGATCAGGTAATAGAACTCCTCTTCTGATCATTTCAGAAGCTTCACGGGCCACGGGAGATTGTTGCGATACAGCCTCCAGTATGTTGTTTTGTCACCTCCGAATGATCTCATGAAGATGGCTATCGACGGAATTGACGACCCGGCAAAATCGATGATCTGTCCGGTGCCTGCATAACTCCTGATCAGGTGGTCTATGACGAGGTAGGATGTGCGCAGTTCGCGGCTTTTCCTGCTCCCCGCCGTAAAAAGCATCGTTGTGCGCCCGGCTGTTTCAATCACGAACATTCCCCACAGGAGTTTTCCCCTGGGCGATCTCACACCCAGAATCCTTCCGAGTCCGGATGAGGTGCAATGCTTCATCAGGGCCTGAAGTCTCAGGTATGGCGAATTCCTTGTCACCCCGGCCCGTCTGGCAGTATTGGCACGAAAGAGCGCAATCAGTTCTTCGGGGGTGGGATTCTCAACTATTTCCTGTGGATAGCGGCGTGCAATGTTGATGTTCCTCCGGCAGTCGGTCATATAGTTGAACCACAGCTTTTCATAGGGATCATCGAGTTTCAGCTCATAATTGTACCTGGGTGTAAGAGTGTAGCCCGGTACTGCAGCCTCCTGCCCTATGCAGAGGTCAACCAGCATGTAGAAGCCCTGCATGAACGAGATGAACTCCTCAGCCATCCGTTTCCGGTCACCCTCCGCGGTGAAGAGCCCCAGTTGCTGTAGGAACAACGGTGTGGCGAGATAGCTGATCCCCAGTTTCCTGTGGCACGGAAGAGGAAAAAGCGCGTGATAATCATCCTCTACAAGTGCCTCCCACCCCGGTGAAATTCTATCCAGGTACCATGACATGGCATAAGGTTTGACCGCCGGGGTCTCATTCAGGCATGCATCCCACCGCCCACGGTCTATCTCATTGTGTTTCAGATGTCTGATCATGCCTTCTGCATTAACAGCATCTCCTCAAACAGAGCTCGCCAGCCCTCCCAGCCATTGCATTCATTCAGGGAGGTGTTGTGCCATATTGAAACAAACAGGCCGCCTGCATCCCTGGTTGCGGCTATGAGAGTCCTGATAACCTCCAGGGCAGCTTCAGGCTGAAGATGCATATATTTCCTGAGGGTCACATCCATCACCTGAAATGGCACCACAGTAAGGCCGGTTGCCCTCTCCGTGGCAAGATCATAGAAGGGGAAGGGCCGGGCGATGCCTGCCCTGAAACCCGGCTCATCATGATAACCCATTGTATAGTCATGCGTCATGCCTGCCTCACTGAAGTCACGGTATGTGTCCGGCATCTTCAGCAACAGCCAGTGCTGGCGTACCTTCACGGGCAGATGCCCGGTAATGGAGCTGTAGCGTTCCGCTTCCGTCTTCAGTGTCCTGATCCTGCCAGCAGACCTGTACGATGAATGAAGGCCGCTGCCATATATCCGGTCATACCTGCGTATAATTTCGCCGTAATCGCGATCACGGAAGGAAGGATTATGGTCATGCTCACCCCGGTCACCCGTGGGAAAGAAAAAGAGGGCTTCGGATTGGCTCTCCTTCAGCTTCTCTTCAATGTATCCGAAGCTGTCATACGGATCCGGCACCTCTCCGGCCATGGTTCTGATCCGGTCAGCAGGCCTGGCTCCAACGCCGGCAAGCCCTTTCACCAGACCACCCATGCTCCTGAGAAATCCCCTGCTGCGGTATGCAAAAGGCTGGTCTACATCCACAGTAACCAGGGCACTGTACTCATTGGACCTTATTGTAAGGACCGGATACCGTCTTATCAGTTCAATCGCCAGGTATTTCGACCATATCTCAACGACAGGAATCCTCAGGAATCCTCCCCTGGCGGCCAGCGATGCGGCACCCGGAAACCTCCCGTGGGCATCAGGCGAAAAAGGGAGGTATTCCTCATACCTCGACAGCATGTAGAATACAGCAGAAAAAAGATCAAACGGGATGCTTCCCCCTTCAGTTTCAAAAAAGAGCGGCATCTCTCCGATAAATGACACCTCCGGACTGACATCGCCGACACCTGTCTCACCAAGGAGCCCCGCCGGACGGATAACAAACTGATTCTTTACCTTTTCATTGGAGTAGATTATGGCAGGTTTGCTGCCTATCTTCCTCCTGTCAGTTGTTATCTCATATTTTATGCCCAGAACGATGCTGAAGATCACACCTGCCACATACTCAAGCCGGGGGGAGAGAGCCGGAGAGTAAATCCATAGCTTTCTGGTTCTCATATCAGCAAATTTAATAAATCGGCCGGTTACCCTCCCCGTATACTCATCCTTTTTATTAACAGAATGTGATGTCCGGGGAGTAAATTTTACTAATTTTGTTGTTTGCGCAATTTTGTGTTAACAATTAAATATTTCAAAGAATATGGGCAAAGGTGACAGAAAATCAAAGAGAGGGAAGATTATAAAAGGATCCTTTGGCGTCCGCCGTCGTAGGAAAGTCAGAAAGAGTTTTGTTGCACCATCTCCGAAGGGGACAGTGAAAGCAACTCCGGCAATAACACCGGAGGCAGAGGAAGCAAAACCTGCCAGGACAGCCAGGCCCGCGACAGTTGCAAAGGCAGCCACGAAACCTGCAGCTAAGAAGAGTGAAAAGGAGGCAGGAACCACTGCTGAAAAACCCGCAAAGGCTGCAACCAAAACAAAAAAACCTGCTGCTAAAAAAGAAGAGGAATAACCGGTATCTCAACTTTTTACGATAAGATCATCATATACTGACGGATTGATGGCGGCCTCGATGATTTCACAGCCCCCGGAGGCAAGGGCACGTTTAAGCGCTGAACGCATTCCGGAGAGGTCAGTGACATACTGCACATCAACTCCCAGGAATCTGTCAGCTCCGAAGAGAGAGCCGTCATGAACATGTATGCCATACGGGCTCAGGCTCTTCCATGACTGTTTGACCTTGATAAGGTTGAGTTCCCCGTCACTGAAGACGACTACGATAATTTTCAGTCCCAGCCGGCGTGCCGTCATAATCTCACCGGCAGACATCGCAAACCCGCCATCACCTGTCACGCACACTACAGGCCCGCCGCCGCCTGCCAGGGCAGCCGCAACAGCGGCAGGAAGCCCGAATCCCATCGATGACCATCCGTTTGTCATTATCAGCTTTCCGCGCTGCAGATCCCACATCTGGCCTGCCAGGTGGAGGTGTGATCCCACATCTGCCGTCACAGTGGTATCCGAAGGAAGGAGTTCACGCAGCAACGACAGGGCAGTAACAGGATTCAATCCACTCCCTGCCCTTTTAAGGGATGTCCGTATCTCATCCCTTGTCCGGGCTGCCAGGGCCATCATCTCGTCAGAGCTTCCCAGGGGCGACAATACCCTGAACCACTCCTCCGGGGCTGACACAACCTCAATTGCTCCGCTGATCCGCAGGTCTGAAGGCTTTGTGTCAAAATGGACCAGAGGCACCTCCGGAAGCCATGATTCGTAATTATACTCCACCGGATCATAACCCAGACCGATAACCAGGTCGGCTGCCCTTATCAGCCCTGCAAGCCGGTCACTGAGCGCATGGAACAGGACTCCGGCAAAGGATTGATGATCATGAGTGATAACTCCCTTTGCCATTGGTGTCACCACTACCGGAACTTTGTGCTCTTCGAGAAATCTTACCAGCGAACGGCCGGCAACCGTTCTCATGGCAGTCAGGCCGACGGCAATCAGGGGCCTTCGCGATGAAGCTATCAGGTCTCCCGCCCTGGCCCGGTTATCTTCTCCCGTGGAAGCATGCCCTGAAATTCGGACCCTGGCCCCACTGGCTCCCGGTACAGAAGTATGCCTTGAAATTCCGGCCCCGCTCCCGCTGCCTCCACCCGCAGAAGCATGCCATGGAGTTTCCACCCCGGCTCCGCTGACTCCTGCTGTGGAATCTATCCCTGAAATTCCCGCAGACCCTGAAGCGCCTGTATACGGTCCGGCAACACTGCCTGCCAGGTCAGAGGGCAACCCCATATGCACAGGTCCGGGGTACTCTTCATTTGCCAGTTCAAGAGCGCGGCTGATAATCTCCCGTGCATTATCAGCATTGAGCCTGAAGGTCTCCTTTGTCAGCGGACGAAACAGAACCTGATGATCGATATTCATCTGGGACGTACGACCCAGCCATGCCTCAGACATCTCAGTGGTCAGGGCAATCAGCGGGGAACGGTCAAGCAATGCCCCGCCCACCCCCGATGCAAGATTTACTGCTCCCGGACCAAAGGTGGCATGGCACACACCCGTGACACCGGTAAGCCTGGCCGTGACATCTGCCATTACCGCAGCCGATGCTTCATGACTGGCAAGGATAAACTCTATACCAGCCTTCCTGAAGGCCTCCAGATACGGTATGGAGGGTCCGCCCGGCACCCCGAAAAACCTCCTTACTCCTGCTTCCCGCAGCTGCCGTGCTAAAAAATCCTCAATAACCATAACCTCTCTCCTTCCTTAATACAGGAACATTTAAAAAATGTGAAAACATGGTAAAGTAAACCATAAATCAATCGGGAAGTGTTCAGAATACACGCATTTTATCTTAACTATGCATAAAAATAAACCAGTCAGGCAATGAAGAGAACTTTTATCTGTGTTTTTTTGTCTTTTCTGTTCGCCGCCACGCTAAGTCATCAGGGCAGTGCGCAGGGAACCGAAAAGGATTATGAGAGGGCTAACAATATTGACAGACAGCTTGCCGGAAAGGTATGGCACAGTGACATCAGGCCTGTCTGGGTAGGCAAGACCAATATGCTGGTCTTTGAGGACAGAACCCCGGAAGGGAAGGATTATATCCTTGCTGATATTCTGAAAAAAACAAGTAAAAAGGCATTTGATGCCGCGAGGCTGGCTGATGCCCTTGGAAAGATCACCCGTGACACAGTCAGGGCAGCCGATCTCCCGATAAGGAACCTGGTAATGGCTGATGATCTGAAGTCTGTGACCTTTGAGTATTCCGGAGCGATGTACAAATGCGACCTGAAAAAATATACCGTCACCAGGGAGCGTGAAACCAGAAGACCTTCTGCATGGGGCGGAGAGGAAAGGTGGCCGTGGGGCTTCCGCAATGAACTGATCGGAAGGCCTGACACATCGCCCGACAAAAGCATGACGGCATTCATTCGTGATTACAACCTCTGGATAAGGGTGCTGAAGGACAAGAAAGAGTACCAGTTGAGCCATGACGGCGGGATAGGCAAATACTACTCGGCATCGGTTTACTGGTCGCCTGATTCGAAAAAAATAATGGCAAACCTGGTTGTCCCTGCCGAAAAACACATGATTTCATATGTGGAGTCGTCACCCGAAGACCAGATCCAGCCGAAATACTATACCCGGGAATATCCCAAGCCGGGCGATGCCGTTCCCCAGTTCTTCCCGCAGATATTTGATGTTGCCGGAAAGAAGCACATCGCCGTTGATGAGTCAATGATCCTCAACCAGTACAATCTCAGAGATTACCGATGGGACTCTTCCGGCAACTTCCTCACTTTTGAATACAACAAACGCGGACACCAGGTCTACAGGGTGATGAAGATTGATGCAACTACCGGGGAAATGAGCGTGATCATTGATGAACAGTCGCCCACCTTCATTGATTACAGCGGGAAACGCTACAGGTATGACGTTAAGGAAACCGGTGAAATAATCTGGGCTTCAGAGCGCGACGGATGGAACCATCTGTGGCTCTATGACGGCAATACCGGCAGGGTGAAGAACCAGATCACGAAGGGAGAATGGCCTGTGCGCAGAGTGGTCAGTGTTGACGTGAAGGAGCGCAGCATAATCTTTACGGCTTCAGGTCGCGAGAAGGGAGACCCATATCTGATTCATTATTACCGGATCGGGTTTGACGGTACGGGACTGACCCATCTCACCCCTGCTGACGGGAACCATGAGGCTCTTTTCTCAGAAAACGGAAACTATTTTGTTGACACCTGGTCACGGGTTGACATGCCTCCTGTCTCAGTGGTGCGCAGCACGGCTGACGGCAGCGAGGTGATGAAACTGGCCGAAGCTGATGTAAAGGATCTGATGGCCACAGGATGGCAATACCCTGAGGTGTTCACCGCCAAAGGGCGTGACGGGATAACAGACATCTGGGGAATAATTATCAGGCCGCTTAACTTCGATCCGTCTCGGAAATACCCGGTTATCGAGAATATTTATGCCGGGCCTCACAGCAGCTTCGTGCCCAAATCGTTCCGCACAACGCACAGCAACATGAACTCACTGGCTGAACTGGGTTTCATCGTGGTGCAGATAGATGGCATGGGAACATCCAACAGGTCGAAAAAGTTTCACGATGTGGCATGGAAGAACATAAAGGATGCCGGTTTCCCTGACAGGATACTCTGGATGAAAGCCGCAGCAGACAAATACCCATACATTGATATTGACCGGGTGGGTATATACGGAACTTCGGCAGGCGGACAAAACTCAACCGGAGCCCTCCTCTTCCACCCTGAATTCTATGATGTGGCAGTTTCATCATGCGGTTGTCATGACAACAGGATGGACAAGATATGGTGGAATGAACTGTGGATGGGATGGCCGGTTGACCAGAGCTACATCGAGTCGTCGAATGTTGAGAACGCGCACCTGCTGCAAGGGAAACTGCTGCTGATCAATGGCGAGATGGACAATAACGTTGACCCTGCTTCAACCACGCAGCTTGTCAACGCCCTTATAAAGGCAGGAAAGGACTTTGACTACCTGCTGGTGCCAGGCATGCAGCACAGCACCGGTGGCGTCTATGGCGAACGCCGCAGGATGGATTTCTTTGTTGAAAACCTGCTTGGAATAAAACCACCGGACTGGAATAAAAAGTAAGAAGGGAAAAAGCGATATTTGCATTTTTATCTGATCCGGATGACTGACCGACGTACCAACACCATCATCTGGGCAATCATTACATGCCTGATGTGGTCAACCGCTTATCCATTTATTAAGATAGGACTGCAATATTCCACACCTGTTCACTTCGCAGGAACCAGGTTCGCTCTTGCGGGCCTCATGATCCTTCCGTTCACGGTAAAGCCCCGGGAATACATCAGGATGATCAGGGCCAACAGCAGTCTGGCTATATGGGTTACCATACTGCAGACGCTCATCAACTATACCCTGTTTTATCTGGGCATGGATCGCGTGCCAGGCGCCCTGGGTGCGGTTATTGTAGGATCGCAGCCCTTTGTGACAGCAATAGTATCACGGATAATGATCAGGGAGGAGCGGTTCACACGCGCAAAGATAATAACCATTATTCTTGGTCTGGCCGGAATTGTACTCGTCAGCGCCGGACGCATGGAGTTCCATTTCGGCATGCCGGGCGAGATAGCGGGAGTAATAATGATCTTTATCGCCAGTATTTCAACAGCCACAAGCAACGTCCTTATCTCAAAGAAAGGCAAAAACATGAATCCGCTGGTGCTGAGCTCATTCTCTCTCCTTACCGGCGGTCTTATCATGTTCTTCCTCTCATTCGGATTTGAGGATGTGCCTTTAAAACCTGACTTCCCGCTGAATTACTGGCTGGTTCTGATATGGCTTTCCTTCATGTCAGCATTTACCTTCTCCAAATGGTATGTACTTCTCAAGCGTCCCGGGGTCAGGGTCAGCGAGCTGAACCTCTGGAAATTCATAATTCCGGTCTTCGGCGCAATCCTGAGCTGGATAATAGTCCCGGGAGAAAAACCCGACTGGGTGACCGTTACCGGGATGATCATCATTTCACTTTCACTGATATGGTTCTTCGGCTTCACTACAAAGCGTGTACATAAGATCGGGAAAGTGCCCGCCGGACCGATTGCCAAATAAGGATATCCTGAAAGCTTTGCCGTATGACGCTACTGAAAGGCTGGCGGGCTGACGCTCCTGCAAGCCTTGCGGGTTGGCGCTCCTGAGAGGATTTCGGGCTGACACTCCTGAAAGCCTTGCGGTATGGCGCTCCCGGAACCTGTTTCAATGAATATATGCAATAGATATTATCCTCTGCTGCCTTTTGCCGGTTGCTTTCTGCCCGTTATCATGTAGACCGCCATCATGATTGTGGCCAGTAATGCCATGGCAGCTCCGAACAGGAAGGGGATTGATGAATTGACCCTGTCATACAGAATACCCGCTATTAGGCTGGCTGGCAGGAGGGTGATCCCGAGCAGGGCATTGTAAATGCCAAGAGCTGTCCCTTTCTTGTTGGCATCTGTCACATCAGCCACAAAGGCCTTCTGTATGCCGTCAGTAGCTGCCGAATACAATCCGTAAAGTGCAAAGAGCACAAAAAGAGCGCCCTCACCCACATTCAGGCCAAAAAAGAGATATACCACAGCATAGATCAGGAACCCCGCCACAAGCAACTTCTCTTTACCGATCCTGTCGGACAGCGTTCCGGCAGGTATGGCAGCAATAACTGACACGAGACTGGTTATAAGATAGACCAATGGTATGAAAGCTACCTTTATCCCCGCCTCATTGGCTTTGACGAGCAGCAATGCATCAGTCGAGTTCCCGAGGGTAAAAACAAAGATGATGGCAAGAAAGAACCAGTACCGTTTCGGATAATCCGTGAAGCGGAACTTCTGCAAAAGCTCACTCTTATTCTTTTTTACCTCTTTTATCCCGAAGATTATGACGAAAATCCCGGCGATGGCTGGTATCCCGGCAATCAGGAATATGAGCCGGTAATTGTCCGGGAACAGGCTGAGAAGAGCAAATGCCATGAGCGGGCCTGCGATGGCTCCGCTGTTGTCCATCGCCTTCTGCAGACCAAATCCTTTGCCTGTCTCATTATTTGTGACCGAAGCAGCAATAAGACTGTCACGGGGAGCCGTACGAATGCCCTTACCAATTCTCTCTGTAAACCTGAGAAACAGAACCTGCATCGGTGATATGACGAAGGCATACAGTGGAAGAACTATTGCGGAGATGGCGTAGCCGATCAGCATAAATGGTTTGTTCCTGCCTATCCTGTCACTCCAGAAACCAGACAGTGCCTTGATAAGAGAAGCCGTGCTCTCGGCAACGCCTTCTATCAGTCCCAGACTTGCCTTGGAGGCGCCAATAGACATCAGAAACATCGGCATGACCGAATAAATCATCTTGACAGATGTGTCCGTAAGAAAACTGGTCAGACCGGTAAAGAGAATATTTCTCTCGAACCCGAATATCTTTGATCCGTGCAATTCCTTTCCGGACCCGGAATCCTGTTTGCCTTCGCCTTTCATATCACCCTCAGTCCGCACCTGCAGTTCTGATTATTGTCCTGAACGTCAGTCCGGGCACCGGCCGGGCTAAATCAAGACAACAAAATTATTAGTTTCAAACCGAATGTAGCGGTATTTTTTATCTGAACCTGAAGAAATTTTTAAAGCAGTGATACAAGGCTCTTCTCCATGACTGATTCTTTATTGTGACCTCCGGATTTCAGATTCTGCTCATGAGAATCTCCAGCATCTGTTCCTCTGACAGGCAGACAGGATTGTTTTTCACATCAGATAGTGAACATATTGCCGCCAGGTCATCATGCACCAGTCCGTAACGGCTCAGTTTCGGCATTCCGAGGCGGTAAGAGAGTGCATTTAAGCAATCTGTGAAGAAGTCGATATAATAGTTGTCATTTTTTCCGGTAGCGTCAGCGAAAATCCTGCCCAGGGTTGCATATTTCCCGAGGGCGGCAGAGGTGAACGCGACGGAATGACTGTCCGTGACGGTCCCCGATCTGCTCACTCTCCGCAACTCTCTCACATTCACTTCATTTGCCGGAGCCATCAGCGTGCCGCAGACAACGCCATGTGGGATATCATACAATGCTCCTATTGTACCTGCCAGTCCGTGAACTGCCCCAAGCCCTGCATTGGCAAGGCAGATGCCTGACATGAGGGCTGCAAATGACATGTCGGATCTTGCTTCTTTATCATCACCGTTTGTGAATGATCTCAGGAGCGACCTGCTGACGGCCTTCAGCCCTTCAATGGCAAGGGCATCAGTTATTGGGCTGCCCTTGTCAGACAGAAAAGCCTCCGTAAGCTGTGTAAAGCAATCCATCCCTGCAGCGGCAGTTATATC
>WXFE01000045.1 GCA_009881065.1 Bacteroidales bacterium | reverse complement strand
TTCAGACTGCTTCTTCGCATGACCGGTTTTATACTGCAATCAGTGCATTTCAATCTTTATGGCCCTTTTTTTGTTATGAGTTTTGCGGATGCCTGAATTATTGATCATATTTTCTATATTTACGGGCTGATAAAGAACTTTTTTTATAATTCTTAAAATAACCAGAAAATGAAGATGAAATTTTTATGTACAATAGCTTGTGTGCTTGCTTTTTCAGCGTTTTTCGCCTCCGGTCTCAACGCGCAGGATCGTAATGAGGTTATTGCAGTTTACAACGAGGGCGCCAAGGCGATCCAGACTGATGTTCCGGCAGCCATAACTGCTTTTGAGAAGGTGATTGAGATGTCCGACCAGGTGGGTGAATCTGTCGATGATCTGAAACAGAAGGTTATACAGGTACTCCCCGGACTCTACTACAAGCTTGCCGCCACAGCCTACAACGAAAAGAAACCTGTTGCCGAGATAATTGCAGCCTCGAAACTTGCAGGCGCCATGGCTGAAAAGTACGGAAGCAAAACCCATGGAAATAATTCACAAAGGATTCTTGTCAACGGTTACTACATGATGGCAACCGAATTCTATTCTGCCAATGACTATGACAATGCAATTCTCGCATTTGACAGCGTGCTGACGCTGAATCCTGATCACATTGCCTCTATATACAACAAGTCTCTTATCTATAAGAACCGTGATGAGGCTGATCTCTTCGAGCAGACCATCGACCTGTTCCTGTCAAAACTTGATCCCGGAAAGGATGCTGACAAGGCCGAACAGGCTAAAGGCTCTGCACTTGAATATTTCCGCGCAGCAGGATCAAAAGCCAACAGTGCCAACGATCTTGATGAAGCGCTGGCTCTTCTGAACAGGGCAGCCAAGTATGGCGAGGACAAGATTTTGTGCTACTTCTTTGCCGATGTCTATAACAAGAAAAACAGCTTCAACGAAGGTGCCGGGTATGCACAGAAAGGACTGGACATGGAGACAGGTGATGCAGAAGCCAAGGCGATGTTCTATTATCAGCTCGCCGTTGCACAGGTGGGTAAAGGTGAAACTTCTGCTGCATGCGAGTCATTTAAAAATGCACTCTACGGTCAGTTTGAAGAGGCAGCAAAGGCACAGAGGACAAACCTCAAATGTCAATAGTCAGACTGATCTCTTTATCAAAATTCCATAGGAGGCTGTCTCACAGGGGCAGCCTCTCTTTTTGCACGTAAGCCGCAAAACGGTTCTGCTATTCAATCGTAACATTTCTGAAACTATTATTGGCATTAAATGTAGGAAAGTACATCAATTCCACTTTTGCAGGATTTAAAGCGTATTTTCCCGTATACCGTGGCATCAGATCAATAGTAAATTCATAATCGCCGGGCATGAGCTTTTCACAGAATATTACAGTTTCATTTCTAAACGATTCCCGGTATACCTCCCAACGGGAACTCTTTGATTTATTCAAATATGAACACCCGGCCGGAAGAGGAATATTGACCACAACATAATCGGCATCCTTTCTAACCTTAAGCTGTACTCTCAGTTTTACTTCCTTCCCGGCTTTTAATACATTATTGTCTGTATCAATAAAGCTTGTAGATATTTCAAAGTCCGTTTTTTTCTCCTGTGGATCAGGATTCCAATATCTCTGGTAAGCGGTTAAATAAACCGGGAAATCTCCGGATTTTGTTATTTCAAGAGTATCATCCGACGATACGGTAACTTCATAAGGGAATTCATCTGTTTCTTTATCTATAGCTCCGGATATGACCAGCTTTGGTTTGATGACCTGTTCTTTGGAGGTCAACAAATCAGGAAGAATTGCTTCTAATATCTTCGATGATTCATAAGTATTCAGCCAGAACCCGGTTGATCTGTTCTCAAAAAAGTAATTCCTTATTTTCAAAAGAGTCCGGTCATGATTGACTGCGGTATCACGGCTGATAATCCTGTAAGCAATAATTGCATTCTGAACATTATTTGTCAACAATCCTGATGTGACCTTGCCAGAGGCAAAGTAAATATTCCCAAACATTGTCTCTTTCCTAAACGATTTCAAAGTATCCAGACTGACTTTAATTCCACAGATCTGTTTTAACTCGATCAATTGAAACAACTGATTCATAGTTAGTTCTCCGGATTTTTCTGCATCTGATATGAGAGCGGGATAGTTGACCGTGGCGTTCAGAGTTTTTAAAATCTGGATGGCACTTAATTTACTTTGTATAAGATTGGTTCTTGACATCTCCCATAGAAGATTATCAGCTATTTTATTTTCATTGAGATTAACCCTGTATCCCATTTCTCTTGCCTTTGTCAAAGCTTCAAGAACGTGGAGACTGATCCAGAGACTTGACTCTTTAGAACTTTTCCACCAGCCCCATAATTCATCTTCCTGTTTGCTTCTGTTTAAAAGTCGGATGATTCTTTCTACCTCATTTGACTTTTTAAAGGCTTTATCCTTGAATTTGCAAATAATCTGTTCTGATAACAGAGCTTTCAGTTTTGATGCGAGCTGTTCATTGCAGGAATACCGGTAAGCAATCAATTTAATTATCTCTTCCTCAAGAACCTCCAGGACATCTGCTCTGGCATATACTTTTGCATCCCCGGAAATCGGACTGAAACTGACATTAATGGTCGTATCCCTGTCAAGTACAAAAAACTGACCGGCAGTCTCTTCCAATCCCGGCGGAAATATTGGGATGTGTTTGTGCTCCCCGTCAAAGTAACCATCATCTTTTTCAAGATAGTACTTTACTGATACAGAATCATCCGGACAAGCAACTATCGGAAGGGTATCAATTATTGATCTTATGCAGTTTTGTTCCTTCACGGAGATTAAGTTACCGTCAATCTCGAATTTGGTTCTTAACGGAATAGTGTCGGGAGTATAGTTTAAAACCTTCCCCAATGCGAGGGTGCTGTCACCTGCAACAAGAAATCCGGGAACTGATAATTGACCCATTAAAGGTTTATAGGACTTGATTACACCCTCTGTCTGCCCGGATTGCTTTTTCCCGTTCATGGCCAGGTAAAAGGTTTTCCAGCTTGTCACATCATCAGGAAATGTGACTTCAAAAGAGGCCTTTCCTTCTTTGTCGGTTACCAGTTCAGGTTGCCAGAAGGCATAATCGGAAAAATTATTCCTGATGGAGCTTGATTGTGAAGCAGCCTCCAAAAAGGCTTCATCATACTCCGCTCCCAACTGTCCGGGAGATTTTGTTGCAAGAAATATTCCCCCTGTGTTTATCAATACAACGCCATTAGCCCCACGTGCACCATATATAGCTGTAGCCTGAGAATCTTTCAGGATTTGAATCCCTTTTATCAGGTCAGTATCGAGTTCATTAATATTTCCTGTAAAAACCATTCCATCAATAACATATAGTGGCTCTCCGTTAAAATTCGTCGTGCCACTTCCCCTGATATGAATTGAGACCACACTATCAGGAACATCAGACCTGGTTATTTCAACTCCGGCAACCTTACCTGCCAAAGTGCCTGTCAGGGCTGATTCCATACCACCAGGTATTCCGGCTGTATTAACAACTGAAACAGATCCGGTTAATGAGCTTTTTTCCCGGACCCCATAACCAATAACAACTACCTCCTGAAGATTCAATGCTTCGGGTGTTAGATTAACATTCACGGTTTTCTTATCCGAGATGTCAATCTCTTCCTGTTGATAGCCAATAAATGAGAATGTAAGAGTATTTTTTCCCCTCGGGACATTCAGTGAGTAATAACCATCGAGATTACTGATTGTGCCATACGTTGTTCCTTTAACTAAAACAGTAACCCCGGGTATTGGATTTCCTTCTTCATCGTGGATGTAGCCTTCAATAATATCCCCTGCACCCGTAAAACGGAACTCTTGCTGATACCTGTCATAGATTTGCTTTATTTCTCTCTCCTGCCTTATTGGGTTTGACACAGGCTTAAAGATATTCTCCTCAATAATCTTACTTACCGAAGTACTAAATGCATCTTTAATATGTTTTTCAGGCAATTCAATTCTATGGTAATTAAGTCCATTCGGGGTAACAAATAATGAATCAATAACAGAATACTCAGATCCGGGGAGAAAGAATAAAACTTTGTAATATCCCTTATCGAGGTCATTAAATGTAAATTCACTTCCAGGGTATATTCTCAGAAACTCACTTTCGTCATACCTGAATAATAAAATATTCAGTGGCCTTAATGATGTTTTGTTACCATCAGCCAGCAGATCGATTTTCATTGTACCCATTCCTGCGGATGTTGTCCCGGGGTAGTTATACCTGGCAGTTAAGTACCTCTTTTGATTGATGTAGTCATTCCAGCCCTTGTTAATATCTTCTGCATTTAAAACCTTGTCGGCCATACTTTCACGAGCAGGATAATTATACAAATAACCGGGATACCTGAATTTGGGATCAACGTTTCTCATTTTCAATAATCCCGGCGCGAAATCATATTCAAAAAAAGGTTCATGGGTGAATCCTACCGAAAAGCTATCCACCAGCTGAAATTTTGTGCCTGTCGGATCAACAGGACCAGCCAGATTGTAATTTGGGCCTGATTTCTCCGGTTTCAGAAAAAATACTCTGCTGTTCTGTTCTATGTAACCATAGTATTCACCAAACTGATATCTGTATGGGAAAATGTATTTATACAGAATAGCTTTCTCATAATCACTCAAGAGAGGTTTAACCTTGTTGACTTGTACATTTTTATTGATAATGCTGTCTCTGAGGCTTAAAATAGTTTTAGTGTGATAGTTGAAATATACACTGTCAATCTCAAAATCTCTTTGGGTTGTCCTGAGCTTTACATGATGGTAGCCGCTGTCAACAGAGAAAGAATAGGGCTGGATATTTGTTGACCAGCTGAAGTATATTGGCTTCCTGTCTACATAAATAACATGAATTGGTACCGGTTGACCACCTGAAATCACAAATGGCGCAAACTGGGTTGTTTCTGTATCATATTGAAACCTGTAAATCTTGTTCCCGGGATAGATAAAGTTGTAATATTCAATCGTATCCAGGCCAGCCCATAATCGCCAGTAGTTATAATCAAGATTCAGTCCCTGGAAATAATCAAATAGATGTTCATTTATCGAAAAGTTATTTATGATACTCTTGTTTTTCCTCTGAGTTCCGAGATATGGCAATGAGGGTGGAGTGTAGTCAAATTTCCCGGTAATTGAATATGCAGTTAAGTCAACATCCGGGACAGGATTTCCTTCCGGGTCAGTAACTAAAATCTCGATGGCAGATGTTTGAGAGGGATAGACAATTTTTGGCTCGTTAACCGTAATGTTAAGCTTTTTATCGTGGTATGGGATTTTATAATTCTCATCAACCAACTTTCCTCCCCACAGGTACTGAATAGCCAGAAAATAGTTCTCCTTGCCTGAAGTGAGGATATGCAAATTCAACGAATCAGAATGTCCTCTTGCCTTCTCACTGTTCTTTTTGTAAATGAAGTAACTGAAAGGAAGTTTCCTTGGATTATTTACCATAATCCGGATGCTGTCCCTTGATCTTTCTGAAAAGCATTGCAGCATTGAAGGCTCAGTTGATAAACTCACTTTTGTTTTAACAGAATCACCATCTGCGCAATAAGCAGAATAATATGGGTTTATTCCCGTCTTCAGAGGCAGCCAACCCTCCATAATTGTAGTTTCGTTGCCAAAATTGTCAATGCCCAGAATCCTTGCTCTGACCGGACTCCTGACTCCATTTTTCTGATAAAAGAATTCTATCGAATCATTATTCAGGTCGTAACGGATTTCCGATTTAGAAAAGAGATAGGTTAAGTGTTCTGTTTTTGTGACAGTCTCATTATCGCTGTTTAAAAGAGTGACCACGACGTCATAGGACAGATTGGCGCGCGGAAAAATTGAATCCGGGACAGTTATACTTGTTTCATTCTCTTTTTCAAGATCCAGTTGCCAGTAAGCGAGAGTGTCGGGGATAAAAACATAACTTCCAAAGTATTTCTGAACTTCCTCCGGTTTAACCAGGACCTCAAGTCTGCCATCAAGTATATTCAGCCCATTTTCATCAGTTCCTTTTACCCTGACAATTACATTTTTACCATGAAAATGTTCTGTTGTATCAGCGATTAATTTTAATTGAATGCTTCTAAGCTCATAGTCTTCATATTTGAATGTCCCTGAGATATATTCCCTTTCCTTATTGTTTTCAAATGAAACTCTGTAATTCTGGTCAAGCAGCAAATTCAATGAATCATGCAGGTAAAATTCATAAGAATATCCGCCTTGCTTATACGGCATTAATGTGGTTAAGGTAACATGCTTTCGGGGACCCTTTAAGACGACTTTAACATCATCCTTTACCGCTCTTCCGCTTTTATTAACTATGTATGCCTTTATCTTTACTGTATCGCGGGGCATATATTTTGGTTTGTTGAAAACCATATACCCTTTATAATTGCTGCCAGTGCTGTAGTAATCACAATAAGAATCATCAAACAGACACATGATTTTATAAAATGACTTCCTGAAAAACCAGGAGGTTCTCTGTATTGTCCCCTGAGGGTAACCATGAGATATTGACCTTACCCCGTCAATTGGCAGAAAAACAATATACCTTACCGGATACCATACATATTTGACAGGGGTGCCATAAACTATTTTTCTTGCAGTTCTTTTAATAGATGAATTATTATACTCTCTTTTAAGATCATAGAATGCAGTAAATCCATTATGATTTACTTTCAATAATCCCTTTTGATTTGATTTTCTATCAAGATAGGATTGGGTTTTACTATCAAAGCGGATAGATTTTAGCCGGACAGACACATCCGCATCCGGAATTATTTCCCCTTTTAGATTATATACCTGTACAGCAAGATCTGTGTTGTTGTTTAAAATCATTACATCGAAATCCTGCACAGAGGTTATGTCAATCCTGAGTCTGTTCTTTTCAGTATAGACCCTCAGATAATGACCAATGGGAAGGTTTTTCACAAATGCACTGTCAGTGGGAAAAGAATCAACAAGTGTATGGAAGAATTTTTGATCAACCTCCCACAGATTATTTTTGTATATCTGCTCCGCCTCCCTGTCATTTATCTTGTATATGTAAGTATAAAAACTTGATTGCCTGCTATGCAGAAGGTCTTGACCATAAGTCACGCCAGAGAGCATTGGTAACACCAGAAGTGGTAAATATCTGAGCAGGGATCTTAAAAAGAAAGTAGATTTCATACCCGCAGATAAGGTTATAACTATTTAACATTAAAGATAATGAATATAAGGCATCTGCAATAGTTTCGCGACTCTTTTATGTAAAATCATAAAGACACGGTTATTATTCTCTCTGACCACTTCAAAAGAAGACCTGAAACCATTAAGTATTTATAAACATTCCACTTACCTGCAGAGTCTGGCAGAAACTGGCAGAAACTGACAGAAACTGGCAGAAACTGACAGAAACTGACAGAGACTGGCAGAGACTGGCAAAGACTGGCAGAAACTGGCAGAAACCAGGCAAAAAAAGAAACACCCACACATCATCCGCGCAAGTGTCTCATTTTCAGTGTAGCGAGACCGGGAATTGAACCCGGGACCTCATGATTATGAATCATGCGCTCTAACCATCTGAGCTATCTCGCCTGATTGATATTTTAATGAACTCCCGGCCTTCCCGGCCTGCCGCCGGATGATCTGACCATCCGAACCTGCTCACCAGAAAAGGCGGGTTTTTCAAGGCTGCAAATATAAAAAATTTTTCATTTATGCCTGTCAAACTTTTGTCTTCTCATCTATTATTTTTATATTGCATGACACTCATCCCCCAAAATGAGAACCAAATTTGAAATCGAATTCACCCTCAATACACCCGTAAGAGTTCTTTACGACAGGCTGAGCACCCCCGAAGGACTGTCAGAGTGGTTTGCTGACAATGTTACTGTCGACGGCGATATCTTTACATTCCACTGGAACAAATCAGAGGCAAAAGCCAGACTTGTCTACGCCAGGGAAAATAAAGCCGTCAGATTCGACTGGCTCGACGTCACCGACACCGAAACAAACTTCTTCGAATTCAGAATCATTGTCCATGAACTTACCAATGATACCGCACTCATTATAACAGACCATGCGGAAGAGGATGAGATAGAAGATTCCCGTGAACTCTGGAACACCGAGGTCTCCTACCTGAAAAAAATCCTCGGAATCACCGAGTGAGAGAGCGTTGCATCTTTCTTAAAAATAACTTACGTTTGCACCACACCCGAGACGATGAAGAAAATCGATCTGTTTATGATAAGATCGTTTATAGGACCACTGGTCCTGACGTTCTTTATTGTGCTCATTATATTCATACTCCAGTTCCTGTGGATGTACGTCGATGACCTCGCCGGAAAGGGCCTGGAGCTCAAAGTCCTCGCTGAACTTCTCTTCCAGTTCTCACTCACATTCGTTCCGCTGTCACTCCCGCTGGCAATACTCCTTGCCTCACTGATGACATTCGGTAACCTCGGCGAGTTCCTCGAGCTGACAGCCCTTAAATCTTCCGGCGTGCCGCTCCAGAGAATCATGATGCCCATCTTCATCTTCTCTTCCCTCCTTGCTATAGGATCATTCCTGTTCGCTGATTACATACTTCCCATCTCAACACGAAAGGCAAGGACACTGCTGACTGACATTCGCCGCATGCGGCCTGAACTCAATATCCAGGCAGGAACATTCTATAATGGCATCGACGGCTTCAGCATCAAGATAACCGACAAGGACCCTGAGACTAACCGCCTCGACGGGATCTATGTCTATGACCACAGGGACGGAGTAGGAAACAGTTCGGTCATATATGCCGATTCCGGTTATATGAATGTGACACCCGATGAGAGCGGCCTCATACTGACCCTGTATAACGGACATGCATACAAGGATATAGAAGAGAAAGACGTTCAGCAGGATAAAAGAAAATATCCATTCAGGCGTGACAGGTTCTCAGAACAGACAATGGTGGTGGAACTGGAAGGTTTTGGCCTGAACCGGTCAGGCATGGATATCTACCGCTCAAACTACGCGATGCTGAATACCGCTGACCTCACATACTTCATTGACTCACTCTCCACCATGCTCAGGTCAAGGGCCGATGCCTACTACTCGGAGTTCAACCAGACAAGGCTCCTTACAACCCCGCACTTTAGATTGCGGGGCATAAACAGGGAAGAAGATTCCCTGGCAGCATGGAAGACACAGAAGTTCGTTGCACGTGCCGCTTTCGACACACTGAGCTTCAACGACAAGGGTACCACCATCAGCAGAGCCCTGAGCTTCGCCCGCGAGGGCGCCTCATTCATGATAGAAAAGAGCGAGTCTCTCGTGGCGGAAGCAAAGAACCTCCGCAAATACGAGGCTGAAAGGTACAAGAGATTTACCCTTCCCTTTGCATGCCTGGTATTCTTCTTTATCGGGGCACCCCTGGGAGCCATTATCCGGAAAGGCGGGCTGGGAACCCCGGCAGTGATCTCCGTGCTCTTCTTCGTAATTTACTATGTAATCACCCTCTCCGGCGAGAAGTTTGCCAAGGAACTGATTATAAACGTACACCTGGGCATGCTTGCCTCCACCATTATCCTTCTCCCCATAGGCGCGTTCCTGACCTATAAGGCTACCACCGATGCAGCCATAATGAATGCCGAAACTTATATCGCCTTCTTCAGGAAGATAGGAGCCTTCCTTACCGGCATCAAGCCCGAAAAAGATGATGAAGGTACTGGTGCTGGCGCCTAGGCCCCTGTGGCCTGCACATGACGGAGGAACAGTGGCATCAGTTCACTGTGTCAGCGGACTGGCTGCCGCCGGAGCTGAAGTGACGGCGCTCTCGATGGTGACAGAAAAGCATATGACCTCAGGAATTTACGCCTGCGGCGCGAAACCGGATTATCTCACTGATTACATTACTGTTCAGGTAAATACAGCGATCAGACCTCTCCCGATGATCCTGAACCTGCTCTTCTCCGGCGAACCTTATGATCTGGCAAGGTTCAGGTCAGGGGAATACTCCAAAGCACTTCGCAGAATACTTACCGGAAATCAGTTCGACATCATCCATTGCGAGGGTCTGCCCCTTGTCCTCTACCTGAACGGGATCAGAAGCCTGACAACTACCCCTGTGGTGCTCAGGGCTCATAACCTTGAACACACCATAAGGGAGATGATGGCCGCCACAGCCTGTTGTCCGCTCCGCAAATATTACCTGTCACTCCTCTCACTAAGGCTGAAGAAGACGGAAGCAAAGACAGCAAGGCAGTTTGACGCCGTGGTGCCCATCAGCGAGCCTGACGCCGCCTGGTTCAGGTCAATATCCGGGGATAAACCGGTGTTCCTTGCAGAGGCAGGAACAGACGAAGCTCTTATGCTCCCTGAGCCTTCACAGGAAAACCCGCGCGTTGGATTCATCGGTGCAATGAACTGGCAACCAAATGCAGACGCAATAAAATGGTTTATTTCCGAAGTGTGGCCCGGGGTAATCAGAAGGATTCCTTCGGCAACCCTGCATATTGCAGGAAGAGGACTCCGTCAGACTGACGTCCTGCCCCCGGGGCCCAACATCATTAACGTGGGAGAACCCGACAATGCCCGGGAATTCATCGCCTCAAACCATGTGATGATAGCGCCGCTCTTTGCCGGAAGCGGTATCAGGATTAAAATCATTGAGGCAATGAGCGCCGGAAGGCCTGTGGTTGCCACCCCTGTGGCCGTGGCCGGACTGCCTGTGGAAAATGGCCGGGAACTGGCAGTTGCCTCTGACCCGGCAACATTCACCGCTGCCATTGTCAGGCTGCTTGAAGAGCCGGAACTGAGAGCCTCAACAGGAGAGAGAGCCTTAAGGCTGGTAAAGGAAAGATATGACAACACCGTCATTACCGCACGGCTGCTTGAATTCTACAAAAAACTGAGACATGGCAGCTGAAATTATTCTGGCTATAACAGCTGCATTGCTGGCATGGACCTATCTCATCTATCCGGCAGCAGTAATCATGGCAGCAAACCTGAAGAAGAGGCATACCCTGCCCTCAGCCGTTGCCTTAGAATCACTTCCATCAGTAACCGTGGTGATGTCGCTGCATAACGAGAAAGAAGTGGCAGAGAAAAAGATTCGCAGCATGCTGGCCTCAGAATATCCGGCCGAAAAGCTGGACTTCATTATTGGTTCTGACGGTTCTGACGACGGCACCGGCGCCGTTATAACCGCTATGGCAGCCACTAACCCGAATATTCAGATCATCATCAACGCTGAAAGAAAAGGAAAGGCAGCCATGCTCAACGAACTCGTATCAGGGGCAAAAGGAGATATACTGGTTGTAACTGATGCCAATGTGATGTTCACCCCTTCTGTTATCAGAAAACTGGCGGAGGGATTTGCTGACTCCCGTACCGGATTATGTGATGCCACCGTTCATCCGTTTTCTGCTGATGATACGGGAATAACGCGGCAGGAGATCATGTACAGCCGGTTTGAAACAGCGCTTAAGAGGGCTGAGGGATTGCTCTGGGGAGCAATGCCCGGACCGTACGGAGGATGCTATGCCGTGCGCCGCAGCCTCTTCCCCCGGCTGCCAGAAAACACCCTGGTTGATGATCTTCTTGTGGGTTTATCAGTGCTGAAAGAGAACTACAGGGCTTTCAACATCCCCGATGCAGTGGTCTTTGAAGATACCCAGCCTGACATGATAGAACAGTACCGCCGAAGAACAAGGATTGCTGCCGGATCATTCCAGAATCTTTTCCGCTTCGGACTCTGCATCTCAGAAAGAGCGGGCGCTCTCTTTGCTTTTCTTTCTCATAAGATAATGAGGTGGTTAACACCCCTGCTGCTGGTGCTGTTTTTCATGACAACGGTCATTCTTTCAGGCAGCTCTTATTTCTATTTTTGTCTTACAGCATTTCAGCTGATATTCATAATTTTGTCAGTGATTGACATCATGCTTGACAGGAGGGGCAAAAAGTTGTTTATTCAGCGTTATGTGACCCAGTTCCTGTTGATGAATGCAGCATTGGCAACAGGGTTTGTGAAGGCAGTAAGAGGGATTGAAAGCGGGATATGGGAACCCACCAAACGTGTTTGAAATGACAGATGATACAAAGCTGAATACAATTAATGAAGCCATCGAAGAGATTCGGGAAGGCCGGGTGGTTATTGTCGTGGATGATGAAGACAGGGAGAACGAAGGTGATTTCATCTGTGCGGCCGAGCTGATCACACCGGAGATAGTGAACTTCATGGCAACCCACGGACGCGGTCTGATCTGCGTACCTCTTCCCGAAGAGAGATGTGAGGAGATGGAGCTTGACATGATGGTAGGCCACAATACATCTCTTCAGGAAACACCTTTCACAGTGTCGGTTGACCTTATCAGTCCCGAGACAACCACAGGCATATCAGCCAAAGACAGGGCACTTACAATCAAGGCGCTGGTAGACCCATCCACAAAACCCGGCCAGCTTGGAAGACCCGGGCATATTTTCCCCCTCAAGGCCCGTTCAAAAGGTGTACTCCGCAGGGCAGGGCACACTGAAGCTGCCGTTGACCTGACCAGGCTCGCCGGGCTGAACCCGGGCGGTGCACTGGTGGAGATAATGAACGAGGACGGAACCATGGCACGCCTGCCTGACCTGATCAGACTGTCTGAAAAGTTCGGCATCAAGATAATATCTATCAAAGACCTCATAGAGTACCGCCTCGGACTTGAATCGATAGTGGAAATGGGGGAACGGGTCAAACTGCCCACCGAGTATGGCAACTTCGACTTTATCCCTTTCAGGCAGGTAAGCAACGGCCTCGAGCATGCCGCACTGGTGAAAGGACATTGGACAAAGGAGGAGACGGTACTGGTACGCGTTCACTCTTCCTGCTTTACCGGTGATATATTTGCATCCAAGAGGTGTGACTGCGGGCAACAGCTTCACCGGGCGATGCAGATGGTGGAAGCTGCAGGGAAAGGGGCCATAGTATATCTCAACCAGGAAGGAAGAGGTATCGGCCTGATTAACAAAATACGCACTTATAAACTGCAGGAGCAGGGTCGTGACACTGTGGAAGCCAATATTGAACTGGGATTCCGCGAGGATGAACGTGACTACGGTATCGGGGCCAATATTATGAGGGACATAGGGCTTGGAAAGGTAAAGCTTATCTCAAACAATCCGGTAAAGAGGGCAGGACTGGAAGGGTACGGTATCTCAATAGTGGAGACCATACCCCTTGAAATCACTCCAAACAAGTACAACTCGTTTTACCTGGAGACCAAGGCCAGAAAGATGGGCCACAGCATTACATGCTACAAGACCCGGGCAAAAGGCAAAAATGACTGAACCAACGCTGCGCATAGTATTTATGGGAACGCCGGAGTTTGCCGTTGCGAGCCTGAATGCACTGTATGAAACAGGGGTTGACATAGCTGCAGTGGTTACTGCTCCGGACAGGCCTTGCGGACGCGGCCGCAAGATTACCTTCAGCCCGGTGAAAAAGTATGCCATGGATCATAGGCTGACACTCTTTCAGCCTGAGAAACTGCGTGACCCGGAATTCATTTCAGCCTTGAGAGATATTAATGCTGATCTGTTTGTGGTTGTGGCCTTCCGGATGCTTCCGGAGGAGGTCTGGAGCATGCCCCGGCTCGGCACATTCAACCTGCATGCCTCGCTGCTTCCGCAGTACAGGGGTGCAGCGCCCATAAACCATGCCATCATCAATGGAGAGACCATGACAGGCGTCACCACATTCCTCATTGATGAAGATATAGATACGGGTATGATCCTGCTCTCGCGCGAAACGGCAATATTACCTGACGAGACCGCAGGCAGCCTGCATGACCGCCTCATGGAGACGGGCGCGCGCCTGGTGGTTGAAACTGCCAGGGGACTGGCTGCCGGAAGCCTCAAACCGGCACCCCAGGAAAAGATGGATGACACAATGCTGAAGCCGGCGCCAAAGATATCTCCTGCCGATATGGTTATCAGATGGGAAAAGATAGCAGAAAACATTCATAACCTGATAAGGGGCCTTTCACCCTGTCCGGGTGCAAACACCATGCTCAGAAAGGAGGGCAGAAGCCTCAGGCTGAAGATTCTGGACAGCACCATCAACTATGAGATCACCGGCAATATACCCGGAACGCTTATCGTGACGGAGAAATCGAGGCTGATGGTTGCCTGCGGCAAGGACACCCTCGAGATACTTTCCCTCATCCCTGAGGGACGAAAGAGGATGAGCGCTGCGGAGTTTCTCCGGGGTTTCGATTTATCAGGATGGGAAATGGCCTGACACCGGCTATCTTAACCTCAGTTTCTGCCCCGGGCGGCATTCAGTGCCCTCATCCATCAGGTTCATCTTATAGAGCGACGAAAGTCTGATGGCATACTTCTGTGAGATGCTGTGCATGGTCTCAGCAGCCTCAACCGTATGAACCAGTAACCCCTGGGCTGCCCTGGTGCGCTTGGGCTTAATATAGAGCACCTGTCCGGGTATCAATGGTGCACCGGCGGTGAGATCGTTGAAGCGGACTATCTCCCATGAAAGAAGCTGATGGCGTTCAGCGAGCGATTCATAGGTGTCTCCCTCTTCTACAATGATGTATTCCACATTGTTGTTCTCAAGCGTCTTCGCTCCTGTTGAGATGCTGATTACCCTGACAGGCTCATCATCTTCGATTGCGGTTGCCCTTTTGTCAGGCACCGGCTGAGCCTGTCCCGTACCGGTCTCCTTCACGGCCGGACGGGGTGTAACGGTGGTTCCTGATGAAGTTGCCGCTGCAGGCACCGTACCACTTCCCGCCGGTTGTGAACCTGCTGCCTGCTGTGAAACTATTGGCGAGGTTCCTCCTGTATCATATGCCCACAGACTGTAATCTTCGATCTTGCGGATAAGCAGTTCGGGATACTTCGGATCGGTTGCATAACCAGCTTTCTTCAGCCCGTGCGCCCAACCCTTGTAATCCGTGGCTGCCAGGTGAAAAAGGTTGCGGTAACGCGAACCATTCACCAGGAAATCAGAATGGTCCCTGTATGACTCTTCGGGTGAGGCGTAAGACCTGAAACACTCTCCCTTGCGATTGTCATCGTGATATATTCTTTTTCCCGACCAGTCACTGTGACACTTGATGCCAAAATGATTGTTGCCCAGCGTGGCCAGCCGGCTGCGTCCGTAGTTCGACTCCAGCATGCCCTGAGCCAGGGTGATGCTGGCAGGAACTCCTGATCGTTTCATCTCGCTGACAGCCAGATTGCCGTATTTGATAAGATACTCCCTCGCATAATCCGTAGCCGGAGCTGTAGAGACCGTGCTTCTGGCTGTCCTTCGGGCCGGACTGCAGGAATTGAACAACAGGAGAGATATCAGGACCAGATATATAAACAGGTTTTTCATCCGAAGCCTTTTGGCAAAAATAAGAAAATGTCAGCAGCCCCGACAAACAGTGCGGCACAAGGGCAAAATATTATTACTTTTGCGGCACTGTAACTCATTGGTAATGTCTATGAAAAAGAGAGAATCAACTATCTCTTTCCTTGAATACAACAGCGAGGATGAGTTGCCGGCAATGGAAAAGGAGCTTGTTGGAGAGGCTGTCAGGGCAGCATCGGGAGCTTATTCCCCCTATTCGCACTTCATGGTTGGAGCAGCCCTGCTTCTTGACAGTGGAGAGATTGTGAAGGGTGCCAATGTTGAAAATGCCGCCTACCCGTCAGGAAGCTGCGCCGAGAGGACTGCACTGTCATATTCGGTTGCCAATTTCAGTGACAGGAAAGTTGTGGCGATAGCAGTCGCTGCCCTGACCGATGGCGTACTGACTGAGGACCCGGTAACACCCTGCGGCAACTGCCGGCAGATGCTGATAGAGGAAGAACAGAGGAATGGAAGACCGATAAAGGTTATTCTGGCAGGAAAATCAGCCATTTATGTCCTTGAAAACAGCCAGGGGCTGATGCCGCTGAGCTTCACGGCCAGCAATCTCAGCAAATAACCGGAGGATATTTGCCTCCTGTCTGCTACCTATTGTCTGCGGTCTCCTGCCTGTTGCCTATTGCCTCCTGTCTGCTGCCACTCTGCCTGCCGTCGGCTACCTTCCCAGATTATTCCAGGATAACCAGCTGAAACCCGCTGCCATGAATGTTCTTAAGGAGGATATTCGGATCATCACTCAGGTATTTCCTGAGCTTGGTGACATAAACGTCCATACTCCGGGCAGTGAAATAATCATCGGAGCCCCATATCTTCCTCAGGGTTGCCTCCCTGCTGACCAGGGTATTGGGTGATATGGCAAGCATCTCAAGCAATTGCCCCTCCTTGGGCGATAACTGTCGCTCCCTGTCGCCCAGGGTAAGAGTGCGTAACCGTGAATTGAAAACATATTTCCCGATCTCATATATGTCGCGCGTTCCGTCCTTAATATCCCTCCTCGCAATGATAGCCCTGATCTTGCACAGCAGGATGTCAGTGTCAAACGGCTTTGTAATATAATCGTCGGCTCCCACTCCATAACCTTTCAACAGATCCTCCTTCAGCTTCTTCGCAGTAAGGAAGATAATGGGTATGACCGAATTCATGATCCTGATCTCCGAAGCAATCGTGAAACCATCTACATGCGGCAGCATAACATCAAGTATGCAAAGATCATACACTCCCTTGCGGAATGTCTCCACTGCCACCTTCCCGTCATCAACGAGGTCAACCTCGAAATCATTTATCTCAAGATATGATTTCAGAACCGATCCGAAACTTGCATCATCCTCTACCAGAAATATCCTTGCGTTTTTCCTGCTCATGCCCTTGTTTCATTGCTGAATGGTAAAAATATTGTAAAAACACTTCCTTCCCCCTGTTCACTTTCTACAGTGATAGTTCC
Organism: Bacteroidales bacterium; assembly: GCA_009881065.1. GTDB lineage: Bacteria > Bacteroidota > Bacteroidia > Bacteroidales > VadinHA17 > SR-FBR-E99. Next base: position 5,911 of record WXFE01000045.1, on the reverse strand, counting down.
ACCGTGGGCTTCGGCAATGGCTTTTACATAGTTAAGCCCCAGCCCGAAGCCCTTGACATTGTGAATATTGCCTGTAGTTTCACGGTAAAACCGTTCAAAGACCCGGTTCTGCACTGACTTGCTCATCCCTATGCCCCTGTCAGCCACCTGAAGGAAAATCCCGCTGTCATTGCTGCGGGTTTTCACTGTAATGTCAGGCGATTTTTCGGAGTATTTGTTTGCGTTGTCAAGCAGGTTATGCACCAGGTTGCGCAGGTGTTCGGTGTCACCGTTAATAATACTCCTTTCCGCATCGAGATGCCGGTGAACCACACCTCCCCTGTCGGCCACCTGGATCTCAATGGTGTCTATGGCCTGACAGATCACCTCATGCAGATCAACCGGGGCAAATCTGAAATCCATCTCGCGCTTGTCAAGCGTGGCTATCTGAAGGATAGACTCCACCTGCCTGTTCATCCGCAAGTTCTCCTTCTTGATCATACTGATGAAATGACGAACCCTGTTCTCATCAGTTATAACCCGGCTGTTTGCAATGGTATCCGCTGCAAGTGAGATGGTGGCTATCGGCGTTTTAAACTCATGCGTCATGTTGTTGATGAAGTCGGCCTGCATCTCTGAAGTCTTCTTCTGCCTGATAATGAACCAAAGGCTCAGAGCAAAGGTTGAGAGGATTATCAGCAGGAAAAGGCCAAATCCGCCAAGCATAAGTCCCATGGTTCCAAGTACATAGTTGGTCTTCCTGGGGAAGACCACCGAAAGTGTTTCTCCTCTTCTGAACAGCCCCTGGGTAAAGAGGCTGACCTTGTACGGGCTATCGAGAAAATCTTTTCCTTTTACCTTGTCGAAGACTCCGTCAATTATGGAATCACCCCGGATGATTGCAAACTCAAACGGCGTATTGATGCCTGAGGCAGCCAGTTCGCCCTTCAGGGTCTGAAGCAGCTCCTCCTTGTTTATCTCCTTGTTTCTTTCCCAGACGAACATCTCGGATGCCAGCTGGTTGCTCATCAACTGGAACTCGTTTGCCTGCTGCTGCATCCAACGCATATATTCATCGGAACCCACAACAATGCTGCTGCCCATTTTTTCACTGGCCTCCTGCCGGGTAACCTTCATCCTGACCGGCGGGTTCTCATTCTCCGAGACGATTATTTCCACTGAATCACTGTCGGAATTGATCTGGCTCCGGAAAGAGTAATTACCGGTCATGTGACTCTGTAATGCTGTTCGCTCAATTGTCTGAGGAAGCGATGAATATCCCCTGATGAACATCTCATTGAGAAAATTCATCCTGCGGTTCGTCTCCATAGAGTGCGCAGTGTTGCGGAGAGTGTTGATCACGAAGAAATCAAACTGCTCGTTCTGGGCCCTGACAGAATTACTGATCCATGTCACCTGAACCCATACGATAGCCACGACAGATACTACCATCAGCACTATCAGACCTGTGAATTTCCTCATGTTCATGGCACAAAATTATACATATAAATATAGTTGAAACCTGTTTTAACTTTTTGTTAACCAGATTTAACCTCACTTTAACCCCTCTCAGGATTATCTGAACTATTTTTGTAATGTCAGAAAAACAAACACCACAGATGACAGACAAAAGCGCTCTCAACGGTTACATGAATAGTGGCAGTCATCTTTGCGGAACAATAACACTCTCCGCACAGGAGATTGAGAATGTCAGGATGAAGGCTTACAAAAAACCGGAGCAACATCTTTAACTGGCATTTGCACACAAAAGATCAGGAATTATAGAGAGGAAGGTTGTTGATTCAGGTTAGTTTCAGGTTAATTGGAAGAGGCGCGGCAGAGGCGCCTCTTCTTCTTTTATATGTCAGGGCATGTTTTCAGACGGGGTGCGGAGGTACAGCCCGCCATATCAGCTGTAATCATACATTTTTAAAGAGCTTCCAGATACGGTCATCAGGCAGAGGTGCCACAACGTTTATCTCCTCATTCCTGACCGGGTGAATGAAAGAGACCCGCCTGGCATGAAGAGATATACCGCCACCCTCGTTGGAACGCCTTGAACCGTATTTCAGGTCTCCCCTGACAGGGCACCCCGCAGCAGCCAGCTGCGCCCTGATCTGATGATGCCTGCCGGTAAGAAGATCGATCTCAAGAAGGTAATATCTCTCTGAACGAGCCAGTATCCTATACGACAGCTCTGCACTTTTAGAGCCTTTAACCTCCTTGTCATACACATATGATTTGTTCTGCTTCTCATTCTTCTTCAGATAGTTCTGAAGCGAACCCTCTTCGGCAGGCGGCCGGTCTGTGACAATTGCCCAGTAACTCTTCTTTACATCACGTGTCCTGAAAAGCTCGCTGAGGCGGCTGAGAGCCTTCGAGGTGCGGGCGTAGACAACACAGCCGCTGACAGGCCTGTCAAGGCGGTGTACCACCCCCAGGAACACATTTCCGGGCTTGCCGTACTTCTCCTTAATGTATCTCCTGATAATATTATCCAGTGACTCATCTCCCGTGCCGTCACCCTGCACAAGGTCCGATGACCGCTTGTTGACTATGATTATGTGATTGTCTTCGTAAAGTACTTCCGGAAATTCCCCGCTCATCTGATTATTCCTGACAGCTTAAAAATCCCAAAGACTTCAAAACACTCCGCAAATCCTCTAATACTGTTCCTTCTCGTTCGGAAAACTGCCTGACCTCACATCAGCGATATAATGTTGCACCGCCCCCTTGATCTCATCGTAAAGATTATGGTATCTCCTCAGGAATCTCGGTGAAAACTCCAGATTGATGCCCAGCATGTCATGCAGCACCAGTACCTGCCCGTCTACCTGCGGTCCGGCGCCAATACCTATCACCGGCACCTTCAGTGACTTTGTCACCTCCCCTGCCAGTGCGGCAGGAATCTTCTCAAGCACGATGGCAAAACAGCCGGCCTTTTCAATTATTTTCGCATCCTCCTTCAGTTTCCTGGCCTCTTCCTCATCACGGGCCCTGACAACATAGGTGCCAAACTTGTGAATCGACTGAGGAGTCAGTCCCAGGTGACCCATCACAGGTATGCCTGCTGACATGATCCGCTCTATAGACTCCACTATCTCACGGCCACCCTCAAGCTTCACGGCACTGGCGCCTGTCTCCTTCATGATGCGTATGGCGGAAGCCAGCGCTTCGCGCGAATTACCCTGGTAGGTGCCGAATGGCAGGTCTACCACAATCAGGGCCCGCTTAACACCCCTGGCCACCGAGGCGGCATGATAAATCATGTTGTCAATGGTGATTGGCAATGTGGTATCAAAGCCTGCCATCACATTCGATGCTGAGTCTCCCACCAGGATCACATCAATGCCTGCCTCGTCGAGTATCCTCGCCATCGAATAATCATACGCTGTAAGCATCGATATCTTTTCACCCTTCAGTTTCATCTCATAAAGCACATGGGTGGTCACCAGCTTAACGGTCTTCTGTACTGACATCTCTTAGTTTTTTTTGGTCAGCTGCAAAGCTACAAAATAACAGGGTTGAATAACATTAAAGCAGATTCTTTTGGCTGCTTCTGCCGTTTTGTCATTTTCATGAATTATTTGACTGCCGGCAGGTTCGCATCATCATGACATAATTTCATAATAACTCAGGCCTGAGCGCTATGGCACAATCATTGTCACTTCAGAGGCGTATAAAAAGAAAATTAGCATATAAATCAGAATAACAATGGGAAAAATTATCGGTATTGACCTGGGAACCACCAACTCCTGCGTTTCAGTGATGGAAGGCAACGAGCCTGTGGTGATACCCAATAGTGAAGGCAAACGTACTACTCCTTCGGTAGTTGCTTTTATTGAGAACGGCGAACGCAAGGTTGGTGACCCTGCCAAGAGACAGGCCATCACCAATCCGCGTAAAACCGTTTCATCAATCAAACGTTTCATGGGAAGAAGCTTTGACGAGGTTTCCAACGAGATGAAAAAGATGACCTATGAAGTCGTCCGTGGTGACAACAACACCGCGAGGGTTAAGATTGATGACCGCAACTATTCTCCGCAGGAGATTTCGGCTATAGTGCTCCAGAAAATGAAAAAAACTGCTGAGGATTACCTCGGCCAGGAAGTCACTGAGGCTGTCATTACCGTTCCGGCATACTTCAACGACTCACAGCGCCAGGCTACCAAGGAAGCCGGTGAGATTGCAGGACTGAAGGTCAAGCGCATTATCAACGAGCCTACGGCTGCGTCACTGGCTTACGGCCTTGACAAGAAGGCACAGGATCTTAAGATCGCAGTGTTCGACCTGGGAGGAGGTACATTCGATATCTCAATCCTTGAACTCGGCGACGGAGTCTTTGAGGTTAAGTCAACAAACGGTGACACCCACCTCGGCGGCGATGACTTTGATCACCTGATAATCGACTGGCTTGCTGATGATTTCCAGAAGGAGGAAGGAATAGACCTCCGCAAGGACCCGATGGCTCTTCAGAGACTGAAGGAAGCATCAGAGAAGGCCAAGATAGAACTTTCAAGCACCACAACCACGGAGATTAACCTCCCCTATATAATGCCAGTTGACGGTATTCCCAAGCATCTGGTCAAGACGCTCACAAGGGCACAGTTTGAAAAACTTACCGACAAGCTCATTAATGCAGTCATCGGACCGTGCCAGAAGGCGCTTGATGATGCCGGCATGAAGACATCGGATATTGATGAGGTGCTGCTCGTCGGAGGCTCAACCCGTATACCTGCCATCCAGCAGATAGTTGAGAAGTTCTTCGGCAAGACTCCTTCAAAGGGGGTCAATCCTGACGAAGTGGTTGCAGTGGGCGCTGCCATCCAGGGAGGTGTTCTTACCGGCGAAGTGAAGGATGTGCTTCTTCTCGACGTCACCCCGCTGTCACTTGGCATTGAGACCATGGGCGGTGTGATGACCAGACTGATCGAGTCGAACACCACCATCCCCACGCGCAAGACCGAGACATTCACAACGGCAAGCGACAGCCAGCCTTCGGTTGAGATACACGTGCTGCAGGGCGAACGCCCGATGGCCGCCGGCAACAAGACAATAGGCCGCTTCCATCTTGACGGCATCCCGCCGGCCCCGCGCGGTGTCCCGCAGATCGAGGTTACCTTTGACATTGACGCCAACGGTATACTCAATGTCTCAGCCAAGGATAAAGGCACCGGAAGAGAACAGAGGATACGGATTGAGGCTTCATCAGGACTCAAGGAGGAGGAGATCCGCCGCATGCGCGATGAGGCCAAGGCCAATGAGGCAGCCGACAAGGCAGCAAGGGAGATAGCTGACAAGGTCAACGAAGCTGACAGCATGATCTTCCAGACTGAGAAACAGATCAAGGAGTACGGTGACAAGATTCCTTCAGACAAGAAGGGACGCATTGAAAATGCCCTCGGCCAGCTTCGCGAAGCACATAAGAACAAGGACATCACGGCCATTGACCGTGCACTCGCGGAGATCAACGCCGCATGGCAGGCCGCCTCCGAAGATATTTACAAACAGACTCAGGGAGGCCCCGGCCCGCAGGCCGGTCCTGAAGCAGGCCCGCAGGCAGGTACCGGAGGAACAACCGGCGGCAAGGACGGAGACGAGCAGGTGACTGACGTCGACTTCGAGGAAGTTAAATAATTGACAATCAAAAACGATTAACAATTATAAGTAAATAGCGGTAAAACAGTGTTTTGCCGCTATTTTCATTTTAACAAATTCTTATTATTAGTGCATTTTTCCGATTTTTGTACTGCATTTGCACCAGGTTTTAAGTCTCAGGTTAATTAAACCATTAGACTCTGATACTGCACCACGTTATATGAAATAAACCACCGGTAAAAGCCACGGCAGCTTTTGCTGCCGTGGCTTTCCTTTTTCTGATGCCACAGATACGAACAGAACAAACTATTTGGTTATATCTTTGTACCAGATA
>WXFE01000044.1 GCA_009881065.1 Bacteroidales bacterium | reverse complement strand
CCCGGTTTTGTGCCCGATCTCGTTCCCGGTAAAATGAAGAAGGGCTGTATAGAGCTCGCTCACCGGCATTCCCACAACATTGTAATAAGACCCTTCTATTGTTGTTATGCCCCTGAGGCCTATCCATTCCTGGATGCCATACGCACCGGCCTTGTCGAGGGGGCGGTAGTTGCTTACATAGTATTCAATCTCATCATCACTCAATTCCCTGAAGGTGACTCCGGTAGTGACTGAAAGGATCATTTCCTTTTTACTGTCTCTCAGGCATATGCCTGTGATCACCTCATGTCTGCATCCTGAGAGCTTCCTCAGGAAACGGATCGCTTCCGCATCATCGGCAGGCTTGCCCAGGTTTTCATCATGGCACCAGACGATGGTGTCAGCGGTGATCAGCACCTGCCCCGGAGCAAGCGGCTTATCCCATGAGGCCGACTTGCCTGCCGCCAGGAACTCGGCGATTTCCTTTCCCCTGAGATGAGATGGCTGGGTTTCTTCAAATCTGATGGCAACCACCCTGAACCTGAATCCGGCCTCTTCCATGAGCTGCCTGCGCCTTGGTGACGACGAGGCAAGGATAAGGTCAAAGTTCTGCAATCTGTCTGAAAACACTCTAAAGAATTTTTCCTGAAGAGATAATTGCTCCTGCAACAAGTGAGTATAGTATTCCTGCCAGCATGATAAGCTTCATCAGCCTGCTTGCAAGCGTAAGATGCCTCTTTTCGCTCGAGGTGAGCACCCTGACAATCACTGCCACCAGCGGAACCGCCAGGAGAATCGAGATATAGACAAGGGTGACGGTGTCATGGAGATGCCTGTACCAGACATAATAAAGCAATGCCACGGTTATAACTGACAGAATGACAACAATGACCTTGCTTACCGTGAGCCCTGATATCACCGGCAGCGTTTTTCTGCCTGTCTCACGGTCACCTTCACAATCTTCCATATCCTTTATTATCTCGCGGATGAGGGTTGTAAGGAATGCAAACAGGGCGAATCCGCCAACCCACCAGAAAAGTATGGCCACACCCGGGAAGCCGGTGGAGGCTTGTGAATAGTAGACATAAACAGGTGCTGCATCATACACTACCACCAGCATTGGCACCATTGCTACCAGCAGCGCCACGATAATGTTTCCTATAAGGAACTGCCGTTTGTAGGTGGCCGAATAGAAGTAAAGCAGCCCGGATATCAGTATAAAAAAGATCCCCAGCCATACATAACCTATTCGTGCAGATACGTATATCCCGCCTATAACGCCAAGTAAATTGAACACGTTGTGATACATCATTGCCATGCGCCTGGTAATGGTGTTCCCGACAATGATGGTTCCCCTGTTGATCAGGTCAGCCCGGATATCGAAATAGTCGTTGATCACATATCCTGCTGCAGTTATAAGGCAGGTTGAGATCACAAGTATGAGGAAGTCAAACCAGCTGAGGCGGAAGTCCATGGCAACCAAAGTTCCGGGATCTCCGGCCATTGTCACCTGGACAGCTCCCAGGAGCGGCCTGATGATGGCATATCTCATCAGCATCATTGTCATGGCTACTACCAGAAGGTTTGGCAGCCTGACAAGATTCAGAAGGTCATTTAATCTCTCACCACGAGAATGCTTCATAGTCCATCCAGTTTTTGTGGAGCCTCAGCGCCTGCTCAATCACATCGCGCACGCATCCCTCTCCTCCATTTTTATCTGAAATGTAAACGGCTATCTGCTTTATTTCACTGTCGGCATCGGCCGGACAGGCCGGAAGGCCAACCATTTTCATCACCTCAAAGTCAGGGATGTCGTCGCCCATGTAGAGGACACTCTTCAGCTCCACATTCCACCGTTCTGCCAGCTCCTTCATGCTCTCCTTCTTGATGCGCGAGTTCAGGAATATATCATTGACGCCCAGCGCCTTAAGTCTTGTAATATACTCCCTTGAATTGGCTCCGGAGATCACCCCCACGTGATACCCCTTCTTGACAGCCAGCTGGATTGCATATCCGTCTCTGAGATTTACGGTTCTGAGGGGCATGCCCCGTACCGAAAGAGCGATAGTCTGTTTAGACAGCACCCCGTCGATATCAAAGACAAAGGCTTTTACTCCCCGGAGCTCTTCCTTGAAATTCGTCATTTTTTTCTTTTCCTGTAATGTCCGGCAATCATCCTGCTGACAAGCCGGTAGAGTTTCTGGTATTGTGGTGAGAAAGATAGCAATTCGATATGACTTTTCACTGTGCCTGTGTCATGTCGCACAGCAGGCCCGGTCTGTGCGGCTTCAGGGCCTGAACGGAGAGCCTTGCGCGCCGTCTCCTCCATCAGGGGCCTGAGCAGTACCGGGTCAATGCCGGCTTCCCTGGCAACTGCCTCACCGACTGTCATCATAAAGTTTGAGAAGTTGTTTGTAAAGACAGCAGCCAGGTGAAGCTTTTTTCTGCTCTCCGAGTCACACTCCCACACCCCGGCCCCGATGCTCTCACCTGTGTTCCTGAGCACCTCAATGGCCTTGCTGTCAGTGGCCTCAATGAAGAACGGCACTTTGCGCAAATCAGGAGGAAAGGCTTTGGTAAAGGTCTGCAACGGATAAAATACACCCGCACCGGTCGTCCGCCCCAGGGCTTCGAGAGGAATACTGCCTGCTGTGTGGGCAATGACTGTATCAGGGTGTGTGATTACTGAGGCAGCAACTTCGGCAACTGACCTGTCGGTGACACAGATCAGAAGGAGATCACATTCGTCCGGAACAGTAAGATCATGCCGGTATCCGGCTCCTGTTTTTTGAGCCAGCTCACGGGCGCTTATTCCGTTCCGTGAGGCAACGGATACTATTCTGTGACCAGCAGCTGCCAGTCCTGTGGCAAGTGACTCAGCCACATTACCCGCTCCAATGAAGGATATTTTGTAGACAGACACCGTTGCTGGCAGATCATTGCGTCAATTGGCGCATCATTTTCCCCATTCATGGGGAGCCACCGCCGTAACCATCACCTGGTACATCGGCGGATAGTTATAATATGAGTTACTGCTGTACATCACGTAGCTGCAATCATAAAAGAACTCCCCTGACAACAGTATCTCCTCTCCATTATTGTATTTGGTCAACTCATCAATCCATTTCGAGGGATTACAGAAATAATATGTCCCATACGGATTCCAGACCCTTGTGAAATATGCAGTCTTGTTGACTGCATCATATGTTATATAAACGTTTTCCAGTTTCAGGGAATCAATGGCATCACCGTCACAGCCGCACTTTAGTTGTTTCTTGCAGCCCGATGTCATTGCAACCAGTGCGGCAACTGCCAAAACCAGGCCCACTGTGGCCAATATCCTGCTTCTTTTCATGATTCTGAGCTGTTTAGACGTTACAAAATAATGCTAATTTTTCCTTCCTGCAAACAAATAAGCCGGTTATTTTCACAACCGGCTTAAGTTCAGTATGTTCATGCATCATGCCTGTGCTGTCGGTCCGCCAAAAGTAACCGGCATGACAGGGCCTGATCCCTTGACTTCGCGTATCGGGCCGTTAACAGCCTCATACTTTGCAATATTGTCATTCAGTGCAGCCACAAGCCGCTTGGCATGTTCAGGAGTCAGGATGATTCTCGACCTGACCTTGGGCTTGGGCACACCCGGCATGATCCGGACGAAATCAATTACAAACTCCGCCGGAGAGTGGGTTATGATTGCCAGGTTGGAATAGATACCCCCGGCAACATCCTCTCCGAGTTCAATGTTAAACTGGCTCTGATTCTTGATGTCTGACATAATCCCCTGGTTTTAATCCTGTTCCACTTCGACGGGACTCTGCCCGGCGCGTACGAGTGATTCATAATCATCGAGAGAACCTACAATCATGTTGTTGTACTCCCTGAGGCCCGTACCGGCCGGGATGAGGTGTCCGACGATGACATTCTCCTTAAGACCCTCAAGATAGTCTACCTTCCCGAGGATGGCAGCCTCATTGAGGACCTTGGTAGTCTCCTGGAATGATGCTGCAGAGAAGAAGCTGCTTGTCTGGAGTGCAGCACGGGTAATACCCTGAAGCACCTGCTGTGATGTAGCGGGTACTGCATCCCTTGATTCAATCAGCTTGAGGTCACGGCGCTTGAGCAGTGAGTTTTCATCCCTGAGCTTGCGGGCTGTGATTACCATGCCCGGCTTCAGTGTCTGGCTGTCGCCCGGTTCCAGGACAATCTTCTTTCCATATACCCAGTCATTCTCATCCATGAACTCCAGCTTGTCAACAATCTGCCGCTCAAGGAACTTGGTGTCACCCGGGTCAATTATCTCAACCTTACGCATCATCTGCCTGACGATAGTCTCAAAGTGCTTGTCATTGATCTTCACACCCTGGAGACGGTAGACCTCCTGGATCTCATTGACAATATACTCCTGGACCTTTGTGGGCCCCTTGATGGCAAGGATGTCTGCAGGTGTAATTGCACCGTCAGAGAGTGATGTTCCTGCCCTTACATAGTCATTCTCCTGCACAAGGATCTGTTTTGACAGCGGCACAAGGTACTTCTTCATCTCACCTGACTTGGATGTGATGGTTATCTCCCTGTTACCCCTCTTGATCTTTCCGTAGGTAACCTCACCGTCAATCTCGGTCACGATAGCCGGGTTGGAGGGGTTCCGTGCCTCAAACAGCTCGGTAACCCTGGGCAGACCTCCGGTGATGTCACCGGACTTTCCTACTGCCCTCGGTATCTTGACAATAGTATCACCGGCTTCAACCAGTTTGTTGAGGTCGGTAACCAGGTGGGCTCCCACCGGCAGGTTGTATGATTTGATCTCAACTCCCTCGGAAGTCATGATCTTGATGGTCGGGTTCTTGGTCTTGTCCCTGCTCTCAATGATCACCTTCTCCTTGAAGCCTGTCTGCTCGTCTGACTCCTCACGGTAGGTCACGCCTTCTATGAGATAATCAAATGACACCTTGCCGGATACTTCAGAGATAATAACCGCGTTGAACGGATCCCATTCGCATATCAGCTGACCCTTCTCCACCTCCTGGTTTGGCTTTATATACAACCTGCTGCCGTAAGGAATGGTATGTGTAGTAAGCGCTATACCAGTGGTTTTGTCAACAATCCTGAGTTCGGCAAGCCGGCCGATGACAATGTTGTATTCCCCCTTCTCGGGATCCTTTTTGGCAACGGTTCTCAGTTCATCAATCATTGCAATGCCACCATACCTTGCAATAAGGCTTGATTCTGTAGTGATGTTCGAGGCAGTACCACCGACGTGGAACGTACGGAGGGTAAGCTGTGTGCCGGGCTCACCTATACTCTGTGCGGCAATCACACCTACAGCTTCACCCTTCTGCACCATCCTTCCGGTGGCGAGGTTACGGCCATAACACTTGGCACAGACACCCTTCTTCGACTCACAGGTAAGAACCGAACGTATCTCTACCTGTTCAATGGGCGACTGGTCAATTTTGTCGGCAACCTCCTCCGTGATCTCCTCCCCTGAGGAGATGATAAGCTCTCCGGTAAGCGGATGGTAGATGTTATGCACGGTTGTGCGGCCAAGGATCCTTTCATACAGTGATTCAACTATATCCTCGTTGTTCTTGATTGCCGTGGCAACCAGTCCGCGCAGCGTTCCGCAGTCCTCCTCGGTGATGATGACATCCTGGGAAACGTCAACAAGACGGCGTGTAAGATAGCCTGCATCAGCAGTCTTGAGGGCTGTGTCAGCAAGACCCTTGCGGGCACCGTGGGTGGAGATGAAATACTCAAGTACCGACAGCCCTTCCTTGAAGTTCGAAAGGATCGGGTTCTCGATGATCTCCGAGCCGCTGGCGCCTGATTTCTGAGGCTTGGCCATAAGCCCCCTCATTCCCGAGAGCTGACGTATCTGCTCCTTCGAGCCCCTTGCACCCGAGTCAAGCATCATGTAAACCGAGTTGAAGCCCTGCTTGTCATTTGACAACTGCTTCATGAGGCTCTGCGTAAGGCGGGCATTGACATGGGTCCAGATATCGATGATCTGATTGTACCTTTCATTGTTGGTGATAAAGCCCATGCTGTAGTTGGCAAGCACCTCCTCAACCTGCTCGTAACCTTCCTGGACGAACAACTCCTTTTCTTTCGGAATTATAACGTCGTCAAGGTTGAACGAGAGGCCGCCGATAAATGCCATCCTGAACCCGAGATCCTTGATTGCATCAAGGAATTCTGCGGTTTTGGCAGTTCCTGACTTCTTCAGTACTGTTCCGATGATGTCCCTCAATGACTTCTTCGTCAGCAGTTCATTGATAAAACCAACCTCCTCGGGCACGTACTCATTGAAGAGAACGCGGCCTACAGTGGTATCAATCAAGTGATTGACCTTCTGTCCGTCAACTATGTCATTCACCTTGACCCTGATCATTGCATGGAGGTCAACCTTGTTTTCGTTATATGCAATGCGTACCTCTTCGGGTGAATAGAACACTGTTCCTTCTCCCTTGACCTTGATGGTCTCAGTGCTCTTGCGGGCCTTGGTGATATAGTAAAGCCCGAGGACCATGTCCTGTGAGGGCACTGTAATAGGCGCACCGTTGGCCGGGTTGAGTATGTTGTGCGATGCGAGCATCAGCATCTGTGCCTCAAGTATTGCGGCGTTGCCGAGGGGCAGGTGAACCGCCATCTGGTCACCGTCGAAGTCGGCGTTGAAAGCCGTACAGACAAGCGGGTGCAGCTGGATTGCCTTGCCTTCAATCAGCTTCGGCTGGAAGGCCTGGATACCCAGCCTGTGAAGTGTCGGTGCACGGTTCAGCAACACCGGGTGTCCCTTGAGAACGTTTTCGAGGATATCCCATACAACCGGGTCCTTGCGGTCGACGATCTTCTTCGCGCTCTTTACAGTCTTGACAATGCCGCGCTCAATGAGCTTGCGGATAATAAACGGCTTGTAGAGCTCGGCTGCCATATCCTTCGGGATACCTGTCTCGTGAAGCTTGAGCTCCGGGCCCACGACGATAACCGAACGTGCGGAGTAATCAACCCTCTTGCCGAGAAGGTTCTGGCGGAAGCGTCCCTGCTTGCCCTTGAGGCTGTCAGAGAGCGACTTGAGAGGCCTGTTGGCGTCGGTCTTGACGGCGTTGGCCTTGCGTGAGTTATCAAACAGAGAGTCAATAGCCTCCTGGAGCATTCTCTTTTCATTGCGGAGAATGACTTCCGGCGCCTTGATCTCTATCAGTCTCTTGAGGCGGTTGTTACGGATGATGACCCTTCTGTAGAGATCATTAAGATCGCTTGTCGCAAAACGGCCGCCATCAAGAGGAACAAGAGGCCTCAGTTCGGGCGGTATGACCGGCACTATCTTGACGATCATCCACTCGGGCCTGTTGACGTTCCTTGACTCCCTGAAGGCTTCAACAACCTGAAGTCTCTTGAGAGCCTCGCTCTTGCGCTGCTGTGATGTCTCAGTGTTTGCGCGATGGCGAAGCGAATATGAAAGCTCATCAAGATCGAGCCTGGCGAGAAGCTTGTAGAGGGCTTCTGCTCCCATATCTGCCACGAACTTGTCAGGATGGTCATCATCAAGATACTGGTTCTCTTTCGGCAGGGTCTCCACTATCTCCATGTACTCCTCTTCCGAGAGAAAATCAAGATACTTGACTCCGTCGGCAGCTTTGACACCCGGATTGATGACTACATACCTCTCATAGTAGATAATGCTGTCAAGCTTCTTCGTCGGCAGGCCCAGCAGGTAACCGATCTTGTTGGGCAGCGACCTGAAATACCATATATGGGCTACGGGAACGACCAGGGAGATATGTCCCATGCGCTCGCGTCTTACCTTCTTCTCCGTCACCTCAACGCCGCAGCGGTCACAGACGATACCCTTGTAACGTATCCTCTTGTATTTCCCGCAATGGCATTCATAATCCTTTACCGGTCCGAAGATCCTCTCACAGAAGAGGCCGTCACGTTCAGGCTTGTAGGTACGGTAGTTTATTGTCTCAGGCTTCAGGACCTCGCCGCTTGACTTGTCAAGAATCTCCTCCGGCGATGCCAGCCCGATTGAAATCTTCGAATAGCTGGTCTTCTGTTTGTTATCCCTTCTGAATGACATATTATGCTTTCGTTTTTATCTTGTGTGAATCCTCAGCTTAATTATTCAAGGTTGATGCTCAGTCCGAGCCCGCGCAGTTCATGCAGCAGCACGTTCAGCGACTCCGGGATGCCGGGCATCGGCATCGGTTCGCCCTTGACTATTGCTTCGTAAGCCTTGGCCCTTCCAATCACGTCATCAGACTTGATGGTCAGTATCTCCTGAAGGATATGGGCTGCGCCGAATGCCTCGAGTGCCCAGACCTCCATCTCTCCGAATCTCTGTCCGCCAAACTGGGCCTTGCCTCCGAGGGGCTGCTGGGTGATGAGCGAATAGGGCCCTATTGAACGGGCATGCATCTTGTCATCAACCATGTGGCCCAGCTTGAGCATATAGATCATACCCACCGTTGCCGGCTGGTCAAACCGCTCGCCTGTGCCGCCATCATAGAGATAGGTGGTTCCGTTCTTCGGAAGGCCTGCCTTCCCGGTGAGTTCATTGATCTCATCCTGCTGCGCACCGTCAAAGATGGGTGTTGAAAACTTCATTCCCAGCTCCTTGCCGGCCCATCCGAGAACAGTCTCGTAGATCTGGCCGAGGTTCATTCGCGAAGGCACACCAAGCGGGTTGAGAACAATATCTACAGGTGTACCGTCAGCCAGGAAAGGCATGTCTTCCTGCCTTACTATCTTGGCCACAATACCCTTGTTGCCATGGCGCCCGGCCATCTTGTCGCCAACCCTTATCTTGCGCTTCTTGGCGATATATACCTTGGCAAGCCTGACAATACCTGCGGGAAGCTCATCACCGATGGTAATGTTGTACCTCCTCCTCTTATAGACACCGTCAATCTCCTTGTACTTGATCACATAGTTGTGAAGAAGCTGCTTAATGCTGTCATTCTTCTTCTTGTCAGTGGTCCACTTGTTGGGATTGATGTTCATGTAATCAATCTCCTGGAGCTGCTTGAGGGTGAACTTTGCACCCTTGGGGATAATGTCTACATTGAGATAATCCTTTACTCCCTGTGATGTCTTGCCATTGACAAGGATAAAGATCTTGTCCACCAGCCTTGCCTTCAGCTCGTCAACCGACCTGTTGAAGTCAGCATCGATCTTGTCAAGCAGTGGTTTCTCGGCTGTCTTTGACTTGCGGTCTTTTATAGCCCTGGTAAACAGTTTCTTGTCTATGACAACACCCTCGAGTGACGGGCCGGCCTTGAGGGATGCATCCTTCACATCACCGGCCTTGTCGCCGAATATTGCCCTGAGGAGTTTTTCCTCGGGAGAAGGATCGGATTCGCCTTTGGGAGTGATCTTGCCGATGAGTATGTCACCGGGTTTGATATGTGCTCCGATGCGGATAAGTCCGTTCTCATCAAGATCCTTTGTTGCCTCCTCGCTGACGTTGGGTATGTCTGAGGTGAGTTCCTCCATCCCGCGCTTGGTGTCACGCACTTCAAGGAGGTATTCATCAATGTGAACCGAGGTGAAGATGTCTTCCTGGACAACTTTTTCGCTTATCACGATGGCATCCTCGAAGTTGTAGCCCTTCCAGGGCATGAATGCCACCTTGAGGTTACGGCCGAGGGCCAGCTCGCCGCTCTTGGTGCCATAACCCTCCGTGAGCACCTGTCCCTTAACCACCTTTTCTCCCTTCCTGACGATGGGGACCAGGTTGATTGTAGTGTTCTGGTTGGTCTTGTGATACTTGGGAAGCAGGTAACGCTTAACGTCATCGTCAAAGCTGACGAATTTCTCTTCGTCTGTCCTGCTGTAGCGGACAACGATCTCGTTTGCGTCAACATATTCAACCACGCCGTCACCTTCAGCCACTATGAGGATTCGTGAGTCCTTGATCACCTGTTCTTCGAGTCCTGTGCCCACAATCGGGGCTTCGGGCCTTATCAGCGGCACCGCCTGGCGCATCATGTTCGATCCCATGAGCGCCCTGTTGGCGTCGTCATGCTCAAGGAAGGGGATCAGTGATGCTGCTATCGATGCTATCTGGTTCGGCGCAACGTCCATCATCTGCACTTTTGATATCTCCTCGAAGGGGTAGTCAGCCCCAAGCCTTGACTTGGCCCTGGGATTGACAAAGGTGCCGTCATCATTCACCGGCGCGTTGGCCTGTGCCACGGTGAGATGCTCCTCATCCTCCGCGGTAAGCCACTTCACATCATCATTGTTGAGGTTCACCCTGCCGTCATGTACGTCACGGTAGGGAGTCTCAATGAATCCGAGCTCATTGATGCGTGCATAGACGCACAGTGATGAAATAAGTCCGATGTTCGGTCCTTCAGGAGTTTCAATGGGACAGAGGCGGCCGTAGTGCGTGTAGTGCACGTCTCGGACCTCGAATCCTGCACGCTCACGTGACAGACCGCCGGGGCCGAGAGCCGAGAGACGGCGCTTGTGGGTTATCTCGGCAAGCGGGTTTGTCTGATCCATGAACTGCGACAACTGGTTAGTGCCGAAGAAGGAGTTGATGACTGACGAGAGTGTCTTCGAGTTGATCAGGTCAACAGGCGTGAAGACTTCGTTGTCACGTACATTCATTCGTTCGCGGATGGTACGTGCCATACGTGCCAGCCCCACGCTGAACTGTGCCGAGAGCTGCTCGCCCACTGTACGGACCCTCCTGTTGCTCAGGTGGTCGATATCGTCAACATCTGTCTTCGAGTTGATGAGTTCGATGAGATAATGAATTATTGCAATGATATCCTCTTTTGTGAGGATCCTGGTGTTCATATCAATGTTGAGGTTGAGCTTGCGGTTGATGCGGAATCGACCGACATCGCCCAGGTCATACCTCTTGTCAGAGAAGAACAGCTTTTCAATGATGTCACGTGCGGTAGCCTCATCCGGCGGCTCGGCATTTCGCAGCTGACGGTAGATATAGAGCACTGCCTCCTTCTCCGAGTTGCAGGGGTCTTTCTGCAGCGTATTGTATATAATGGCATAGTCAGAGAGGCTTACATCATCGCGGTGAAGCAGGATTGACTTGGCCCCTGAATCAACTATCAGGTCAATATGCTCATTTTCAATGATTGTTTCCCTGTCAAGAACCACCTCGTTACGTTCGATGGAGACCACCTCGCCGGTGTCCTCATCAACGAAATCCTCAATCCAGGTACGAAGCACCCTGGCCGCCAGCTTGCGGCCAACCAGCTTCCTGATGCTTGCCTTTGAGACCTTATGTTCCTCAGCGAGGTTGAATATCTCGAGAATATCCTTGTCGCTCTCAAAGCCGATAGCCCTGAGGAGTGTGGTGACAGGCAGCTTCTTCTTCCTGTCAATGTAGGCGTACATCACGTTATTGATGTCAGTGGCGAACTCTATCCATGAGCCCTTGAAGGGGATAATCCTTGCGGAGTAGAGTTTGGTGCCGTTGGCATGGATGCTCTGGCCGAAGAATACGCCGGGCGACCTGTGGAGCTGTGACACGACTACTCTTTCTGCGCCGTTGATGACAAACGTACCACGTTCCGTCATATATGGCAACACACCCAGGTAGACGTCCTGGATGACGGTGTCAAAATCCTCGTGCTCAGGATCGGTACAGTAAAGTTTCAGCTTTGCCTTGAGCGGTACGCTGAAGGTCAGCCCCCTCTCGATACACTCCTCTATGGTATATCTTGGAGGGTCAATTGAATAGTCCAGGAATTCAAGCACGAAGTTATTCCTGGTATCGGTAATGGGGAAGTTCTCCATGAAGACCTTTGAAAGGCCCTCTTTCCTCCTGTTCTCGGGTGTTGTTCCGAGTTGAAAGAACTCGGAAAAAGATTTTAATTGAATCTCAAGAAAATCAGGGTAATCAAGCTGATCTTTCTTGGATGCGAAACTAATTCGTTCTGTATTTCTTGAGGACATTGATGGTAGGATTAAGTGAACTTATGAAAAATGACAAAAAGGCTTAGCTCCGCCTGGTGGCGGAACTAAACCTGTAAACCCGGTAATCAGGTATAACTTATTTAAGTTCAACTTCAGCTCCTGATTCTTCCAATGTTTTCTTGATATTCTCAGCCTCTTCCTTTGATATACCCTCTTTCACAGGACCGGGAGCGGCATCAACAACAGCTTTTGCTTCTTTCAGGCCAAGGCCGGTAAGGTCCTTCACCAGCTTGACGATCTGAAGCTTCTGAGCGCCTGCACTCTTGAGGATAACATCAAACGAAGTCTTCTCGGCTGCTGCCGGGGCACCTTCGCCAGCTGCTGCGGGAGCTGCTACTGCAACTGCTGCTGCTGCAGGTTCAATGCCGTACTCTTCTTTCAGTATTTTTGCAAGCTCATTAACCTCTTTCACGGTTAAGTTCACCAACTCTTCTGCAAATTTCTTAAGATCTGCCATTTTTATAGGAATTTTTAATTTGATTAACTAATTGATTATTCTTTTTTTGACAGTGTTTCCAGAACACCATGGATTGTGGAACCTCCTGACTGCAGCGCGGAGATGACATTCTTCGCGGGTGACTGAAGGAGCATGATGATATCACCAATAAGTTCTTCCCTTGACTTGAGTGCCACGAGGGTCTCAAGGAGGTTGTCACCGGTGTAAATGGATGATTCCACGAATGCTCCCTTGATCAGGGGTTTCGGATGCGATTTGCGGAACTCCTGGATCAATTTGGCAGGAGTGTTTCCGCTATTCGAGAACATGACTGCAGTTGAGCCCTTAAGCATGGGGAACAATTCTCCGCACTCGAGGCCCGACTGCTCCAGGGCCCTTTTCAGGAGAGTGTTCTTCACGACAACCAGCTTGATCTGGTTCTCAAAACACTTCCTTCTGAGGTCACTGGTATCAGCAGCATTCAGCTCTGCAGTGTCAGTCAGGTAAAAGTGGCTGTACTCCTGCAGGGTAGCAGCCAGACTGTTAATTATATCGGCTTTTTCTTCTCTTCTCATAATCTCTGCATTAGTGCTTACGGTTAAACATCAAGGCTCCTGGGATCAACCTTCAGGCCCGGGCTCATTGTACTCGAGAGGAAGATACTTCTGACGTATGTTCCTTTCGCTGACGCGGGTTTGAGCTTGTTGATCATAAAGAGGAATTCCCTTGCGTTTTCAACGATCTTATGAGGTTCGAAAGATACTTTCCCGATAGAAGCATGTACTATACCGGCTTTATCTACTTTAAAGTCGATTTTTCCCTGCTTAACCTCCTTTACAGCCTTACCGACCTCCATGGTTACCGTACCGCTTTTGGGGTTCGGCATGAGACCACGGGGACCGAGTATACGTCCCAGCTGACCTATCTTACCCATTACTGAGGGCATTGTAATAATGACATCAACATCTGTCCAGCCTGCCTTGATCTTTTCAATCCACTCATCAAGCCCCACGTGATCTGCGCCTGCTTCTCTTGCTTCAGCCTCCTTGTCGGGGGTTACCAGGGCGAGAACCCTGACCACCTTACCCGTGCCGTTAGGAAGGGAGACAACGCCACGAACCATCTGATTCGATTTGCGGGGGTCAATCCCAAGCCTGACGTCAATATCAACAGAGGCATCAAACTTTGTAGTAGTGATATCTTTTACCAATGCTGCCGCTTCTGACAAAGTATAGAGTTTGCCATGCTCAATTTTCGCAAGGGCAAACTTCTGATTCCTGGTAAGCTTAGCCATTTCTATTCACTTAATTTATTAATTACCGGGGAATGCGCCTGTTACGGCGATACCCATACTTCTGGCTGTCCCAGCCACCATCTTCATCGCGGATTCGAGGGTAAAGCAGTTCAGATCCTGCATTTTATCCTCAGCAATAGCCTTTACCTGATTCCATGTCACTGATGCCACCCTGGCACGGTTGGGCTCTGGTGAGCCTTTCTTTGCCTTTGAGGCTTCTATCAGCTGAACGGCAATGGGAGGGGTCTTTGTGACAAAATCAAATGACTTGTCGGTATACACGGTAATGATTACCGGGATGACCTTCCCCGCCTTGTCCTGTGTCCGGGCATTGAACTGTTTGCAAAACTCCATGATATTCACACCTTTGGAGCCCAGTGCGGGCCCAACGGGTGGAGATGGATTGGCTGCTCCGCCTTTAATCTGTAATTTGATTAATCCAGCAACTTCTTTTGCCATAAATTAAAAATTTGCATTGTTTATAGCGAGAGCATGACAGCCGCTTAAGGAAGCATTATAATTCACGGCCGTCAATTTCCTTAATTCCTCAATTTTCTTTCTCTACCTGCATGAAGCTGAGCTCGAGCGGGGTCTTGCGTCCGAAGATCTTGACCATTACCTTGAGCTTGCGCTTCTCTTCATTGACCTCTTCAATTACGCCGGTGAAGCTGTTGAAGGGGCCGTCTATTACTTTTACCGTCTCGCCCACCACGAACGGAACATTGAGTTCCTCCTCACTGGCTGCCAGTTCATCTACTTTTCCAAGAATGCGGTTGACCTCAGCCTTCCGCATTGGTATGGGCTCTCCTGACTGTGAGCCGAGGAATCCGAGCACGTTGGGGACATTCCTGAGGATGTGCGGTACCTCACCTACGAGTGCAGCCTCCACAATGACATATCCCGGGAAGAATGTACGCTCCTTGCTCACCTTTTTGCCCGAACGGATCTGGTAAACCTTCTCCATCGGTATCAGCACCTGCGAGATATAATCCTGCAGGTTACGGCGTGCAATTTCATTGTCAAGGTACTCCTTGACCTTTTTCTCCTTGCCGCCTATAGCCCGGAGCACATACCACTTCTTAACGTTTTCACTCATCTGTGACCGTTATGAATTTTAATATAACAGATCATATACAAAACCCATGACCTTGTCAAAAAAGAAGTCCATTGCCCAGATGACAATAGCCAGGATGACTGAGGTGATGAGTACAAGGGTTGCGCTACTCTGGAGTTCATTCCATGAAGGCCATGTCACCTTGTGCACGAGTTCATTATACGATTCTTTAAAGTATGTTCCTATCTTCATAACAAGAGTTCCGTTTAGCACGGGAGGAGAGACTCGAACTCCCGACACCTGGTTTTGGAGACCAGTGCTCTACCAACTGAGCTACACCCGTGTACATTTCAGATGGTAACCGTACACCTGTGCGCACGGTTACCATTTTACTTATATAATATAAGGTCTTAGTTGAGGATCTCAACTACTGCGCCTGCACCAACAGTACGGCCGCCTTCGCGAATTGCGAAACGGAGACCCTTGTTGATTGCAACCGGGTAAATGAGCTCAACAGTGATTGTCACGTTATCACCGGGCATAACCATCTCAACGCCTTCCGGGAGCTTGATTTCGCCGGTAATGTCAAGGGTACGGAGATAGAACTGCGGACGGTAGCTGTTGTGGAACGGGGTATGACGACCGCCTTCCTCTTTCTTGAGAACGTAGACCTCTGCCTTGAACCTGGTATGGGGTGTTATTGAACCCGGTTTTGCAAGCACATGACCTCTCTTGATCTCTTTCTTGTCAACGCCGCGGAGGAGCAGACCAACGTTGTCACCTGCTTCACCCTGGTCAAGAATCTTGCGGAACATTTCAACTCCGGTGCAAACGGTCTTGCGCTTCTCTGAACCAAGGCCGACAATCTCAAGCTCGTCGCCGGTGTGAACGATACCGGTTTCGATACGGCCGGTAGCAACCGTACCACGGCCTGTGATTGAGAAGATATCTTCAACAGGCATCAGGAAAGGCTTCTCGTTGTCACGGGGAGGAATGGGGATGTATTCGTCAACTGCATCCATCAGTTCCATAACCTTCTCTTCCCACTTCGGTTCCTGGTTCATTGCACCGAGTGCTGAACCGCGGATGACGGGAGCATTGTCACCATCAAACTTGTAGAATGAGAGCAGATCACGCACTTCCATTTCAACGAGGTCAATAAGTTCCTCATCATCAACAAGGTCAACCTTGTTGAGGAAGACAACAATCCTCGGTACATTCACCTGGCGTGCCAGAAGGATATGTTCACGTGTCTGGGGCATCGGGCCGTCAGTGGCGGCAACAACGATGATGGCACCGTCCATCTGGGCAGCACCGGTAACCATGTTCTTCACATAGTCAGCGTGACCCGGACAGTCAACGTGTGCATAGTGACGGTTTGCCGTTGAATATTCAACGTGCGAAGTGTTGATGGTAATACCCCTTTCCTTTTCCTCCGGAGCATTGTCAATTGAATCAAAGTCCCTTATTTCCGAGAGACCCTTCTTTGCGAGAACCATCGTAATAGCAGCCGTCAGGGTGGTCTTGCCGTGGTCGACGTGACCGATCGTTCCGATGTTTACGTGTGGCTTCGACCTGTCAAATTTTTCTTTTGCCATAATAAAAGCTTATTAATTTAAACTTACATCCAAAATCGTTTGAGCCGATGATGAGAGTTGAACTCATGACCCCTTCCTTACCAAGGAAGTGCTCTACCCCTGAGCTACATCGGCATGCTGAGCGGGAGACGGAATTCGAATCCGCGGCCCTTAGCTTGGAAGGCTAATGCTCTGCCAACTGAGCTACTCCCGCTTAT